>JAZONZ010000001.1:0-16916 GCA_045654765.1 Christensenellaceae bacterium
TACTAAGGTTAACGTTTGATAAATTAAAAATATTTCTTTCAATATATAACGCTAAATTAGATAGCGGAATAGGTGGTCTTAACGTTTTAAAGTTGTTGCATAAATATTTGCCCTACGAAAACTATTTGTATTTTGGAGATAATCATAATGCGCCTTACGGAAATAAAGATATAAAATCACTTTATAATTTAGCGGTAAAAAACGTAAACAAGTTACTTAAATATAAAATTAAGGTTTTAGTTTTAGCGTGCAACACCTTATCTACAACCATTTATGAAAAACTTTGTAAAAAATATAAAATAAAAATAATAAATACGCTTCCTGTGCTCAATTTAAAAAATTCAACGTTACTTTGTACTAATAATACCGCAAATAGTGAATTTATTATAAAGAATAATAAATTAACGAAGATTATTCCGCTATCTAATTTAGCGTTAGATATTGAAAGAAATATTTTTAATTTATCAAACGTTAACCTTAGTAGCGTAATAGAAAAAATAAACGAAAGTGTTTCTTACGTTATTTTAGGTTGCACTCATTACGCCTTTGTTTTAAATAACCTAAAAAAATCCCTTAGTGAAGTTAAATTCGTTTCGCCAGAATATATTTCAATGCTAAAAGTTTATTCGTACTTAAAAGAGTTTAACTTATTTAACAACTCTAACACTACTAAATTTATAAAATTTATAGGCGAAAGTAAAGATTTTAACCAAAGTGTGTACTATAAAATTTGCCTAAAAAACACAATGTGTCCCAAAAAAAGTAAAAAAAATTAAAAAAAGTGGACAAAATTTACTAAAAGTGGTTGCAATTCCCAAAAAAGTATGCTATTATTAACGTATAAATGCTAAAAAGGGGGTAGTGCAATGTTTTTTGGCGAATACGAGCATCAAGTTGATGCAAAGAACAGAATAAGAATTCCAGCCAAATTAAAACAAGAGTTGGGAAACGACTATGTTTTTATGCGTGGTACTACTAAATGTATAAGCATTTATTCTAAACAAGCGTTTGACGAGCAGTTTGGCAGTATCAAAGATATTAGTATTTTTGATAAAGATTCATTAGAGAGTTTAACTGAAGTATTAAGTTTAGTTTTTACTGCAAGTGAAGACGGGCAAGGTAGAGTAGTTTTACCTGACAAATTAAAAAAGTTTGCTGGCATTGAAAAAGAAATAGCATTTGTAGGTATGTTAAACCATATTGATATATACGCAAAAGACGAGCGTGAAAAAATGCGTAATGCAAAAACTTATGAAGAAAGGATTGATTTTTTGCGTAATAGGGGTAAGTAAATGGAATTTAAACATATCCCTGTAATGCTTAATGAATGTATAAATGCACTCAACTTAAAAGACGGCGGAATTTATTTTGACGGAACGTTAGGCGGTGGCGGGCATTCTGGCGAAATATTAAAAAGAACGTATCCAAACGGAATGTTAATAGCAACCGATAGAGATGAAGAAGCAATAATTTCAGCAACGAAAAGGCTTGCAGGGTACGGTTCAAGATTTAAAGCGATAAAAGACAATTTCAAAAACTTCAACGTAATACTTGAAAGTTTAAATATAAGTGAAGTTGATGGAATAATAATTGATTTAGGCGTTAGTTCGTATCAATTAGACAATCGAGAAAGGGGCTTTTCTTATATGAGTGAAGATAGTTTTTTAGATATGAGAATGGACAAGTCTTCACCACTAACAGCCTACGAGGTTGTAAACGAATATGCTGAAAGTAGGCTAAAATATATTTTAGAAACATACGGCGAAGAAAAATTTGCATACAAAATTGCAAGTAACATAGTAAAAGCAAGGCAAGAGGAAAGCATAAAAACTTGTGGACAACTTGTCAAAATAATAAAAAATTCTATACCTATGAAATTTCAAAAAGACGGGCATCCTGCAAAACGCACCTTTCAAGCAATAAGAATTGCGGTAAACGAAGAGTTGGACGGTCTTGAAAAGGCTATTCGAGATATGGTTTCAAAACTTGCAAGCGGTGGAAGAATAGCGGTATTAACCTTTCATAGTTTAGAAGACAGAATAATTAAAAACGTTTTTAACGACTTATCTACAAGTTGCACATGTGATAAAAGATATCCGTGCGTATGTAATAGAAAGCAAGTAGTTAAGTTGATAAATAAAAAGCCTATAATTGCAAGCGAAGAAGAACAGGCTGAAAATAGCCGTTCAAAATGCGCGAAATTAAGAATAGCAGAAAAACTTTAAAAATCAAGAATAAGTAGGGGGTTAGTTTAATATGTTTAATAATAAGCAATACAACGTAACACAAAGTAGTTCATTTGTTGATGAATTTGATACGGAAAGTGCCGTTTCAACTGCGGTAGCGGTAGAAGAAGATATAGAAGCAGTTAAATTTAACTCAAAAATTTCAGAAAATTTTGACAAAATAATTCATTATGATAATTATGCTTATCAAACACAAATAAAAGAAACTGAAAACGTTTATAGACAATATACGCAAGGTGTAAACGTTGACGTTGTTCCATCTTCAACTACAATGCAATTTGAGGGCGTAAGCAAGGCAGATATTTATAAAGACGTTAGAAAAGAGACTTATTCTCCAAGTCAAACGACTACGTCTTTATCATCAAAAAGTAAACTTATGGTAGTGTTCGCAACGGCAGTTATAATAATGTTATCAATTTTAGTAATATTTAACACTATTTTGCTTAAAAGTATGAACGGCGTAATAACTGAAAAACAAACGCAAATAGAAAGTTTAATTGAACAAAATTCAAGTCGTCAAGCCATATTAGACGAAGTTAAAAGTGATGAAACAATTTTGGAAAAGGCATATGAATTAGGAATGAAATAAGAGGTAATAATTATAAATATATATTCAATATTTAAGGTACGAAAGAGGTTATTCGCAAGTGTAATTGCAATAACCTTTATTTTTTTGTTTATAGTGGCAAGATTTTTTTATATACAAGTAATTTGGGGTGCAGACCTTCAAAAAAAGGCGGTTGACCAATGGACAAGAAATATACCCGTACTCGCTAATAGAGGCGATATTGTTGATAGAAACGGTGTAGTTTTAGCAACCTGCAAAGAAACTTACACCGTTTTTGTTCGTCCAAGAGCGGTAAAAGACGTTGATAACGTTTCAAAAGTATTAGCGGATATTTTTGCTCTTGATAGTCAAAAAATTAAAGAAAAAATAACAACTACGAAAGTAAGTGAAATAAAAGTAAAAAAGCACGCTGAAAAAAGCGATATTGTAAAACTTGAAAAGCATAATTTAGAAGGCGTTTATTATGCTGAAGACGTAACGAGATATTATCCGTACAACGAATTATTATGCCAAACGATAGGGTACACTTCGCAAGATGGAAACGGCATATCGGGATTAGAACTATACTACGATAAGTATTTATCTGGAATAAACGGCGAAATACTATACGAAGCCGATTTAACGGGAAGTGATTTAGAAAATGGAAATCCATATTACTTGCCCGCAACTGACGGTTTAAACTTAATGCTTACGATAGATTACGAAATACAAGAAATTGTTGAGGCGTTAACTGATAAAGCGATGAGTGAGTATACGCCGAAATCAGCGTCAATTTTAGTTATGGATTGTAATAATGGCGAAATATTAGCAATGAGTCAAAAGCCGTCTTTTAACTTAAACGAAGTTCCGTATAACGATATAGATGCTTTAAATAAACTTGGTAGGATTAGTATAATTAGCGATAGTTACGAGCCAGGCTCAACTTTTAAAACTTTAACGGCAAGTGCAAATATAGAAGAATTTTATAAAGGTAACAATAAAGCGTTTTCATTAACGCATATATTTTCAAGTAATAGATATAGGTACGTAGGTGGTAAAAAAATCAAATGTTGGTCAACTCACGATAAAGGTAAGCACGCAAACGAAAATTTAAGTATGGCGTTAAATAATAGTTGTAACCCTATATTTGTAGATATTGCGTTATCGTTAGGAAAAGAAACGTTTTATAAATACGTAAATAGCGTAGGGTATGGAAAATGCACGGGAATTGATTTAAACGGCGAAGCGCAAGGAATGGTTATTCCGTATAGCAGTGCAACGGAGGGCGATTTAGCACGTATTTCATTTGGACAATCAATAGCGTGCACGCCACTTCAACTTGCCGTAGCAACGAGTGCGGTATGTAACGGCGGGTATAAAGTTACGCCACATTTAGTAAAAGAAATTTACACTAATAGTAATGAAATTACCGTAAAAACACAATTTTCAAAAGAGAAAACGATAATATCTTCAAATACTTCAAAAATTATGTGCGACTACTTAGAAAAAGTTGTTAGCGAAGGTTCGGGTAAGCAAGCCTATATAGAAAATTATAGGGTTGCGGGTAAAACAGGAACGGCGCAAAAATTTAATAACGGAGTTATAAACGTAGGCAAATACGTAATGAGTTTTATAGGATTTTTTCCAGCAAATAACCCAAAATATTTAGCCCTTGTTATCGTTGACGAGCCAATAGGTGGAACGTATGGTTCAACCGTTTCAGCACCTATTTGTAAAGAAGTGTTTACAGGAATAATTCAGTCAAAAAATATAGGAGTCGAGAGTTTATGAAATTATGTGAATTGCTTAAAAACGTAGAATTTATCGAAAAAAACGTAAGTTTAGAGTTAGATATAAAAGATATAAGTTTAGATAGTAGATTTATAAATAGCGAAAGTTTGTTTTTTGCCGTTGATGGTAATAATAAAGATGGAAATTCCTATATAAAAGATGCAATAAAAAAAGGAGCGATAGTAGTAGTAACGAGTAAAAAGCCAATAGGAAATATTCCGTACGTTTTAGTTGGTGACGTAAATTTAGTTATGGCAAAAATGAGTTATAATTTTTTCAATTTAGAAAACTCGCCAAAATTAGTAGGAGTAATAGGCACTAACGGAAAAACGACTATAACGTACTTATTAAAGCATATATTTTCAAGTTGTAATAAAAAAGTAGGAGTAATAGGTACGTTAGGTATAAGTTATAATAATCATTTTATTGATATAGATATGACAACGCCCGATAGCATTTTTATAAGTAAAATTTTAAGTGAAATGTATAAAGAGGGCATTGAATATTGTTTTATGGAAGTTTCAGCGCACGCAATATATCAAAAAAGGGTAGATGCGCTATATTTTGAAGCGTTAATTTACACTAATTGCACAACCGACCACTTAGATTACTTTAAAGATTTTGAAATTTATAAAAACGTAAAGCAAAGTTTTTTCACAAAAGAAAGGTGTAGATACGCAATAATAAATACTGACGATAAATATGGTTTTGAAATAATAAAAAAGTCAAATGCCGATTGTTATTTATACGGATTAGAAAATCCAAGCGACACTTTTGCCGTTAATATCGAAAATTACAAATCAACCACTATATTTACTATAAATTTATTTGATTATATAAAAACGATAAAGGTAAACACAATAGGAATATTTAACGTGTATAACGTAATGGCAAGTTTAACTACTGCGTCACTATTAAAACTAAATCAAAATAAAGCGGTAAATTCGTTATATGATTTTCAAGGCGTTCCGGGAAGACTTGAACTTGTTGAAATATATAACGATTCGCCTATATACGTAGATTATGCACATACGCCTGACGGACTTGAAAACACGTTAAAAACACTCAAAAAAATCACTAATAACAGATTGTTGTTAGTGTTTGGATTAGGTGGTTCAAGGGACGTTACAAAGCGAAAAATGATGGGGGAAATTGCTGGAAATTTAAGTGATTTTAGCATAATTACAACGGACAATCCACGCTTTGAAGAGCCGTATAGCATAATAAAGCAAGTAGAAGAAGGTATTAAAAACACTAAGGGAAAATACATAATAATTCAAAATAGATATTTAGCAACCGCCTACGCAATTAAAATGTTAAAAGAAGGCGACGTTTTATGCGTTGCGGGAAAGGGCGCGGAAAAATATCAAGAAATTATGGGGGTTAAAATAATGTATAACGATAAAGAAAAAATTGAAGAAATTATAGCAAAATTAAATTTTGGTGGTGATATTTTTTGAAAAACATATTATATGCGTTTATTCTATCATTTGTAATTTGTTTGCTTGTTGGTTTAGTGCTATTGCCACTATTAAAAAAACTAAAAATGAAACAAACGATACTTTGTTACGTTGAAGAACATAAGAGTAAAAACGGCACTCCAACAACGGGAGGATTATTTTTCTTAATATCTTCAATCGTAGCGTTTTTAATAGTAAGTAACGAGCATAACACTTTATCAATAATAGCGTTAATAACAACCGTAAGTTTTGCTATAGTTGGTTTAATTGATGATTTTATAAAAATAAAGTTTTCACAAAATTTAGGATTAACAAGTATTCAAAAAATACTTTTTCAACTTGCAATTTCTTTAATAATTTCAATATATGCCTACAATAGTGGAATAACTTACGTTTATCTGCCATTTAAAGGCAATCTAATAGATTTAGGTGTATTTAGCATATTTTTAAACGTTTTAGTATTTATTGCAACGGTAAATAGCGTTAATTTAATTGACGGGCTTGACGGGCTTTGTTCATCAGTTAGTATAGCGGTTTTATTATCAGTTACAGTAATAGGTTTTTTGCAAATATCAGTTAGTGAAAGTTATTATATAAACACGTTGCTTTATGAAAATTTATATTTATACGCAATAACGATAGTAGGTGGACTTGTTGCCTTTTTACTATTTAACACAAATAAAGCGGTAGTATTTATGGGGGACACAGGCTCGTTGATGATAGGCGGGGCAATTTCATCAATTTGTATATTTAGCGGAAACGTTTTATATATACCTATAATAGGCGTAGCGTACGTAGTAACGGCACTTTCGGTAATAATACAAGTTTTAGTTTATAAAAAGACTAAAAAAAGAGTGTTTATAATGTCGCCACTACATCATCATTTTCAAAAAAAGGGATTAACTGAAAATAAAATTTGTTATATTTATTTCGTTGTAACACTAATGATAGCAATAATTTGTATACTTTGTATTTTGTAGGAGGTTAAAATGTATATAAAGATTATGAGTTTTTTTGTATTAGGGTTATCAAAAAGTGGATATTCAATAAGTAATTTATTGATTGAAAAAGGTGCAGAAGTTTTCATTTATGACGACAATAATTCAAAAATCATATTAGATAACGTTGAAGACTTAGTAAAAAAAGGCTGTCAAAGGGTAGAAGACGTAGATATGTCGTTAGATAGTTGTGACGTTTTAGTATTGAGTCCAGGGGTTTCAGTATTAAATCCAATCGCAATAAAAGCAAGGGAAAAGGGTAAAAGAATAATAGGAGAGTTAGAACTTGCGTCATACTTTATAACTTCGCCTATAGTAGCGATAACGGGAACTAACGGTAAAACAACAACTTGTTCAATAATAGAGCATACGTTTACAAAGAACGAAATTCCCGCAAAACTCGTTGGTAACGTGGGAAATCCGTTATCAAACGAAGTAAATAATATAACTAATGATGATATTTTAGTTACGGAAGTTTCAAGTTATCAATTAGAAACAGTGTGTAGATTTACACCACATATTGCTTGTATATTAAATATAACGCCTGACCATTTAGAAAGACATTTCAATATGTCTAATTACATATATTTAAAAAGCAAACTAATATTAACGTTAAAAGAAAGCGAATATGCGGTACTAAATTATGATGATGAAAACGTAAAAGTTTTAAGTGAAAAAACAATGGGAAAAGTCGTGTGGTTTTCAAAAAATGAAAGAGTAGAAGGTGCGTACCTTAATAATAACGCCATTTATTTTTTAGATGAAGAAATAATAAAACTAAGCGATTTACTACTTAAAGGCGAGCATAACGTTGAAAACGTTTTAGCAAGCGTTTGCGTTTTAAAATTGATGGGTTTAAAAAAAGAAGAAATAGTAAAGGGGCTAACGTCTTTTAAAGGTGTAAAGCATAGAATTGAAGAAGTTGTAACGCATAATAATATAACCTTTTATAACGATAGTAAAGCAACGAATCCAGACGCTACGATAAAAGCAATAAGTACCTTTAACAGTGATACCATTTTAATTTTAGGTGGCTACGATAAGGGGTTAGATTATACTAATTTGTTTAAATACATAAAAGAAAAAGAGTATATAAAAACAATAATTTTAGTAGGCGATACAAGTAAAAAAATGTATTTAATATGTGAAAAGTTAGGCATAAAAAACGTAATGGTTATTAAAGATTTTACTATGGCAATAAACGTAAGTTATAAAATAGCAAAAGACGGATATAGCATTTTATTGTCGCCGGCAACGTCAAGTTACGATATGTTTACAGGTTATGAAGAAAGAGGGGAAAAGTTTGTTGAAATTGCAACTTCTATCGAATAAAAAAAGAGGCGATATACTAATTCCTATACTTGCGCTACTAATATCTTTAATAGGAATTTTGTTTATATATTCAGCATCAAAATATTCAGCAAAATTAACCTATAACGATGAGTTTTTTTACGTTAAAAAACAAGGTATAGGTTTGTTATTAGGCATTATATCAATGATACTTGTAAATATGTTTGATTATAATAATCTAAAAAAAATCGTTTACGTTACGTTGATTGTAAGCCTTGTTTTGCTGTGTTTAATATTTACTCCGTTGGGTGTAGAAGTATATGGCGCAAGAAGGTGGTTAAATTTAGGAATTTTCACCCTGCAACCAAGCGAAATAGCAAAATTTTCATTGATATTATTTATTGCGTATTATTTTGATAAAAACGTACTTCGGGCAAAATCGTTTGTAAAAATAATTCCCGTTTTAGTTGTTGGCGGAATATTTTGCGTGCTAATAATGTTAGAACCAAATATGTCGATAACCGTATGTATTCTTGCTCTTCTTATGGCGCTTTTATATTTAGTTGGAGTTAATATAAAATTCTTTCTAATTTTGATAGTTCCTATCGTAATATTGCTACCCGTTTTAATAATAATCGAGCCGTATAGACTAAAAAGATTAACGGCATTTATAAATCCGTGGGCATCGCCAAAAGGGGAAGGGTATCAATTACTTCAATCGTTATACGCAATAGGTAACGGCGGACTATTTGGCGTTGGAATTTTTAATTCAAGGCAAAAGTACAAATTTTTGCCATTTGCTGAAAGCGATTTTATATTATCGGTTATAGGCGAAGAATTAGGTTTCATAGGTTGTTTAATTTTATTTTTACTAATGTACCTTTTAATACTTAGGGGAATAAAGTGCGCAAGTTTATGTAGAAATTTTTTTGGATACTTGTTGGCGGTAGGAATTACTCTTATATATGCAATACAAGTAACGGTCAATGCGTTAGTAGTTACGGGAAGTATACCGCCTACGGGCTTGCCTATACCCTTAATAAGTGCGGGCAACACTTCATTGATAGTTTTTTTAACTGCGTTTGGAATATTATATTCAATATCAAAAGATAAAGAAATAAGTTAGCGTTAACCATAATCAATCACTTAACATACAATATAGTATTTTAAAGGGGTTGTAATGAGCAAACTTATAATTGAGGGCGGAAACAAATTGTATGGTAACGTTAAAATACAAAGTGGAAAAAACGCATTATTACCTTTACTTTCAGCGTGTATAATGATTGAGGGCGAGGTTACGTTTTTAAATTGTCCAAGACTAAAAGATACTGATATAATGCTAAAAATCATAGAAAGTTTAGGTGGAAAATATAAATATGAAGGCAATAATTTAAAAGTAGATTGTAAAAGTGTACATAAATATGAATTACCTTGTGAATTAACAAGTCAAATAAGAGCGTCTTTGTTTTTATTAGGTCCTTTAATAGCAAGGTTTAGAAAAGCGTTTATAAGTATGACGGGTGGCTGTAATATAGGAAGTCGCCCGATAGACATACATTTAGACGGTTTTAAAAAATTAGGCGTAGAGATATTTGATGAAGGTTATTATTATTTTAGAGCCGACAATTTAAAGGCGAACGACATTACGTTAAGATTTGCAAGTGTCGGTGCTACTATAAACTTAATAATGGCAAGCGTTTTGATAAATGGTACGACCATTTTACGAAACACTGCAAAAGAGCCTGAAGTTGTAGGGCTTGTAAACTTTCTCAACTTGTTTGGCTGTAAAATAAGGGGAGCAAGTAGTGGAACTATAATAATTGAAGGCGTTAGTAAGTTAGAAAAAAAAGACGTAGTCTTTAAACCTATTCCAGATAGAATAGAATGCGGAACTTTTATAATAGCGGTACTAAACGTAGGTGGCGAAATTACTATTGAAAACACGAATTTTGCACATAATTTTGCACTTATAAAAAAAGTTTTAAATAACACTTGCAAAATTAGTATATTTAATGATAAAATAAATATAAAATCAAGCGGTAACGGAAATGGTTTAGGATTTATTCCCGTTTTACCATATCCTGCTTTTCCTACTGATTTGCAAACGCCTATACTTGCTTATGCTTCAACGTTAAAAGGAACTACGATTATAACCGAGGGTGTATTTCCAAATAGATACGGCGAGGTTAAGGAATTAGTCAAAATGGGTGCTAATATAGTCGTAAAAAATAACGTTGCAACAATAAAAGGCGTTTCATATTTAGAGGGTAAGGAAGTTGAAGCGTATGATTTGCGTGGCGGTGCAGGTTTAGTCATAGCGGGGTTAAAAGCGCAAGGCGAAACCATAATAAATAACGCTGAGATTATTATGCGTGGATACGACCGTATTGAAGATAAATTATCAATTTTAGGTGCAAAGATAAAAAGGTTATAAAAATGAAGTACAAAAGGCTATTAACGGCAGTAACAATTTTATTATTTATAGTGGTGGCGGTGATAAGTTTTAGTTATTTATTCAAAATAAATGATATAAAACTATCCGTTACTCATATAGAAAATTCAAGTGAAGATATAGATGGTAAAATTACTGAATACTCTAAGAGTTTAGAAGGTAAAAATATACTATTTTTAAACGAGAAGTCTATAAAAGAAGATTTACTAAAAATGTCGCCGTATATAGAAGTTGTATCTATTATGAAAAACTATCCTTCACAAATTAAAATAACGGTAAGGGAAATGAAGGAAAGTTTTTCTATAAAGATTGAGGACAAGTATTACGTTGTAGACAATCATTTGAGAATTTTAGCAATAAAAGATAAAAATGAAAATAACGTTGACGGATTAAAGAATATTGAACTTATAGTAAACGGAAGCGATATTGACTTGTCTAACTTAAAAGAAGGTAAAACTATAAAATTCATTGATGAAGAAACTAGCAAATATTTACTAAGTAATTCAAATACGATAATAGAAAACGTAGTAATAAATAATATAGAAAATTTTTCTTTAATGAGAGAAGACGTTGCTTCAATAAAAATAAACGTTTTAACAAACGGAAACGTCAATAGAAAAATTATATTAACCACAAACGAAGGTATGATAGTTAATTTTGATAATGCCGATATTCGTTTAAACGATAAAATTGAATTTTTTAATAGTTGGTATAAAGATATAAATACCATAAAAAGTGGAGAATACACAATAACCATTGATAATAATTCAAACGAAATAGCAGTTAGAACTTGATTTTTTGCTATTGACAAATTATATATATTATAGTAAAATAATATATATTAAAAGGCGTAGGTACTAAATGATAAAAGATTGTATAGCGGTTTTAGAATTAGATTCAACGAATTTAACGTTTATTATAGGTGAACGCAGTGTTAACGGTGCGTTTGCTTTTCGTTATAAAGAAAAGATAAACACTTATACTTTTTTTGACGGTGAGTTTTGTAACGTAGGCGAGTTGGAAAAGTTGATAATGAAAATTTTTGAAAAGGTTTACAAAACACAAAACGTAAAGTCTATTGAAAAGGTATACGTAAGCGTAAAAGGTGAGTTTACTAAAACTATTTCTAAAAATTTTAGAATAACGTTTAATAATATTAAAAAAATAACGACAAGTGATATTTTAAATTTATTCGAGTTAGCCTACGTTAAGTTAGATAACTATACTTTAATAAATAAAACGGCGGTATATTATCAAGTTGGCAATTTAAAAACGCATAGTCCCGTAGGCAAAAAAGGGGATAGTTTATCGGCAAGGCTTGGCTATATTTACGTTAATAACGACTATAAAAACGTTATTGATAAAATATTTAGAACGATAGGTGTTGAAAAAGTATACTACGTAAGTTCGTTATACGCAAAATGTAACACTTTATATACACAAAGTGAAAGAGATAATACGGTAATGCTAATAGACGTTGGCGAAACTTCAACTGAACTCGCTATCGTATCGGGTAACGGCATACTTTATAGTGACGCTTTTAGTTTGGGTAGTGAAATTATATCAGCACATTTATCAAACGAACTAAACGTTGATTATGAAATATGCGTAGCGCTAACGAAAATGCTAAATTTAGGATACGTTGAAAATGCTGATGCTTGTTACGTTTTAGACGATGCTAATTTAGGCGAGCATACTTTTTCGAGAGACAAGGTTAACCAAATAGCAAAAAACGTACTTGAAGAAATCGCTGAAAAGATATTTAATTCCACTTCAAAATGCACTTTAAAAGTGCCAAGTGATATAAAAATATCGTTTACGGGCAACGGAATATGCGAAATTAGGGGTGCGATTGAATATTTAGCATCAAGATTAAGTACGTATCCTTTAATAATAAAACCAACGGTTCCGCATTACAATAAACCAAAATATGCAGGGGTTATATCTTTAATTGACACTGCTTTAACTTATTGTAATGATAAAGTATTTTTTCACAACTAAAAGGAGAAATTATAATGATTGAACAAGATTTATCTTATACTAACGTATGTAAAATCAAAGTAGTAGGTATAGGTGGTGCTGGTAATAACGCAATAAATCGTATGATTGATGCGGGAATTAAGAGTGCTGAATTCGTTGCTATAAACACGGATATGCAATCTTTAATGTTATCAAAAGCCGACCTTCAAAATCGCATACAAATAGGTAAAGAAGTAACGAAAGGCTTAGGTGCGGGTTCGTATCCTGAAATAGGCGAAAAGGCGGCTGAAGAAAGCATAGAAGAACTTGAAAAACTCGTTGAAGGTGTAAATTTATTATTCATTACGGCAGGTATGGGCGGTGGAACGGGAACGGGCGCAGCGCCTGTGCTTGCAAAAGTTGCCAAAGAAAAAGGTTGCGTAACGGTTGCGGTAGTAACAAAGCCGTTTGCTTTCGAAGCCAAAAAGCGTGAAGAAAACGCTAAAAGGGGTATAGCAAATTTAAGTAAATACGTTGATACTTTAATCGTTATTCCAAATGATAAAATATTAGATGCACTTCCAAAGTCAACACCTGTTGAAGAAGCGTTTAAATTTGCCGATGATAATTTAAAGCAAGCAGTATGCGGTATATCTGATTTAATTACCGTACCGGCATTGATTAACTTAGATTTTGCCGATGTTAGAACTATTATTAAAGAGCAAGGCTTAGCGCATATGGGTATAGGTCGTGCTAAGGGCGAAAATAGGATTTTAGAGGCTGTTAGGCAAGCCGTATCATCTCCAATGCTTGAAACTACTATCGAGGGTGCAAAAGGGCTTATAATGAATATTACGGGCGATGCAACGTTATCAATAGGTGAAATTAACGAGGCGGCAAATTTAGTACACGGCGTAGTTGATTATTCAGCAAACGTAATATTTGGCGCTAATACTTTACCTGAGTTAAAAGACCAAGTAGTAATAACTATAATTGCAACGGGCTTTACGGATACTCCAATGAAACAAGGTACGTTTACTTCGCAAGAAAGTAAAAAAGCATATGAAACTTTAATGGCTACTGAAACGCAAGCAACACCGGAGGTTGAAGATAAAGTAGATGAAGTGGCAATTGAAGATGATGAAGTTGTGGAAATTGAACAACCCGTTCAAGAAAAGAAACACGAAATTCCACCGTTTGTAAAAAAATTGTTTGGTAAAAAGTAAATAAAAACTCTAAAAGCAAAAAATTGCTTTTAGAGTTTTTGATTTTATAAACAAACGATTATTTTTATTTGCAAAAGAATAAAGTCGAGTAAATAATTAGATATAATAATAGCGGTGCAGAAGCACCGCTAAGATTATTCAGCCTTATTTTTTTCAGCTTCAAATGCGTCAAGAATAAGTTTAATAATTGTTTCTCTCGTTTCAGTGTTAATAGGGTGAACGATATCTTTATATTCGCCCTCATTAGTCTTTCTTGAAGGCATTGCAATAAAGTAACCTTCATTGCCTTCAATTACCTTAATGTCGTGCACTACGAAACAATCTTCAATAGTCATTGACGCTACTGCTTTAAGTTTGCTGTCCTCTTTTTGAACAAGTCTAACTCTAATGTCTGAAATCTTCATTTTTAATACCACCTTATCATTTTGTTATTATATAACAAATATATTGTACTACATAATTTATGCAATTTCAATAGTTTTTTTAAATTATTAACATTTTCGGCATATTTCATAATAAAATTAGGATTTTTTATGCAATTTTTATGAATAATGATATATTTTGAACATAAAATAATATATGTTAGATAAAATTCAAGAGTTTAAAATATATTTTATAGGGATAGGTGGAATAAGTATGAGTGCGTTAGCGTTGTACTTATTTAAGAATAATTTTAGCGTAGAAGGAAGTGATAAGAGCCTTTCAAAACAAGTAACTATATTAAAAGACGTGGGTATAAACGTTTACGTTGAAAGTAACGTAAATGCAATTAAAAGTAGCGATATAGTTGTTTATAGTTCAAGTATTAGTAAAGATAATATCGAATATCAAACGGCGTTAAAATTAAAAAAAGCAATATATAAAAGGAGTCAATTATTAAATTTAATTTTAAGTTCGTTTAAAGAAAGTATAGGTATTGCTGGAAGTCACGGAAAAACGTCAACAACGGCAATACTATCACATATTTTATATAAAGCAAATAAATCTTTTACAGCGCACATAGGCGGATATGATAACACGTTTTCTAACTTGTACACTGATGGAAAAAAGGAAACGTTTTTAAGTGAAATATGTGAGTTTGATAAAAGTATCAACGATATAACTACAACTTATGCGTTAGTGACTAATATAGATAACGACCATTTAGATTGTTATGAAAGCGTAGAAGAAATAGCCAAAGCGTTTTATGATTATCTTGATAGGGCAAAGTATAAAATAATAAATATTGAAGATAAATATTTAAAAAATTACGAAGGTAAAAACGTATTAACGTATGGAATAAATAGTGGAGACGTACATACTAAAAACCTAAAAAGTTTATTAGGGAAATACTCTTTTGACGTTATAATAAAGGGTGAAAATAAAGGAAGAGTAGTATTAAACGTATTTGGAAAAACGGCAGTATATAACGTGTTGGCGAGTATTTCGATAGCATATTTGCTTAACGTTTCGTTTAAAGATATATTAAATGGAATAAACAGTTATAGTGGCGTTAAAAGGCGATTTGAATATATAGGAAAATATAAAAATAAGCGAATAATATGTGATTACGCACATCATCCAACTGAAATTTTAGAGTGTATGAAAACGGCAAAAGAAATATTTAAAGATAATTGTTTGTTTATATTCCAGCCACACACGTATTCACGAACGGAATTGTTATTTAGTGAATTTTTATCAGTGTTATATGATAAAAACGTAGTAATATATAAAACTTATGGAGCAAGGGAAGAGTATTTATATTATTCAAGCGGAGAATATTTAGCAAGTGAACTATCAAAAGAATATCTTGAAAATGAAAAACAATTAAAAGAGCGAATTAAAAGTTCAAAAGAAAGTAATATAATTTTAATAGGCGCAGGAGATATTTACGATATAGCAAAAAGCATAGTAAAATAAAAAAGGTGTGTGCAAAATGGTTTGCACACACCTTCTTTTACATTAAATCAACAATAAAAACGTTTTTAGAATTGTCTTCTAAAATTTTTGATGCAAAAGTTTCAAAATGTTTATCAATATAGTCAAATTTATATTCAGGAATATCAAAGCAATCAAAATTTAATATTTTTTGAACTAAAATATTTATACCAGAAGTAATATTTTCAGAGCCGTTTTTAATAAATTTAACGTTAATTTCTTTATCAAATAAAATATCGCAAGTAATTTTAGTTTTCGTTTCAACCATACCCGAAATTGCAACTTGTGCGTTTGTGGCTGAAAGTTTACTAATCCAGTCAGTAGAAAGTTGGCTTTCAGTATCATAAACAATTTTAGTGCATTTTCTACCACCGGTAATATTGTGAACTTGTTTTTCCAACGTTTTGTCAGTTAAAAGAGTGTAGTAAATACCGCAGTCTTTAGCAATATCTAAATTTTGTTTTACGCTGTCAACCAAAATAGGAACTGCTTGATAGTAGGCAATAAGTTGCGCTAAAATATTAGCAAAAATACTACCGCCTAAAATACAAACGTGTTGACCTTTTTCAATTTTAAGTTTATCAATAACCGATAAAGCAAGTGAAATGTGGTTTAAAAACAAAGCGTCATAATCTTTAATATCTTTAACTAAAAGATTGCACGATTGTTTTTGAATAACGGCAAATTCCTTCAAAAAGCCATCGTAATCTTTTGAAGCGTATTGAATATTTAAACACTCGTCTTCTTGATTGTTTAAGCACTTATAACACTTGTGGCAAACCATATTAGGTGTGATATACGCTTTCGTACCCTTAACGAAATAGTTAGATTCTTCTAACGTTTCAGTAATAATACCAAGAGCAATTTTTGAAGGTATAATAGGGTATTTAATTGAAGAAGAGCCTAAATAGTTTATTATATCTTGTTTAGTAATTAAACATTTAGTTATTCTAAGTTTAACGTCATCAAGTTGTTCAATGTTGTCTGTAAGTGAAACTTTTTTAATTTGTTTAGGTCCTAAAATTTGCCA
>JAZONZ010000002.1:0-7526 GCA_045654765.1 Christensenellaceae bacterium
TAGAAATAGTATATTAAAAAAGTTATAAAAATAGTAGTATAATGGCGGTTAAAAATGAATTGTCTTGACAAAATGTATAAAGAAATTGAAGAAATTAAAAGGAAAGAAGAGTTAGAGAATAAATCTAAAGCAATGCCTATAAAAGAAATTAAGCAAGACATTTCTTTTGACACTTTAGTTGAAACGAGCCTTGAAAAATACGATTATTTAGACCAAGTAAATTTAGAAGGTTTAAATTATCAAGTAAAAAGGCTTACGCCGGAAAGGGCAAAGGTATTTACCGAGCACGTACTAAAGAAGTATATTATTTTTAACGTAGCGAGAATAGATAAAGAAGATGCTAAAACCTACGTTTCAAAAATTAACGAAAAGTTTAAAGATATAACTGACGGCGTTGAATTTTATAAAGAGAGTGTAAATTGTTTAATAAATTTAGTTGGAGAAACTGAAGAAACTATAAAATTTTTCACTAATCCGTACAATGCGATATTTAGTGATGAAGAAGGAGCATACGCCGTAATAATAAACGGTAAATTTACCGATATTAAAAAGCCGATAGGATATATAGAAAATCAATTAAAAAAGGTATTGAAAGAGATTTTTGAAGAATACGGCAACGATTATAAAGGTAAGTTTAATAATGAAAAAGAGTTTAATCAATTTATGAACTCTTTAAAAGCGTACGTAAATAAGCAAGACGTTAAAAATTCACTTGCAACGCAAGACTATTTAGAAGTTCAATTATTTGGAATATTAAATGAAAACGGAGTAGGAAAGGAAGAGTTTTTATCATACTTAGAAGATAAGGGATTAAGACTTATAAAGCAAGGTAATTTTTATTTTCATAAAAAATCATATGAAAGTTATAATGAATACAAAAAAATTGAATTCCGCTACTGATATGAGTTTACATAGTAAAAGTTATTTACTAAGTAAATAAAATCAAAATATAAACGGAGTTAAAAGGAGTTATTAAATTTAAAATGCCAGAAGGCGTGCCGTCGCTTATAGCGATAATAGTGTTAGTAATATTGTCATTTTTATTTTCAGTATCATCAACGAGTTATGGTGAATTAAACGAAATAAAAATCAAAAGTTTATCATTAGAAGATAAGCGTTACAAAAAAGTATACAAACTTTTTAGTAAAAGTGATGATTTGCAAACTTGTTTGCTTATAGGAAACATAGTAGCCAACTTAATAGCAACGACGTTGGCGGTGTTTTTATTTAAAAACATAATGCCACAAAGTAAATATTATGCAATAGTATCAACAGCGGTAATAATAGTAGCCGTTTTGTTATTTGGCGAAGTAATGCCAAAATACGTAGCGAAAGCGTATCCTGAGAAGTTGGCGTTGTCGTTGTATGGGTTTATCATAATATTCTATTACGTTTTATATCCGTTAAACGTATTAGTGAAAGGATTTATAAAACTCGTTCAAGTAGTGTTTAGAATTGAGTATAAAGACGCTGTTACGGACGAGGAACTTTTAACAATAGTTAACGAAGCGGAAGAAGATGGAACGTTAAAGCAAGAAGAATCAAACTTAATACGTTCAGCGTTAGAGTTTGACGATTTAGAGGTAGGCGATATATACGTACCAAGAATAAACGTAATAGCGATATCTGCTGACGAAGAAATAGATAACGTTAAAAAGGTATTTGAGAAAGAGGCGTATTCGAGATTACCGGTATATAAAGATAGCATTGACGAAATTGTAGGAACGATACATCAAAAAGACTTTTATCAAAACTATAAAAAGAAAGATTTTAAACTTGAAGATATAATAAAAGAGGCTTTATTCGTAGGCGAGCATACGAAAATATCATCGCTTCTTAGGAAATTGCAATCTAAGAAGATACACATAGCGGTAGTAATTGACGAATACGGCGGAACGTTAGGAATAGTTACGGTAGAAGATATAATAGAAGAATTAGTAGGCGAAATTTATGACGAATATGATGAAATAGAAACGCCTTTCAAGAAAAATGAAGATGGTTCTATAGTAGTAAACGGCGTAGCCTCGTTAAACGACTTTTTCGACCTTGTAGAAATAATTCCAAACGAAGAATACGATGCCAACACCGTAAGCGGTTGGGTAACTGAAAAATTAAGTGAACTTCCACAAGTTGGTAGAACGTTTGATTATAATAAAATCAACGTAGAAGTAACGAAAATCACGAAAAAGCGAGTAGTTGAAGTTAAAGTTAAAGTAAACGAAGATTATAACGAAAGCCAAGAAGACGAATAAAAATAACAAAAAGATGCTTTTAAAAATTTTTTTTAAAGCGTCTTTTTTTGTAGAAAAAATAATTGACTTTACAATTTTAAAGGAATATAATAAACGAGTTGTGTAAAGAGATAAATAAATTATATACACAAAAGAAGGTTAAATTTATGAAAAAATTATCTAATAAATGGACAAGGGCTGCAATTCCAGCACTTTTACTTCATTGTAGTATCGGTACGGTATATTGCTGGTCAACGTTTAAAGGTGATATTGCATCTTACGTTGGAGCATCGACCTCTGCGGTAGAATGGGCGTTTTCATTAGCGATATTCTTTTTAGGTATGTCGGCTGCGTTTATGGGCAACGTTGTTGAAAAGAATATACATAAATCGTCTTTAATAGCCACTTTATGTTTTACCATAGGCTTAGCGGGAACGGCATTGTTTATTTACTTAAAGAGTTTAATAGGCATTTTATTATGTTACGGCGTAATAATGGGTATAGGCTTAGGTTTGGGTTATTTATCACCTGTAAAAACCTTAATGTTATGGTTTAAAGATAATAAAGGCTTAGCAACAGGTTTGGCGGTAGCGGGCTTTGGAGCAGCGAAAGCGATAGCAACGCCTATAATGGAAGGTATGATGGCTAGCGGAATTGAATTACACGTTATGTTTTTAATTTTATCGGGCGTATACTTTGTAATGATGTTCGTAGGTCATTTATTACTTAAAAAACCAGAAGGCTGGGTAGAAGAACACGAAGAAAAAGACGAGCACCCTATAAAAACGTTTTTCTCAAAATTTAAAGTGTTTAAAAATAAAACGTTTATCGGTGTATGGTTAGTGTTTTATATAAATATAACTTGTGGTTTAGCGATAATCTCTAATGAAAAGGGTTTAATAAAGTTAGTAGGATTAGCGCCAGCGTTAATAGGAACTATATGTGCAGTATTCAATGCGGGTGGTAGACTTGGATATTCTGCTCTTGCTGACGGATTAAAAGATAGAAACACAATGTATAAAATAATATTAGCAAGTGAAATTTTTGTAACGATAGTAGCGCTTGTATTAGGTATTACCGTTGGATTTAGCACGTCAATAATATCAGTAATCGTAGTATTGGCTTTAATTTTTATGGTAAATGCGGGATACGGTGGCGGATTTAGTAACTTGCCAACTCTTTTATCAGACCATTTTGGTATGAAGAGTATATCAACTATACACGGCGTAGCCCTTTCAGCGTGGGCATTTGCTGGTTTAACGGGTAACCAAATAGCAGGAATTATAATGTCGCTTACGGGAAATTACGCAAATATTTTAATATTTACGCTTGTAATGTACGCAATAGCAATGGTTGTTGATTTTGTTTTAATTAAAGGCCACGGTAAAGAAGAAGTTTAATAAAAAAATAAGCATAAAATCGAATAAAAGGGTGCGTTTGACAAATTCAAACGCACCCTTTATTTTTTTAACAAAAACCATTTAAAAATTTCAAAAAAGACACTCAAAAAACGCCTTAAAAACACTATAAAAAATCACGTAAAAAACAAAGTAAAAAAAACTTGAAATTTTAATTTTTTTATTTTATAATAAAAGTATGAGAAATATTAGAATTTTTTTAGCCATAATTATGGTTACAATTTTATCAGTTTTAACGTGTGGGTGTAAAGCGTTTGGCTGTAAAGATGGAACGGTAGAAATTAAACTCAGTTACGATAGTCAATCAAACGTTTTATTTTGGTCGCAAATAGATAGTGCTAATAACTATGAAATTTTAATAGATAATGAAAGTATAAAGACGCAAAACAACGAAAGTTTTTATAAATTTTCATCAAGTCATTACGGCGAACATATTATAAAAGTAAGGGCGTTAAACGTGTTTGGCATAGCAATAAGCGAATATTCTAACGCATTGTCGATTTACGTTGAAAAACCGCTAAGCGAAGTTTTAGAAAACGTAGCAAAAGACCATATTAAAAGCACGGTCAAAGTGGTAACGAGAATTGATACGCTAAACAGCATAGAATATTTTGATGGTAGTGGCGTAATATTTAAAAAGCAAGCAAGTCAAACAACGGGCTACTATGAATATTATATCTTAACGAACAATCACGTAGTAGCACACGGAAACACGTTTAATAAAGCAAAATACAGTATAGTTGACTATATGGCTGAAACGCAAAACGGATATGATAACAATTTAAACCCAAACAATAAAGTAACGATAGTATTTAATAGTGCCGACTATGATTTAGCGGTAGTAAAACTAATAAGTGATAACGATTATGAAGTAATGCCGTTTGCAAGTGAAGATGCGAGCGTAGGCGATAAAATAATATCAATAGGAGCGCCGTTAGGCGTAGTGAATAGCGTTACGGCGGGCGAAGTTTTAAAAACTGATAAAAAAATAGAAACGGCAACACCGGAACTATCAAACGTTACGTTTAACGTAATAACGCATAACGCTTATTTAAACGATGGCTCTTCGGGCGGAGTTTTAATGAATTATAACTATGAAATTGTTGGAATAAATTTTGCAACGGGTAAGTCGTCAAATACGGGCGAGTTTGTTGAAGGCTACGCCGTGCCCGTAAGCAAAGTGATGGAATTTTTAACGCTAAACGGCTTAAATTGATATAAAATAGTTAAAAAATTACATAAATTTATAAAAAAAACACAAAAAAGTATTGACAGCAAATTTTTAGTGTGATAAAATCAACTTGCGACTATAATATTTTATATTATAAAAATATGTATACTGAGTTGCTGATAAAGAGGGGTTATGTCAAAGTTTATAAAAATTTTTTTAACAATAATATTATCAATAACAATGTTATTCGTATTAGGTTGTGAAAATTCTTGTACGGGCTGTAAGAACGATAACGGCACTCAAACCGAGCAAGAAGATAATAGTGACGGCGGTGGCGAAAATAACGATAACGGCGGTGGCGAAAATAACGATAACAATAATAACAACAATAACGACAATACGCCGGGTACGGGTAGTAACTTAGGCGATACGGGTGCGGGAGTACCTGATGGCGATAGCGGGAACGCTTTACCATAAAAAAGCAAGCACAAAAAAGTAAAAAAAGGTGCTAAAACTAAATAGTAAAAGATATTAACTTTAAACTGCAAAATGCAAAATTTAAAAGTAAAATCAACTAAAAAAAACGGGTGAATTTTTTATTCACTCAATTGTCATTTTTAAGGCTTAGTAAAAAAACCGCTTAAAAATAGCGAAAATTGTCAAAAAATGGCAAAAAATAAAAACTAACGAAAAATCAAACTAAATAAAAAACAAAACTAGTTATACGGGCAAGAATTAAAAACAACTTGCCCTTTTTTTAAAAACTTAAAGAAAAAAATTATAATTATAAAATTATTGGAGGTTTGTAATTATGAAAAAAATTTATAAAACACCAATAGTTGAAGTTACTTATATGATTGAAGACGTTATGCTTGACGTTACGTATTCAACCGTAGATGATAACGACAACACAAACAAAGATTTTGGCGGGCTTGGATGGACCCCAGGCAATGACATTTGGTGGTAAAGGAGGATAGAAAGATGAAAAAGAAATTACCTATTTTAATGCTTACTATATTTGCTTTATCATTATCTATCGTTGGCTTTTTAGGTTTCCAACCTGTTAAGGCAGATTTGTTCAGCGAGCAAGAAATAGAAGTTGCTGGCGTAGGTTACGTAGGTGCATCTATTACGTACGGTGAGCAAAATAGTGAAAATGAAGAGGTTACTTCAGGCGAAGGTAAAATGAAGTGGTACACTTCGTTAACTCCAAGCCTTAGAGCAAGCCTTGTTGAAAAAGCAGATGGTGACACTAACTTCAAATGGAAAACGGGTACTTTATTATTACCTGTAAGTTCATTTGCAGAAGGTAAAGGTTTAAGTGATTTAATAAGTGTATATGACCCAAAATATGCTGAAAATAAATATACAAAACCTGTAAGTGCGGGAAGTAGCGAATTGCAAAAACCAGCAGAAATTGAAACAACCGGGTATTGGACTTTGGTTGAAAGTGCACAAAATTATCAAGCAATGGTATCACTTTTCAATATTCCAAGAAAGTTCTATACTACAGGTATAGCGGCAAGGGGATATTTAGCAATAAGCGTTGACGGTGGTTCAACTTGGCAATACGCATACACTTCACCAACACGTGAAGTTGACGGCGAACAAGTTGAATACTCTAAATACTCGTTTACTGAACTTGCATTAGCAAAAATTGATGCAGGTCATTACGATAATGCTGAAACATTAAAAGCAAACGTTACTAACACGTACACTAAGTTTAACGTAACGTTCAATTTTGATCGTGAAGATCAAGATGCAAAAGAGTTTACTTTAAATTTAGGTGAACTTCTTCCAACGGCAAGCGAAATTTATGCTGACGTTACTGACGATTATTCAAGCGTTTCAGGTTTCTATAATAGAAATAAAACCTATATGGCTTATATTAGAGAACTTAACGAACTTGCTGACGAAAGTAAGTATACTAAAGTTAGTGGCGATATGAACTTATTTGAAGTTATTGACGCTACGCTTACGTTAAATATACCTACTAACTTATATAATAAAGCCACTTACGTATATCAATATGACGAAATTGTAATTACTGCTGAATATCCAGGTAGCGAAAGCAATGGTTATAAATTTGTTTACGAAGTTGTTCAACCGTTTGGTTTAGGCACTATCACTCTTGATAGTAACGTATTCAAGCCAGAATATTCAAGCGGTTACGCTGAACTTTACTGGCCAGATGGTAGTCACATCCATCACAACCCATCACTCTATACTGATGAAACTAAATTTACTATTAAAGTTACGGTGAAAGACGGTGAAACTGAACTTGCAACCGCTGAAGAAAAAGTAGTAGTTGTTCCAGCGCTATTAGAAAGTTTAGATATTGAAAACTTTGGTTATCGTGAAACTGTTGGTTCGGTTTACGTAAGAGATAATGCTGGCACAAACTATAAAAATGATTATACTGTTTCTGCTCCAAACACAGAGTGGCTTCCTAAATTTAAAGGTGAAGACGGCGTTACTAAAATGGGCGTAATTAAAACTAAGCCACAAGAAACGGCATCAGGTTTAGCAAATGGATTAGACAAAGGTATTTTCTTAAGAAGTTATACTTGGCGTGATGGTAGACAATACGAGTACGCTGGAATAATGACTGGCAATACTTATTCAAATGATAGTGACGGCTCATATCTAGAAAACAACCTTTATAGGATTGATAGTTGGGACTACGTATCTTTCTGGATTTATCTT
>JAZONZ010000003.1:0-13758 GCA_045654765.1 Christensenellaceae bacterium
ATTACAAATTCAACAATTTATTAAAAGGTCGCAAGTGAAAATTTAAAGGATTAAATGAAAAAGATAGGCATAATAACTCATTATTATAAAACTAAAAATTACGGATAAACTTTATTGTATTTATTGTTGATTATAATGCATTTAAATACGTTTACTAATTATTATAAACAGAACAATATATGGTAGCGTATTGATTTAAAAATTTCAAGTAGGAGCAAAACCAGATAATGTCTGAAAAAGAATATAAAAACAAAACAATTTCTAGTATACTATGGAAATATGGCGAGAGAGTTTCCGCACAAGCTGTTTCGTTAGTAGTTTCAATAATTTTAGCGCGATTACTTACGCCAGACGACTACGGCGTAGTTGGTATTATCGCAATCTTTTTTGCTTTTGCAAACGTTTTTATTTCTGGTGGTTTCAATGCTGCCCTTATTCAAAAAAAAGATGCAGATATAGAAGACTATTCTAGTGTTTTGTTTATAAGTTTTATTACAGCTACGATAATATATTTAATTTTGTTTTTTTGTGCGCCTTATATTGCACGTATTTATGATAAAGAAATTTTAGTTCTTGTTATAAGAATTATGGGAATAACGCTTTTTATAAATGCGTTTAAGTCTGTTATATGTGCTTATATATCTAGTCATTTGCAATTTAGGAAGTTTTTCTTCGCAACGATTATAGGAACGATTATTTCTGCTTGTGTTGGAATATTTATGGCTTTAAAAGGTTATGGCTGTTGGGCTTTAGTTGGACAACAAATGACAAATGCACTTGTTGGAACTATTGTTTTGTATATAACCACAAGGGTTAAATTTGTTTTTAAATTTTCAGTAAATAAAGCAAGAGGCTTATTTAAGTATGGATGGAAGCTTTTAGTTGCTTCAGGAATTTCAACGTTATATGATGAAATCAATCCATTAATTATAGGTATAAAATATTCGAGCGCAAACCTTGCTTTTTATTCTAAAGGTAAAAGTTTTCCAGGGCTAATCAATTCTACTCTTTCCGATACTTTATCTTCAGTGTTATTTCCAGTTATGTCTAAAGTACAAGACGATAAAAGTGCTATTTTAAAATACACAAGAAATTACATAAGAATAACTTCTTTTGTTATTTTTCCTGTGATGATTGGGTTTTTAGCAATTGCTGAAAATTTTGTTTTAATACTTTTAACAGAAAAATGGATATCGGCAACGATATATATTCAAATTTTTTGTATAGTTTATATGTTTAATATAATTCAAGCGGGTAACTTACAAGCAATAAGGGCTATTGGTAGAAGCGATGTAATATTAAAGTTAGAAATAATTAAAAAAGCACTTTACTTTATAGTTATTTTGGGGTTTGTAGTTTTAACAAACGACCCAGTGTATTTAGGTGTTGCGTGTATTGTAAACACTTGTATTGCAACCATTGTAAATACCAACCCTAATAAAAAACTTATAGGCTATAATTATTCTATGCAATTTAGCGATTTGTTTTTTAACTTTATTATTGCGCTTGTAATGGGCTGTATAGTATATTTTATGGGCTTTTTAAAAATCAACATGTATGTTTTGATTGTATTGCAAATCATTGCGGGGGCAATTTTATACGTCTTATTGAATTTTTTAACAAGAAATCCAAGTATGAAATATTTTATAGTTACCATTAAAAATTTTTTAGCAAAAAAAAGGTCTTAATAGTTTAAATATGAAAAAGTTAATAAAAAGTTTATTGAAAAAATTGATTTTATTGTTGCCACTTAGAAAAGTTATTCTATTAGAAAGCGTTCCTGATTTTTCAGATAATACAAAGGCTGTTTATGATGAGTTAATCAAAAGAGGCGTAAATAAAAAATATAAAATAATTTGGATAGTAAGCCCATCTTTTAAAATTAAACACCAAACAAAAAACGTAAAGTTTATACATAAACAAGGAAAGCTTTCAAATATAAAACTTAGATATTATAATTTGGTTTCTAAATGTATAATTTGTTGTAATGGGTTTATCGTATCTAAAAGAAAAAATCAATTTTCTATATATTTATCACATGGCACGTCTATAAAATCCGTAAGAAATTATTATAACATACCAAATGGCATTGATTGTTGTTTAGTTGCGGGACAAGGCGTAAAAGATTTAATGTCTTATGAACTTAAATACGATATCAATAAAATTGTGGCGTTAGGTTTCCCTAGAAATGACGTTTTGTGTAAAAAGTTAACCTTACCTAAAGGTATTTTTGAAAGAGAATATGATAAAGTTATAGTTTGGTATCCAACCTTTAGACAGCATAAAGGAGGTTCGAAAACGGCATCTCAAATAACTATTCCAATTTTAAATGACGTAAAAAAAGCAAAAATTTTGAATAGTTTGGCTAGTAAAAACAACGTCTTGATAGTTTTAAAACCTCATTTTGCTCAGGATGTCTCTTACATTAAGGATTTAGGATTAAGCAATATTCGTTTTATTGATGATAGATTTTTTGTTGAAAATAATATTTCTTCTTACGAGTTTGTTGGTGGGTGTGATGCGCTTATTTCTGATTACTCTTCAATCTATTATGACTATACTTTTTGTGATAAGCCAATAGCTGTCGTTTGGGAAGATATCGAAGACTACAAGCAAAATCCGGGGTTAATAGAAAATTACGAACATTATTTGCAAGGGGCTGAAAAAGTGTATACAATAGATGAACTAATGAGTTTTGTTGAAAGAGTTGCAAAGGGTGAAGACGTCTTAATGAAAGAAAGACGTTATATTAGAGATTTGTGTAATTATAGTAATGACGGTGGAAATTCTAAAAGAGTTGTTGATTATATTTTAGAAAAAATAAATTACAAGGAATAAAATGTTAATATTTTTAATAGTTTTCTTATGCTTTTCATTATATAAAGTGCGTTTGTCGAGTTTTAATCAAGATTATATAGAAAGAGACCAAACTACTTCTATAAAAGGTTTTTTTGCTATTGTAGTTTTCTTTTCTCATTTACGTCAATACATACAATTGTCAAATGGTTTTTTAGATTTTAGTTTTCTTGCTTTTATAAATTTTTTTGGGCAACTGATGGTAACTCTATTCTTTTTCTATTCAGGTTATGGAATAATTAAAGCATATAAGACCAAAGACGATTACACAAAAACTTTTTTTAGAAAAAGAATTTTAAAAACGCTTGTTCATTTTGATATTGTTGTTGCATTGTATATGATTTTATCATTTGTATTTAAAAGTAACTATTCGGGGACAGATTACGCTTTTGCGTGGGTTGGCTGGACGTCGCTTGGAAATTCAAACTGGTTTATTTTTGTGATGTTAGCTCTTTATTTATCTACTCAAATAGCGTTTTTAATAGTCAAGAATAAACGGCCAATTATAACAACAGGGTTAGTTTGTGTTTTTAGTTGCGCTTTATTTTTCTTATTATATTTTGTAGGTAAAGAATCTTGGTGGTTCGATACTATATTTTGTTATTCTTTTGGAATGATTTTTGCTTGTTTTGAAGAAAAAATTAAAACAATAATGGATAAGTCAAAGCTCTACAATTATGGAGCAGTTGTTGTTAGTTTCATTTGCTTTTTTATTAGCTACTTTTTTGCTGCAAATATTCTTCCTTCAATAGTTGCAAAAAATCTAACCGCGCTGTTGTTTTGTTTAGTTGTTGTTATATTGTCAACAAAAGTTAAAATTGATAATCCTATTTTACGATGGCTTGGAAAATATAGTTTTCTAATTTATATTTGTCAAAGGTTACCTATGATTATATTGTCTAAAATAGGAATTACAGACGTTGTAATGTTTGTATGTATAAGTTTTGCTTTAACTATTATTCTTTCTGTCTTGTTGAATAAAATATATAACAAGTTAGATAAAGTTTTGTTTTAAAAGATACAAACATTTTAATATTCATAAGGAGAAAAACATGTATAGTTTTATATTATTATCTGCCGGAAAAGGTTTAAGATTTGGCAAAAGTATTCCTAAACAATATCTTTTATTGGCTGGAAAGCCTATGATTGTTCATTCATTAGAAAGGGCTGATAGAATTGAAGATATTAAAGAAATTATAATTGTTTGTGAAAATGATTATATTTCTCTTATAAATCAATATATAAAAGATTATAGAATTTGTAAAAAAGTGGTTTTTGTTAAAGGAGGCAAAAATAGGCAAGAATCTGTCTATAATGCTTTAAGTGTCGTTAGTTATAACAATATAATAATTCATGAAGCGGCAAGACCATTAGTAACTGTTAGTGATTTTAATAAACTTATACAATGTCCATATGAGAACGTATCTTATACTTATCAAATTCCTTACACGGTTTTAAAAAAGAATAAAGATAATAATATTTCAGGTGTGCTCAATAGAAGTGAACTTGTTAACATACAACTTCCTCAAAAGTTTACTAAAGATAAATTGTTAAAGGCGCACGAACTTGCGATAAAAGAAGAAAAAATTTTTACTGAGGATGCGAGTATGATGTATTATTATTTCAATACGTCCATATTTTGTTTGCAAGGAAATCCTTACAACGTAAAAATGACTGAATATGTAGACTTGTTATACGGCGAGATGTTATTAAAGGAAGAAATTATTAAGGAGAATTAGTAATGCGTACTTGTATAATAACTGGTGCGAGCGCAGGAATAGGTCGCGCTGCCGCAATTGAAATATCAAAATTAAAAGAGTTTGATAATATAGTTTTAATTAGTAGAAGAGAGGATTTATTGATTGAGACTAAAGCATTGATGGACAATCATTGCAAAGTTGAAGTTATAAAATTTGACGTGAGTAATATTGAAGAGATTCCAACTCTTGTATCGAACATATATAATAAATTTAAATCTATTGATTGTTTATTAAATATTGCTGGTTATACAGAACCTAAATTCTTATTTGAAACGACTGATGAAAATTTATATAAAACTTTTAACGTAAATGTTTTTGCTCCATATGTTTTGTGTAGAGAGTGTGCAAAATATATGAAGTCTAATAATCAAACTTCAAAAATTATCAATATAGCTTCAACGGCTGGTTTTACTCCAAGACCTGGTTGGTCTGTTTATGCTATGAGTAAAGCGGCTATAATCGAAATGTCATTAACTTTAACGGAAGAGTTGTCAGGTTATAAGATAAAAGTATATTGTTTATCGCCGGGAAGGTGCGCTACTGAATTGAGAAAAAAACTGGCTCCCGAAGAGGACCAATCTCAAATTATGCAACCCGAAACTGTTGGCAAAGAAATTGCAAGAATGGCAAGTGTTGCAGAAAATTGTTTAGATGGTCAAAATATAGTTATCAGAAAAAAATTTTAAAAGAATTTTATTTTATCAAATAAAGAACATATAAAAAAATAAAGGAGACAAAATTATGTCTATATTTAAAAACAAAACGTTACTAATAACAGGAGGGACAGGCAGTTTTGGTAATGCCGTCTTAAATAGGTTTTTAAAAAGTGATATCGGTGAAATTAGAATTTTTTCTCGTGATGAGAAAAAGCAAGACGATATGCGCCACGAATATCAACAAAAATTTCCTAAATATGCTGATAAAATTAAATTTTATATAGGTGACGTTAGAAATATTGACTCAATTAGGCCTGCTATGATAGGCGTTGATTACGTTTTTCACGCTGCGGCGTTAAAGCAAGTGCCGTCTTGTGAGTTTTTTCCTATGGAAGCCGTTCGCACTAACGTAATAGGAACGGAAAACGTTTTAACGGCGGGTATTGAAGCGGGCGTAAAAAATATAGTTTGTCTATCTACCGATAAGGCGGCGTATCCTGTTAACGCTATGGGTACAAGCAAGGCTATGATGGAAAAAGTAGTTATAGCAAAATCGAGAACGGTAGACGAATCAAAAACTAAAATTTGTTGTACGAGATATGGTAACGTATTATGTTCAAGAGGCTCTGTAATTCCACTTTGGATAGACCAAATTAAGCAAGGTAAACCTATAACCATTACCGACCCTAATATGACAAGGTTTATAATGTCGCTTGACGAGGCGGTTGACCTTGTATTATTTGCTTTTGAAAAGGGTGAAAACGGCGATATTTTTGTTCAAAAAGCACCTGCTTGCACAATAGAAACGCAAGCAAAAGCGGTTATTAAGTTGTTTGGTGGCGATGAAAAAAATATGCAAATTATAGGCATTCGCCACGGCGAAAAAACGTACGAAACTTTGCTTACTAACGAAGAGTGCGCTAGCGCAATTGACTTAGGCGATTTCTATCGTGTTCCTTGTGACAAAAGAGGGCTTAATTACGACAAATATTTTAAACATGGTAACGTAGAGAGAAATTATATAACTGAATTTGATTCAAGAAACACTAAACTTTTAACGGTTGAAGAAGTTATAAATAAACTCACTTCACTTAAATACATACAAGACCAACTCGCTGGTAAAGGTGTATAATATGAAAATATTAGTAACGGGAGCAAAAGGTTTTGTTGGTAGAAATTTAATTGAATACTTAAAAAATATTCAAAACGGAAACAACAAAACGCATCCTAATTTAACTATAAGTGAAATTTACGAATACGATATTGATAGCACTTTAACTGACCTTGATTTGTATTGTAAAAATGCTGATTTCGTTTTTAACTTGGCGGGGGTAAATAGACCTAAAAACGCCGAAGAATTTATGCAAGGCAATTTCGGGTTTTTAGACGTGCTGTTAAATACGTTAAAAAAGCATAAAAACACTTGTCCTATAATGCTATCTTCATCAATTCAAGCAACTTGTATAGGTAGATATAATAATGAATACGGCAAAAGCAAAAAAGCGGGCGAAGATTTAATATTCGAGTATTCTAAAAATACGGGTGCAAAGGTTTTAGTGTATCGTTTTCCTAATTTGTTTGGGAAATGGTGTAAACCAAATTATAATTCAGTAATTGCTACGTTTTGTCATAACGTAGCAAACGATTTACCTATAACGGTTAATGATGAAAGCGTTGTTTTAGAATTGTTATATATAGACGACCTTGTTCAAGAAATGGTTTTAGCCTTACAAAACAAAGAGCATCACGCTAACTTTAACGGAATAGAAACCATTATAGATAAAGATGGTAAGTATTGTGCCGTGCCGTTAACTTATAAGGTGTCGCTTTTAGAAATAGTAAAGTTATTAAACGAATTTAGCGCTCAGCCAAAAACGTTAGTAATGGTTGAAATGGAAGAGAATTCATTTGCTAAAAAGTTATATTCAACTTATCTTTCATATTTGCCAAAAGAAAAGATTAAATTTTCTTTAAAAATGAATACTGACGAAAGGGGCAGTTTTACTGAGTTAATCCGTACTTTAAAGTGTGGACAAGTAAGCGTTAACGTATCAAAACCGGGCGTAACTAAAGGCGAGCACTGGCATAACACTAAATGGGAATTTTTTATTGTTGTTAGCGGTAAGGGCTTAATTCAGCAACGTAAAATAGGAACTAACGAAGTATTAAACTTTGAAGTTAGTGGAGATGAAATTCAAGCAGTTCATATGTTGCCAGGTTATACGCATAATATTATAAATTTATCTAAAACTGAAAATTTAGTTACGGTAATGTGGGCAAACGAAATTTTTGATAAAAACAAACCGGATACTTATTTTGAAAAGGTGGAAAAATAAATGCAAATGAAATTAGATTATAGTGATATAAAATTTAAAAATAACGGAAAAATAAAATTACTTATAATTGTTGGCACAAGACCAGAAATAATAAGGCTTTCAGCCGTTATAAATAAATGCAGAGAATATTTTGACGTTATTTTAGCACATACCGGTCAAAATTACGATTATAACTTAAACGGAGTATTTTTTAAAGATTTAAAAATAGATAGCCCCGAAGTTTATATGGACGCGGTAGGTAACGACCTTGGTGAAACGATAGGCAATATAATAAATTGCTCGTATAAACTAATGAGCGAAATTAAACCAGACGCTTTACTAATATTAGGTGATACGAATTCTTGTTTATCAGCCATTTCAGCAAAGAGATTGCATATTCCTATTTTTCATATGGAAGCGGGTAATAGGTGTAAAGACGAGTGCTTGCCAGAAGAAACTAATAGGCGAATTGTTGATATAATAAGCGACGTGAATTTAGCATATTCCGAGCACGCAAGAAGATATATTGCCGATACGGGTTTACCAAAGGAAAGAACGTTTGTTACAGGCTCGCCTATGGCGGAAGTATTAAAAAATAATTTACAAGAAATTTTAGATAGTAAAATTTTAGAAAAGTTAAATTTAGAGAGTAAAAAGTATATACTTTTATCTTGTCATAGAGAAGAAAATATTGATACTAAAAAGAATTTCTTGCAACTTTTTAACGCTATAAACGAAATGGCTAAAAAGTATGATATGCCGGTACTTTATAGTTGTCATCCAAGAAGTAAAAAGCGTTTAGAAGAGAGTGGCTTTAAACTTGATAGTAGGGTAATAATGCACGAACCGTTAGGTTTTCACGATTACAATGCACTTCAATTAAATGCTTATGCGGTTGTGTCAGATAGCGGAACACTTCCAGAAGAAAGTTCGTTTTTTACTTCAATAAAAAAACCGTTCCCAGCAATATGTATTCGCACTTCAACTGAAAGGCCCGAGGCGTTAGATAAAGGGTGTTTCGTTTTAGCGGGTATAGATGAAAAGGGATTACTTCAAGCAGTAGAAACAGCGGTAAATATGGTAAAAAATAATGATAACGGAATACCTGTATTAGACTACGTTGATGAAAACGTTTCTAATAAAGTGGTAAAAATTATACAATCTTACGTGGGCATTGTAGATAAAATGGTGTGGCGTAAATATTAAAAATAAAAAAAGGGGGGCTTATGCTAATAATTGATATCGTACTATCTATAATTAAATATGAAATTAAAGGCGAAAAACCCTCTAAAAACATTTTACAAAGTATTAACGAAAATAACGTAAAAGACGTTTTTCAACTTTTAAAAAAGCACGAATTACCGCATTTTTTGTTAGATACGATTAAACTTTGTGAAAATATAAAAAACCAAGAAATTATAAAGTTTTTAGAAAATGAAAAACTAAAATCAATTTATATTAGAGAAAATCTTGATTATGAACTAGAAACGCTTTGCAATTTTTTTGAAAATGAAGGTATTGATTTCGTTCCGCTTAAAGGCGCGGTCATAAAAGATTTTTATAAAGAAAGTTATTTAAGGTCAAGTTGTGACGTAGACGTTTTAATTAAAGAGCGAGATATAGAAAAAGCCAAACAACTACTAATTGATAAATTGGGTTACGTTTTTAAATTTAAAGGGGCGCACGATTTAACCTTTATTACGAAAAATAACGTAACCGTAGAACTTCATTACGATTTAATAGAAAAAGACGTAAAGGAAAATATCAACTTGCCGTTAAACAAAGTTATAGAAACTTGTAAATTAAAGCAAGGTAAAACGCATTATTACGAAATGCAAAACGAAACGTTTTATTATTATCATTTAGCGCATATCGTAAAGCATTTTTTAGTTGGGGGCTCGGGAATAAGACCTATTATAGACTTGTATTTAATTAGGCAAAACCTAAAACTAAACGAGGAAAAGTTAAACGCATTACTTAAAGAAGGCGAGATACAAACGTTTGCTAAAAATATAGAACTTTTAAGCGAAGTTTGGTTTAATAATAAAGAGCATACGCCTTTAACGAAAGATATTGAAGAATTTATTTTTAAAGGCGGGCATTTTGGAAACGTTGAAACGCTTGTAAAAGTGCAACAAGTAAAAAAAGGCGGAAAAATAAAGTATCTTTTCAAAAGAATTTGGCTTCCTTATGACGATTTAAAAATTCAATATCCAACGCTTAATAATAAAAAGTGGTTATATCCTATATATCAAATTAGGCGCTGGGGCAGGCTAATATTTTTAGGAAGATTAAAAAGGGGAGTAACCGAAATTAAACACACCGCTAAAAATGATAAAAAAAGCATTGAAAAAACTAAAAACTTATTAAAACGATTAGAGTTATAAAAAAAATCCTATTACGGCGTGTAATAGGATTTTTTATCTATAAAACAAAAGGCTAACGAAAAATTTCGTTAGCCTTTTTTTAGTTAATTTTAGTAACCAACTTTTTCCCAACAATCAAATGGAGCAGCAAGTTCTTCGCTTACGTAAACTTGAGTTTTCATAGTTTGAAGCATTGAACTTGGAATCAATGGAGTAACAGGTCCGTGAAGAACAAGACGGCTAGTCATTCTTTGCCATGAAGAGAAAGTTCCGTTAGTTAAAAGTGCGTGAACTTCAATTCTTTCTCTTGCATTTTTAACGTCAACAGGACCGATAGTTGCAGCCTTAGGAGGAACGTCAGCCATATAACCAGATTGACCAAATACACCGTGAAGTGAATTTTGAGCAACTGTTAATGGGTGAAGTTCAACGATTCTTGCTTTCATATTAAGCCACTCGTCAATCATTTCTTTAGTTGGCTCAACGTTAGGGTCAAATCCCTTAGGGAAGAAATCTGGAACAGGGTCGATAAACGCCATATGTCCCGTCCAACCAGGAGAAGAAGAACAAATATCTGCACCGCCTTCGCCACAATCAGTAATCATATCAGAATAACTATTGATGTTTTTATTAGTTGGGTAGTGTACGTTAGATAAAGGCATACGAAGTTTTTCATCAATTTGATAAACTAAGTATTTAAGCATAGAGTGAGCGAAACCTGCTTGATAAGTTTCAGGAGCGATATTACCATCTTGGTCAGCCCATTCATCCATAGCGAATAAGTGAACGTTTTTACAATCAACTTTAAAGTAGTTGATAAGTTGTGCAAGAGGAATATAAGTATCAGGTTCAGGGTTACCTAAAATAAGAGTAATCTTTCTGCCTGCATCACTTGCTGCTTTAATTCTTTCAAATAATGTTGCGATAAGAACAGGGTGAGGGTTCATCATAACCTTAATGTTAAAATCTGGGTTAGAGTGTTTTTCTAAATCTGTTCCACTAATTTTTCTTAATTTTTCGCAAAGTTCCCTATCTTTAAAAGGAACGTAATCTGCCGGCGTAAACTTAAAAGTAGTAGCTGGGTCGAAAATTTTGTTCATTTTTAATCTCCTTATATAATAAAATTTAATATTTTGACATAGTATGTACTATCAAAGACATTGTAACACAAAAAAATGCTTTTGTCATTAGTTAATTGAAATTTTTTTAAAATATTTTAGATATTTTCAATTTTACGTTAATGAATTGACATTTTTTAATAAATACATTAAAATTTAATCATGATAAACGTAATAACTAGCAAAAAAATAAATGAAAATTTATTTGTTAAAAAGAATATAAAAGTGTTATTAAAAACCACGTCTACTAACGATATTTTAAAAAACAATTTAGATAAAAACGTTCAAATTGTAATAAGTGAAAAGCAAAGCAAGGGCAGGGGAAGATTTAATCGCAAATTTTATTCGCCATATTTTAATGGAATATATATGTCTGTACTTTTAAACGGTAATTACGAGTATGAAAAAATAGGAAGAATTACAACCTTTATAGCCTTAGCGGTAAGTAAAAGTATTGAAGAATTATATGGAATAAAAGCGGGCATAAAATGGATTAACGATATAATTATAAACGGCAAAAAAGTTTGCGGAGTTTTAACTGAATCGGTTATAAAAAACGGCAAAATTAGTAGTATTATAGCGGGAATAGGCATAAACGTTTACAATAAAAAATTTCATAAAGATATTGAAAAAATAGCATCTTCTTTATATATAGAAAGTGGCAAAAAAATTGATAGAAATTTACTAATTTCGCACGTAATAAATAAGTTAGAAAACATTGAAAACGATATAAGAAATGATAATTTTATTGAAGAGTATCAAAAAAAATTAGTAATTTTAAATAAGCAAATTATGGTAAATGGCGGTGAAGAAAATTACGTTGCTTATTGTTTAGGCGTAGATAATTTAGGTAGGCTAATTGTTGAAAGAAACGGCAAAAAAGAGTATTTAATAAATAGTGACGTTAGTGTAAAGTCTATTTAACGTGCATAAATCTAAAAATATTGAAAATAAAATAAAAAAGGTATTGACAAAGGCCTTTAGCAAGGTTATACTAAAAGTATAGTTTATAGTTTTTTAAACTAATTTATTATTTTTTAAGGGAGGAAATTATGAAAAAGATAGTAATTTCAATGTTAACTATATTGATGCTTACTTGCTCGGCTATTGGCTTAATTGCTTGTAAAGAAGACGAGCACGTTCATGATTATAGTGAACAAGTTACTACCGATGCTTATTTAAAAGAAGAAGCAAATTGTGGTAGTAAGGCAAAATATTATTATTCTTGTTCTTGTGGCGAAAAAGGCACTGAAACGTTTGAAAGTGGCGAAACTACAGCACACTTATGGAGAGACCCATCTTACGTTTGGAGTGCAGACAATTCAACTTGTACTGCAACGAGCACATGTCTTAACGATTCAGACCACGAATTAACTGAAACGGTTAACACTGTTTATGCAGACGAAACTAACGTTAATGCTAGCGTGCCACACAAAATAGGTACATATACGGCTACTTTTACAAATACGCAATTTGGTGTAAAAGTTCGTGATAAAAATAGCGAGCAATGCGTTTTTGGAGAAGTTGAATATGATTGGGCTTGGGAACAAGACGTGTTAAAATGTACTGCAACAAGAGTATGTACGTATGCACCAGGTCATATCGAAACGGAAACAGTAAACGCTACTCTTAGTAACGTTACTCCAAGTACGGTTGTGATTGACGGCGCGGCGAAACACAAAGTAGGTGAATATACTGCTACGTTTACTAAAGATGCGTTTGCAACTCAAAAACAAGATAAAATTACAGAGTGTGAATACGGTACGCCAACTTACGTTTGGGACGTAGATGATGTAACTCAAACTGGAACTTGTACTGCAACTATGAAATGTATTTACAACGTAGAGCATACTGAAACTGAAACGGTTAACGTTGTTTACGCTGATTTATCTGAGCCAAATCCAGATAATCCAAAATTAGTAGGTACTTATACTGCTACGTTTACTAACTCTGCATTTGCAGTTCAAACAAGAGATTTAGTTGATGAACTTACAATCAACGTAGATCCAGTTGTTGAACAATATAAGGAACTTGTAATTGTGGCATCATCACTTGGTGCTGATAGAATTGAATATAAAGTAATTCAACCATTTGGTTTAGGTACAATTACTCTTGATAGTAATATATTCGTGCCAGAATATTCAAGTGGTTATGCTGACCTTTACTGGCCAACTGGAGCAGTTGGTGGAGATAAACTTATTCATGATCCATCAAAATATACTGATGAGGCTAAGTTCACGATTGAAGTTTCAACTTATGATGAAAGTGACCAACTTATTGAAACTAAAACTGCCGAGTTTGTAGTAGTTCCAGCGAAATTACAAAATTTAGATATTGAAAACTTTGGTTATGCTGAAACTGTTGGTTCAGTTTACCTTAGAGATAATGCCGGTACAAACTATAAAAATGATTATACTGTTTCTGCTCCAAATACAACTTGGCTTAAAGAATTTGAAGGCAGAAAGGGCGTAATTAAAACTAAGCCACAAGAAACTACGTCAGAATTAACTGAAGGTTTAGATAAAGGTATCTTCTTAAGAAGTTACACTTGGCGTGATGGTAGACAATACGAGTACGCTGGAATAATGACTGGCAATACTTATTCAAATGATAGTGACGGCTCATATCTAGAAAACAACCTTTATAGGATTGATAGTTGGGACTACGTATCTTTCTGGATTTATCTT
>JAZONZ010000004.1:0-5162 GCA_045654765.1 Christensenellaceae bacterium
ATATATGTTAAAATATATCGTGAAGTAAATTTAGGAGTGATTATGGGTACAATTATAGCAATAGGTGGTGGCTCGTTAAAAGAAAAAACTACTTTAAAAATAGATGAATACGTTTCAAACTTAGCAAAAGAGCACGCAAACGGAAAAAGGGCATACGGCTTGTATATAGGAACAGCCTCGCACGATTTTATGCCTTCGTTTAATTCTTTTAGAAAAACGTACACTTCGGTGTTTGATATTAAGGCGGACGTTGTTTTAACAATAAATACGATAATGGATGAAGAAAAAATTAACGAAAAGTTTAGCAAGGCTGATTTTATATACATAGGCGGTGGGGACACTTTGTTTATGTTAAAACACTGGCAAGAAAGCGGTTTATTAAATAAAATAATAAAGGCGTATAATGATGGAAAAATTATAGTAGGTCGTTCAGCGGGAGCAATATGTTGGTTTGAAACAATGTACACCGATAGTGAGGTTTACGGCAATTTTGACGAATACTCAATACAAAAAGGTTTAGGAATAATAAAAGGTGTTTGTTCACCGCATTATAACCTTAGAAAATTAGATTACGAAAAGGCGATAATAGACAATAATTTTAATAATTGTTATGCAATAGAAGATGATTGCGCCTTAGAATTTATTGACGGTAAATTAACGAAAAGTATATCAAGTGGTGGGAACGCATATATAATTTCAAACGATAACGGAAAAATAACAAGGCAAAAAATTTAGGAGATATATGAGAGTTTTTGATATTATTAAAAACAAGCGAGATGGCAAAATACTATCTAAAAATGAAATAGATTATTTTGTTAGTGAATATACGAAAGGCAATATTCCCGATTATCAAATATCTGCGTTGCTTATGGCAATATACTATAAAGGTATGTCGATTGATGAAATTTGCAATTTAACTTTTGCTATTAGAGATTCGGGCGACAAACTTGATTTTTCAAACATAAAAGGCGTAAGGGTAGACAAACACTCTACGGGTGGAGTAGGCGATAAAACAAGTTTAATAATTGCGCCTATCGTTGCTTCGCTTGGCGTAAAAGTTGCTAAAATGAGTGGTAGGGGTTTAGGACATACGGGTGGAACTATTGATAAATTAGAGTCAATTCCAAACTTTAACACAAGTTTAAGCGAAAGTGAATTTATAAAAATAGTAAACGAAATAGGCGTTGCAATAATTTCACAAAGCAAAAACTTAGCGCCAGCCGATAAAAAGTTATACGCTTTAAGGGACGTTACGGCAACTATTGATAGTATTCCTTTAATAGCGTCAAGTATAATGAGTAAAAAATTATGCGCTGATGACGATTGTATAGTGTTAGACGTTAAGTGCGGTAGCGGAGCATTTTGTAAAACTTTAAAAGAAAGTAAACGCCTTGCAAAAATTATGGTAGAAATAGGCAAAAATGCCGGCAAAAAAACGATAGCCGTAATTACGAACATGAACGTTCCTTTAGGCAATAGCATAGGCAATAGTTTAGAAGTTATTGAAGCCGTTAACGTGTTAAAAGGTAAAGGTCCAAGCGATTTAACTCAAATTTGTATAATTTTAGCAAGCCATATGTTATATTTAAGCGGAAAGGGAAGTTTAAGCGAGTGTGAATTATTAGTTAAAGAAAGTATTTCAAGTGGTAAGGCGTTAGAAACTCTAATTAAAATGGTAAAAGCACAAGGCGGAGATGAAAGCGTAATAATAGATACCGAAAAGTTCAAAAAAGCCAAATATAAAAAGGTGGTTAGAAGTTTAAATAGTGGTTATATATATAACGTTGATGCTGAAGGCTATGGAACGGCAAGTTTAATACTTGGCGGTGGAAGAAACACTATTGAAGATAGTTTAGATTATAGTGCTGGTATAATTTTACAAAAAAAGGTTGGCGACTACGTTTTACAAGGCGAAGAAATAGCAACTATATATAGCGATAATGAAAAATCGTTAGATACGGCAGAGAAAAAACTGCTTGAAAGTACGGTAGTTAAAAACAAAAAACCAAGAAAGCAAAAATTAGTATTAGATATTATTAAATAGGTAAATTATGGATATAAATAAAATTTTAAATAAATGTGACCATACGTTACTTGGTCAAGTGGCAACGAAACAGCAAATTAAAGAATTATTAGACGATGGAATAAAATATAAAGTAGCATCGTGCTGTATTCCGCCTTGCTACGTAAAATTTGCAAAAGAATATTGTAAAAACAAGTTAAAAATATGTACGGTAATAGGGTTTCCTAATGGAAACGCAACAACAAAGTCAAAAATTTATGAAACCATAGATGCTTTAAACGATGGGGCTGATGAAATAGATATGGTTATAAATATAGGAATGTTAAAAGCAAAAAATTACGATTACGTATTAGAAGAAATAAAACTTATAAAAGAGGTTTGTAAAAAGCATATTTTAAAAGTAATTATCGAAACGTGTTTACTAACAGAAGAAGAAAAAATCAAAATGTGCGAAATTGTAACGAAATCAGGTGCTGACTATATAAAAACTTCAACGGGATTTTCAACCAACGGCGCAACTTTTAGCGATATTGAGTTGTTTAGTAAGCACGTTGGCGAGAACGTAAAAATAAAGGCGGCAGGCGGAATTTCTTCAATAGAAGATGCAATTACGTTTATTTTACTTGGAGCAGATAGATTAGGCACGAGTAGAATAGTAAAAATAGTAAAAGAAAGGGGGAAATAATATGTCAATACCAACTCCACATATAACGGCAAAAATGGGCGATTTTGCAGATACGGTACTTATGCCGGGCGACCCGCTAAGAGCAAAATTTATTGCTGAAAATTATTTAGAAAACGCAAGTTTAGTAAATAGTGTAAGGGAAATAAACGGCTATACGGGATACTTTAAAGGAAAAAGAGTTTCAGTAATGGCGTCTGGAATGGGGCAAGCGTCAATGGGTATATACTCATATGAACTTTTTAATTTTTACAACGTAAAAACTATTATTAGAATAGGTTCGTGCGGGGCAATAGACGGCGACTTAAAATTGAGAGACGTTGTTATAGGAATGGGCGCTTGTACTAATAGCAATTATGCAAGTCAATTTGAGTTGCCAGGCACTTTTTCAGCGATTGCCGATTTTGAACTTGTTCAAAAAGCAGTTGAAATTTGTAAAAGAGATAAAATTAGGTTTAAAGTTGGAAATATATTATCTTCGGACACTTTTTACGATGATTCAAACGGCACGTTAAAATGGTCGAAAATGGGTGTTTTAGGTGTTGAAATGGAAGCCTACGCCCTTTATTGTAACGCTTTAAGAGCAAATAAAAAAGCACTTTGTATTTGTACAGTAAGCGATAGTATCGTTCATCCAGAAGAAGTAACAACTGCGGAAGAAAGACAAAACTCGTTTACTAAAATGATGGAAATAGCACTTGAACTCGCTTAAAGGTGAAATATGTCAAAAAGAGTATTTTTAATAGTGTTAGATAGTTTAGGCATCGGCGAATTGCCAGACGCTTATAAATTTAACGATAATGGTAGTAATACTTTAAAATCAATACGAAAGTCAAGTTATTTTTATTGTCCAACGCTAAAAAGTTTAGGTTTGTTTAATATAGATGGCGTTGACGGGGGAGTTAATGCCCCGCTTGGCAGTTTTGCAAAAATGAACGAGCAGTCAAGTGGTAAAGATACGACTTTAGGGCATTGGGAGATTGCAGGCGTTATTTCTAATAAACCGTTGCCAACTTATCCAAACGGATTTCCAAGCAAAATTATTTCTCGTTTTGAAAAGGAAACGGGCAAAAAAGTTTTATGCAATAAAACTTATTCTGGCACGGAAGTTATAAAAGACTATGGTGAAAAGCATATAAAAACGGGCGATTTAATTGTGTACACGTCAGCGGATAGCGTTTTTCAAATCGCATCGCACGAAGACGTTGTTAGTGTGCAAGACTTATATAAATATTGTCAAATCGCAAGGAATATTTTACAAGGCGAAGATGGTGTTGGTAGAGTAATTGCAAGACCTTTTATAGGCGAATATCCTTTTGTAAGAACGGCAAATAGAAAAGATTTTTCACTATTGCCACCGCAAAAAACTATGCTTGACCTTTTAAGTGAAAAGGGCTACGAAGTAATTTCAGTAGGTAAAATATACGATATATTTGCTGGGCAAGGCATTACCAAAAGTTATAAAACAAAAAACAATTTAGAGGGTATGCAAATAGCCACTAATTTAGTTAAAAGTGAGTTTAGCGGTCTGTGTTTTGTAAATTTAGTTGATTTTGATATGGTGTATGGTCATAGAAACGATATTGATGGATACGCTAAGGCATTAACTAATTTTGATGAGAACTTAAGAGAGTTTTTACCATTATTAAATGATGAAGACGTTTTAATAATTACCGCAGACCATGGTTGCGACCCAAACACGCCTTCAACCGACCACTCTCGTGAATATACGCCTATGATAATATATGGCAAAGAAATTAAGAGTAATGTAAATTTAAATGAAAGAAAATCATTTGCCGATATTTCAGCAACGATATTAGACTACTTTAACGTAGAAAAACAAAATACAAAAGGGGAAAGTTTTTTAAATATAGTTAAAAAATAAGTTTTGGTAAAAATATTTTGTATACTAAAAGTTGATAAACTTAAAATTTGATACCCTAAGAAAAGTTCCTAGGGCGGTAGATAAAAAGTGTAATTAAAAATAGCAGGCATAATGCTAAACATTTGCGTTTATAATATACAAATACAGCATAATAATACATCTTTTGTTTGATTTTTATTTGACAATTTTTTATAAATATCATAAAATAATTTTAGAAACCTAAGCATTACACGTTTTTTGTGTTAATGGTTTCTAACCTCAACTGTGCTACGGTTGTTGTACAGCAATCGAAAAGATTGCCGGGTTTAGACAAGCAAGTTTGCTTGTCTTTTTATTTTTAGTTGACAATTTTTATATAACTGTATACAATAATATTGTGAGAGTCGGGTATTTCCGACCGTGATAATTAAATCCCACTCACAAGAGAGCGAATTACCGAGTCCCTACAAGGGATTTTTAGACAATATAAAAGACTAACGAAAGGTGTTCGTTAGTCTTTCTTTTTGCTTTGCAAAAACACACGACTTTGCTTGCAAAGTATAGTGTGCTATACTTAAACAATTATAATCTTT
>JAZONZ010000005.1:0-3611 GCA_045654765.1 Christensenellaceae bacterium
GAGATTAGAGGATGAAAAAAACAAGCAAAAAAGCGTTAAGAACTTTGGTTAGACAAGCAAGTAGCAAGGAAAATAAAAAGTACAATATTGATATAAAGGAAAAGGGAGAAATTTAATTAAATTTCTCTCGTATTTTTATGGAAAAGATTTTAATTGCAACAATTTTAAAGCCCCACGGTATTAAAGGCGATTTAAAAATTAAATTTTATGCAGATAATTTTCAAAGTATAAAAGGCGTAAAAGCAGTTTTTATTGATGATAAAGAATACAAAGTATTGTCTTTAAAATTAGATGGTAGTGATTTTGCGTTTTTATCACTTGATGGAGTAACTGATAGAAATTTTAGTGAACTTTTAAGAGGCAAAGAAGTTTACGCTTATAAAAATCAAATAAAAAAGAGTGCTACTTCGTTTTTTATAGCCGATTTAATAGGCTTAAAAGTATTTATAAACGAAGAAATATTTGGTACGGTAAAAGACGTTATTCAGTCAAACGTAGATATGTTTGTTATTAGTTTAACTAATAACAAGGTAGCATATTTACCATTTTTAAAAAGTTTAAATTTAAAAATTGATATTGAAAATAAGACTTTAAATATAAATGGTAGCGACTATGAAAAGGTGATTTTTTATGAAGATTGATATTTTAACGCTATTTCCAGAAATGTTTACACCTTTAAAAGAAAGCATTATAGGAAGGGCGGTTGATAGTAATAAAATACAAATAAATATTTACAATATAAGAGATTATACTGAAAATAAACATAAAAAATGTGACGATTATCCTTTTGGCGGAGGTGCGGGTATGGTAATGATGCCACAGCCTATTGCATCTGCGATAGATAGTATTGATAAAGAGCATAAAGCAAGGCGAATATATATGTCGCCAAAGGGAAAAACCTTTTCACAATCAATGGTAAAAACTCTAATTGATTACGAGCATATTATACTTTTATGCGGTCACTACGAAGGAATAGACCAAAGAGTTATTGATTTATATATTGATGAAGAAATTTCAATAGGCGATTACGTTTTAACGGGTGGCGAACTTCCTGCTATGGTTGTAACTGATACTATTTCAAGATACGTTGAAGGCGTTATTTCAAAAGAGTCTTTAAGTGAAGAGAGTTTTTCAAACGGATTACTTGAATATCCGCAGTACACTCGTCCACAAGAATTTAAAGGGTTAAAAGTTCCTGAAGTTTTACTTTCAGGCAATCACGGTGAAGTTGATAAATGGAGAAAAGAGCAGTCGGTAAAAATTACAAAAAAATATCGACCTGACTTGTTAGATAAAAAATAATGTTTTTACAATGGTATCCTGGTCATATGACCAAAGCAATGAGAATGATGGAGAAAGAGGTTAAACTTTGCGATGGTATTATTTATACCCTTGACGCAAGAGCACCTTTTGCTTGCCTAAATACGACCTTAGAGCCTTTATTTAATAATAAACCTGTCGTTTATCTATTAAACAAGGCTGATTTAACTGATGAAGTAAGGTTAAAAGAAGTTGTTGAAACTTTTAAATCGCAAGGCAAAAACGCTGTTGTTTTTAACGCTACAAACGAAAAAAATTCCATAAAACTTTATAATGAAATTATAAAGAGTTTAAAAGAAGTTAAAGATAGATATTTACAAAAAGGCGTAAATAAGCCTTTAAGGGTTATGGTTAGCGGTATTCCTAACACGGGCAAGTCAACGGTAATAAACTTGCTTTGTGGCTGTAAAAAGGCTAAAACGGGAGATAAGGCTGGCGTTACTAAAGACAAACAGTGGGTTAGAATAAAAGACGTTGAACTTTTAGATACTCCAGGAACAACTTCTCCAAGTTTTGATAATCAAAAAAACGCTATGTATTTAGCGTTTATCGGCAGTATAAACGATGATATTTTAGACTTTACTGAACTATCGCTTGAACTGATAAAATATTTAAAAGAAAACTATAAAAACAATTTAGAAACCGCTTATAAAATAGACGTTACGTCAAAAACTGAGACTGAAATTTTTTATGAAATAGGTAAAAAACGAGGAGCGTTAATGAAGGGCGGAGAAGTTGATAACGAAAGAACGGCGTCAATAATTATTAACGATTTAAGAAAACAAAAAATAGGAAAAGTACTATTTATATGATGGAAAAAATTGATAAATTCAAGTATGAGAATTTATATAAAGAAAAAGGTTATAAATATATAGCGGGTGTTGACGAAGTTGGTAGAGGTCCGTTAGCAGGTCCGGTTGTATGCGCAATAGTTATAATGAGTGATAATATAGTTGAAGGCGTTGACGATAGTAAAAAATTGTCGGCAAAAAAGCGTGAAAAACTATATGATGAAATTATAAAAAATGCTATAAGTTATTCAATTTGTCAAGTAGACCATACTGAAATTGATGAAATTAACATATTAAACGCAACGAAAAAGTGTATGTTAAAGTGTATTGAAAGTATAAAAGTAACCCCTGATATCGTACTTGTAGACGCTGTAAAATTAGATACTGAAATTGAAACTTTACCTATTATAAAAGGCGATTTATACTCATATACGATAGGTTGTGCGTCAATTTTAGCAAAAGTTTATAGAGATAGGCTTATGGCTGAGTATGATAAAATATATCCTGGTTACGGCTTTTCAAAAAATGCGGGCTACGGCACTAAACAACATATAGATAGAATAAAGGAGGTTGGACCTTGCAAAATCCACAGAAAAACCTTTATAAAAAATTTTTGGGTAGAATAGGCGAAAAAAAGGCGTGTAAATATCTAAAAAAACTAAAATATAAAATTATAAAAACAAACTACGTAACCCCTTACGGCGAGGCTGATATAATTGCAATAAAAGATGATGAACTATATTTTATTGAAGTTAAAACACGTTCAAACGAAAAGTTTGGAAGACCAGCCGAAGCGGTTGATTATAAAAAACAAGAAAAGTATAAACAAATTGCGTCATACTTTTTATTAGCGAATAAACTTGAAGATATAAATATTTCATTTAGTGTTATAGAAATATTAAAAAATGACGTAAATTTAATAAAAAACGCATTTTAAGTTGCAAAAATGATAAAAATTATTGCAAAATTGCTTAAAAATGCTTGCTAAAAATTAGCGTGTATGGTAGAATATTTAGAGACTTCGGGTGGTCCTCTTGGAATTCAATGAACACCTTGTATATAGGAGGATAAGTCAATGACAATTATTGAACAAATCAACAAAGAGAATATTAAGAGTGAAGTACCTAAGTTTAACGTAGGTGATACTGTTAGAGTATCTGTTAAAGTTATCGAAGGTACAAGAGAAAGAATTCAAGCATATGAAGGTATCGTTATTGCTAAACGTGGTGGCGGTATTAGTGAAACGTTTACGGTAAGGCGTATAAGTTTTGGCGTAGGTGTTGAAAGAACTTTCCCACTTCATTCGCCAAAGGTTGCTGATATTAAAGTTGTTAGAAAGGGTGCTGTAAGGCGTGCTAAACTTTATTATCTTCGTTCACTTACAGGTAAGGCTGCAAGAATTAAAGAAGTTTTATAATAAAGTAATACGTTTTTATGCGTGTTAAACAACAAAAATAAAAAAGGTATCTTTTAAATTGAAAACGAGTTCGGTATTTTACC
>JAZONZ010000006.1:0-8949 GCA_045654765.1 Christensenellaceae bacterium
AAATTATTATCATAATTATATTGATTATTTATAATGGTTAAAACTTCTTCTTTAGTTTTATTATCACGATTTATTATTGATGCGATTCTACTATCTAAATCACGGCTAACGATTATTATTCCGTCATATAAATTTTCATAGCCACCCTCAAACAAAAGCGGTACTTCGTTAAACACTATACCTTCACACTTTTTGCTTTCACTAATCATTTTTTCCATAATTTTCGAGTGCGTGAAATCGTTAAGAATTTTTAATTTTTCTTTATCATTAAAAACGATAGAAGATACTTTATCCCTTTCAAAACCAACGTCTTTATTAAATTTTAAACCTAAAAGGTTGTATATTTTACAAGAAAATTCATTATTTGAAATAAGTTCGTTATAAACTTTATCAGCACTAAAAACTTTATAGCCTTTCTCTTGTAAAATCGTTAACACGAGCGATTTTCCACTACCTATACCGCCCGTTACAGCATAAATTTTATTCATTATTTTGCCTCGAACCACGTTTTTCCTACGTTTGCTTCAACCGTTAACGGAACAAGTAACTTAACGGCGTTTTCCATTTCTTCAACTAAAATCTTTTTAACAATTTCCATTTCATTTTTAGGACTATCAATTATAAGTTCATCATGAACTTGCAATATAAGTTTTGCTTTTAAACTCTCTTTTAATAGTCTTTTATGCACGTTTACCATTGCAATTTTAATAATATCGGCGCTACTTCCTTGAAGTGGCATATTCATTGCCGCCCTTTCGCCAAACGTTCTTAAATTGTAATTTGAAGAATTTATTTCTTTTATATACCTTCTTCTGTTTAATATAGTTGAAACGTAACCGTTATTTTTAGCAAATTCAACGTTATTTTCCATATATTCTTTTACTTTAGGGTACGATTTAAAGTATGAATTTATATACTCTTTAGCAAGTTGTGGCGAAATTTTTAAATTTTTTGCAAGACCATACTCACTTATACCATAAATTATACCAAAATTAACGGCTTTTGCACTTGAGCGCATTTTACTTGTTACTTCATTTAGCGGAACGTTAAATACTTGACTTGCAGTTATTTTGTGAATGTCTTTATTCTCATTATAAGCATTTATTAGTTCTTTTGAATTAGAAAAATGCGCAAGCAAACGAAGTTCTATTTGTGAATAATCGGCATCAATTAAAACGTTATCGTCACTTTTTGCAATAAACAACTTTCTTAAAACTCTACCTTCATCATCTCTTACGGGTATATTTTGTAAATTAGGCTCTTTTGAAGATAATCTACCCGTAGAAGTTAACGTTTGATTAAATACCGTATGCACTAAATTTGTGTTTTTATCAATAAGCGGTCTAAACCCCTCAATATACGTTGAATATAGTTTTTGAATTGTTCTATATCTTAAAATTAAAGGGACTATTTTGTGAGAATTTACGTATTCTTCTAAAACTTCGGCTGTTGTAGAATATCCGCCCGACTTTGTTTTTTTGCCCTTTCCTATTTGCAACTTTTCAAATAGTATCGTTGAAAGTTGCTTTGGCGAATTTATATTAAAAGGCTCTCCTGCAAGTTCAATTATATTTTTTGTTAACTCATCAAGTTGTTTTTTATACAAGGCTGATAAATTATTTAACTCTTCTACGTCAATTTTAAAGCCTTGATTTTCCATATCAAACAAAACTCGCCATAAAGGTAGTTCTACGTTATAATATAAATGCTCAACGCCGTCAGTTTTTATTTGCTCTAAAAATTTATTGCATAATTTATATAACGAATACGCTGGTGTTTTCGTATCTAAATTATAATAATATAAAATATCTAAAATATTATCTTCTTTTGTTGAAAAATCCACTAAATATCGCAAAATATCAACGTCTTCACTACTTGTGTTAAATTCAATTCCGTACTCTTTTAATAAGTAGGCTGTGTTTTTTGAATTATAACATATTACCTTATTTTTGGCGTTTTCAAAGTATGGCTTTAATTTAATTATGGCTTCATCAAAAGTAAAACCCTCATCAAAAAAAGTTTCTTTTATTTTAAAGAAATATTCGCATTTTCCATTGTATAAACTAATAATATCGTTTATAACGATTGATATTTCACCCGCATTTAATATTTCTTCTATGTTTGTTGAACTTTTAATCTCTATTACTTCTACGTTACTTTCTTCTAAATTTTTTTCAGTAGTTTCTTGCTCGAAAATCTCCGTCCTTTTTAGTATTCCCCTAAATTCGTGGTCAGCAAAAATTCGCTTTGCATCATCATCTAATGGAAATTTATAAGTCATATCTTCGTAAGGCACTGAAATATCTACGTTTGTATCTATCGTTGCTAAAACCTTACTTAAAAAACACAATTCTTTACCATTTACTATTTTTTCGTAAAGTTTACCTTTAAAATCATCAGTATGCTCGTAAAGTGTTTCTATATTTTTATAAGTATCGATAATCGTGTGAGCAGTCTTCTCGCCTACGCCTATTATTCCTGGAATATTATCACTACTATCGCCCATACAAGCCTTTAAATCAGTTACTTGACTTGGCGTTATTCCCGTTTTTTCTTTGAAATTATTTGCATCTAAAATATCAATATCGCTTATTCCACGCTTTGTAAAATATACTGAAATATTTTCATCAACGAGTTGAAAACTATCTTTATCGCCCGTGATTATTATCGTTTTACCGTTATATTTTTTTGATAAAGTACCTATAATATCATCAGCCTCAAAACCAACTTTATCGTATATTTTTATTTTCATAGCCGTTAAAACTTCTTTTAAAAGTGGAATTTGTGGACGTAAATCGTCTGGCATTGGCTTTCTCGTTGCCTTATATTCACTATACATTTTATGCCTAAAAGTAGGCTCTTTTCTATCAAATGCAACTAAAATATGCGTTGGTTTAATATCGCTAATAACTTTTATTAACATATTTACAAAACCATATACCGCATTTGTTGGTGTACCATTTTTATCAGTTAATAAGGGCGTTGCGTAAAATGCTCTATTTATTAAACTATTACCATCAATTAAAACAAGTTTACTCATAATAATTTCCTTTTTTGCATTAAAAATAATTGATTTTTATTCAATATTATGATATTATAATCTATAAGAAGTTAAATCTTTTGCTGGCGCAAAACCTTTGCAAAATTAAAATTTTGCTGTAAAAACTTTTGTTTTTACACTCTTGATTGAAATTCGGCAAAGTTATTGCTTTTTGCAAGCAAAGCACTAACTTTTTGTATTATAATTTTATAACAAGCCGGTGTGTTGGAACTGGCAGACGAGATAGACTCAAAATCTATTATCCGCGAGGGTGTGTGGGTTCGAGTCCCACTACCGGCACCATATTAAAGTAAGACTTTGGTCTTACTTTTTTATTTAGTTTAAGGTGGGCGAGAACGGGAAATCTTGCGACAAAATACAAGTTTATACTATACGTTTTTTTGGCGCAAAATAGTTTAGTAAACTATTTTATTTCCCCGGCGTGATAGCAACTTGTTGCGGAGCGAGTCCCACTACCGGCACCACAAAAGGTAAGACTACGTTCTTACCTTTTTATTTTACCACAAACTTATAAAAAAGTAAATAATATTTAAAAGGCAAGGAATTAATTTTATCCTTGCCTTTATTTATAAAAATTATTCTACCATTTTAGCAGTAAAACTACCAAGATATTCGCCTAAGAAATATTCAGCAACTTTAGACATACTTACGTGTACGATATCGTCTTTATAAGTAAACATCATCGTTAAGTTTCCAAAATATTTATCTATAATTTGAACGTAAATCATAAATCTATTACCATAAGTCCACGCTCCAGATACTGCACAATCATACATAAAGTCGCCACCTGCTGGAACGTTACATATCGTATCGCTATATCCAAGTTGTGGGAACTTTTGGTAAGCGTTTTCGCCATACTTAAAGTCAAGTTTCTTTTTACCTTGAGCATTTACGTAATTGAACGTACCACTGCCGTCTTCGTTAAATGAAATTGAAAATTCCGTTATGCCTTGTGGATTTTTACCAAGTGGCTTAAATAATTTTCCGTTAATTTTTTCAACGAGTGGATGGTCTTTTTTACCCCTCACCGACCTAAGTTTTAAACCTGCTATAAATGCGTCAAGTTCAGCGTTCGTTTTTTCGTCAATAGGTAATACTTCGTCAACAACCGTATCGAAAATGTACGTTTGTAGAAGGTTAATCATTGCATCATAATTGTAACCTGAACCTTGATTGTCAGAATTACATACGAAAATTATATCGTTTTTAGTATTACAAATAGTTAATTGACAGCCCATACCTATAAACGCAAAACAATCTTCGCCTACACGCCAAATTTGATAGCCGTAACCGTACGTGTGTGTTTTTGAAGGATGATTATTTAAAGAATTATCTACTAGCGGAGAAGTTGCTTCCTTTAAATACTCTTCACTCATTAAACGTTTTCCGTTCCAAGTACCGTAATTTAATACGAAACGACCAAATGTAGCCATATCTCTTGCAGTACATACCATAGCGGAATCGCCCCAAGAATCGCCATTTTCCATTTTTAATACTTGCGCCGTTTTAAACGAGCCGATATGATTGAAAATTCTTTCCTTCATAAAGTCAAGTAAAGATTTCTTACTCACTCTTTCAACAAGATTACATAATACTTGCGAACCTGCACTATCGTAAGCCCAAGTTGTTCCTGCAGGCTTTGATATGGTTTCAGCATTTAAGTATAAGTGCGTTCTATCTGGGTCTTTACTTAAAAAATGATTTCCGCTTGGTGAACAAGTCGTCATAGTAAGCATATCACGAATTGTTTGCGCTTCTAAATATTCGTGAACGGGACCATCTATTTTATCTCTAAAATAATCACAAATTTTATCGTCTAAACTAATAAGTCCGTCTTCAACAAGTAAACCTATTGCAACACCTACGAAACTTTTCGTTTGAGAATACATTCTATGGCAAAAGTCTTTATGAAAAGGTTGCCAATATGCTTCGGTAAAAATACTATTACCCCTAAGCATCAACACGCTGTGCGTAGTTAAACCGATTTCTTCTAATTTTTCGTAGAATTTTTTTACGTTTTTGCTTTGTAAACCAACTTCTTCAGGTCTAACCGTTTTAAAAATTTCTTGCATAATTAATCCTCCAAATATTGCACGTTACTTAATTTTAAATTTTTAACGTTTTTTATTACGATTGTTTGATTTGGTACAAAATTCCTTTTAATGAACTTGACGTCGTTTATTTCTACGTCTTCAATACAATTTTCGCCTTCGTACCCTTGTAATACGATAGCAGGCCTTGTAAGCGCTCTATTACCTTTTGTAAAATACATTATACCTGCAAGTTTTATGTCATTAAAATAAAACTTTCTTGCCTTTGGATAAACCGGAGCAGGTTCTCCATCATCGTTAATGGTATAATAAGCAATACTAATGTCTGTAAGCGAACAATGATTTAAACTGATATTTTCAATAACGCCACCACGTTTTTTAGTGTATTTAACTAAGAAAGAACCGCCCTTTCTACTTAAAAAGTGTACGTTATATATGTTTACGTTTTTAATACCACCCGAAAGTTCACTTCCTATACCTATGCCGTAACCATCAACAGCGTAACAGTCGAACATAGTGATATTTTCGCACGGTCTACCGATTAGGTAACCTTCAAGGTTTTTACCCGATTTAATAGCAACACAGTCATCACCCGTATCGAACGTTACACCGAATATCGTGCAGTTTTTAGAAGAATCTGGGTCCCAACCATCGCCGTTAGATATTGCGTGAGATACGATTTTCGAGTCGCAAGTAACCACGTCTTCACAATATATAAAATGTAAATTCCAAGCAGGAGCATTACCCGTTTCACAATCGGCAATAATTACGTTTTTAACGTTTGAAAAACAAATAGTTCTTCCCCTTCTTCTGCCTGGTAAAATTGAAGAATAATACCCTGGTGGATTTGGATGATTTTCTAAACCATTTTCTTTAATAATCTCAACTTTTTCAGTTTCGATAGTATCATTTCTAAGATTAGCACCACCGCCTAATACTTTACCACCGTAAATTATTATATTTTCACAGTTTGGTCCACCCTTACTATCCATAACGCCTGCGTTTAGTAAAGAACGATATGCTACCACTTCGTTACCTTCAAAACGGCTGAGCACCTTTGGTAAGTAGTCAACACATTTGTCACTACCTTGTAAAACGGCTTCGTCATCTAAATAAATTTCAATATTGCTTTTTAAATCTAAACCGCCCGTTAAATATACGCCTTTTGGTAAATAAACTAACTCGTCAATCTTACAATCGTTAATTGCTTGTTGAAGGGCTTTTGTATTTAGCGTAACACCATCGCCTATAGCGTTATAAGGTGGCTTCGTTACGTCAATCGCCTTTTTACGTTTACAAGTTTTAACTTTTATTTCACCAAGGTCTTGCAATAATTCGCCGTTTTCGTTTTTGTATTTTACGCTAAACGTATAAAATGCGTCAAAATCTAAATCGTAAAACGAGTAGTGAAATTGATTAGTTGAATATATTTTATCGCCACAAGTTATTTCAAATGCGTGACTTTCATCATAACCTTTAATAAAATCCCAATATATCTTAACTCTATTTGAATAAACTACGCTTTTTAACATAATTACTCTCCTTTAGAAATTAAATTAGCGTCATTTTCAAATTGAAACACGCAGTCGCTATTAAAAATTATACCTCTAGTAACGTACGTTCCCATAGGGAATAGCAAAACGTCATTAGGCTTCCAGTCACTTATTGCCCTTAAAATAATTTCAGTGTTATCGAATTCGCCATCACCGATAGCATTGTAAGGCGGTTTTGTTATATTTATAAAATTAGTTACGTTTTTACTTGTTTTATAATACTGAATTTCCGGCTCGCTTTCTGGCAACGGTTTTTTGTTTTTATCACATATTTGGATTGAAACTTTATATTCCGTTTCAGGCTGTAAGTTGAAAAAATCAAACAAAATATTCTTTACGTACGCCACGCTTATATCGTTTAAAGTTACTTTATAATAGTAGCCGTCTTGATACAATTTATGTTTATCCCACCAAACGTGTAACGCAGTTGTTTTAGTAGTTACGTATAACATAAATTCCTCCTATATATGCAAATATTAACTCTTGTTATATCAATATTTAGTATACATAATAAAAAAATCAAAATCAAGCAAAAAACAAAAAAATTAAAAAAGTATTGACAAACTTTAAGTTACAATATATAATTTTAGTAATAATGTCTTTAATTAAAGTACTGTGATACTTTCAAGGCGGTTTTATCTTTACTAAATTTATTTTGCCTTGCAGTATTGCAAGGCTTTTTGTTTATGGTGATTTATGGTTGAGAAGGCACTTTTAATGGATGAAATTGCTAAAAATCGTGCATTGTTTAGAATTTCACACGAAATTATAGAAAAAAATAAGGGTACTAATGATATTGTTTTGATAGGTATTGTCACTCGTGGCGTTTGTATGGCAAACCGCATTAGAGATAATATTTTTAAAATTGAAGGCATTTCACTTCCTTGCGGTTTTATTGATATAACTTTATATCGTGATGATTTAACGGAAGTGGCTGATATGCCTAACGTTAATAAAACAAATATTGATTTCGATATTAAAGATAAAAAAGTTATACTTTGTGATGACGTTTTATTTACGGGTAGAACGGCAAGGGCTGCTATTGAGGCTGTATTGAGTCTTGGTAGACCTAAAACTATTCAACTTGCGGTTTTGGTTGATAGAGGTCATAGAGAATTACCTATTAGGGCTGACTTTGTAGGTAAAAACGTTCCAACTTCTTTAAGTGAAACCGTTTCAGTTTATTTTGATGAAATTGATGGTAATGACAAAGTAATATTATATGAAAAAGATTAACAAATGATAATGTACGGTTTAATACCGCATTAATAAATTTAAAGGAGTTAAATCTTATGAAATTAACTTATGATGTTCATGAGAAAGCACCATTTGGTAAAAACCTTGTGTATGCTTTCCAACAATTGCTTGCAATTTTAGCAGCAACTGTACTCGTGCCCGTTTTAGTTGACCCTAACGGCACATATTTAAGTCAAGCATCTGCTTTAATAGGTGCAGGCGTTGGTACAATAGTTTACTTATTGTTCACTAAATTTAAAAGCCCTGTGTTTTTAGGTAGCTCTTTTGCTTTTATTACTCCACTTTTTACAGGTGTTGCGTTTGGTTATTTAGGCATTGTTTTAGGTGCAATATTTGCAGGTTTAGTTTACGTTTTTATTGCAATTGCAGTTAAATTTGCCGGAACTAACTGGATTACTAAACTTATGCCTCCTGTTATTATAGGTCCAACGGTTGCGTTAATTGGTTTAAGTTTATCTGGCTCTGCAATAAATAACGTTATGAACGTTGCAGGTAATTACAGTTTTTCACAAGTTGTTATGGAAAACGGACTTCCTAAACTTAACGAGTTAGGCGAAATTGTTACTGAAATTGTACAAGTTAACAATTATAATTTAATTCATATTGTTGTAGCATTAGTAACTTTCTTAACAACTGTATTTGTTTCTTGCAAAGGAACAAAAGGTATGAAACTTATTCCTTTCGTTATTGGTGTTGGCGCTGGTTACGTAGCCGCTACTTTATTTACTTTATTTGGTTATCATGTATTCCATAGCGAATATTTTAAAATTATTGATTTTTCTGTATTTACTAAAGTTTTAGACTTTAATAACTGGATTCCAAACATTACTATAATTGGTGCTGTTAAAGAAATGGTCAACGGCGAAGTATTAGTTAATGGTGCTGGCGTTATTGAGATTTTTCTTGCCTTTGCTCCTGTTGCTCTCGTTGTATTTGCTGAACACGTTGCTGACCATAAAAACATTTCTTCTATTATCGAAAAAGATTTACTTAAAGAACCTGGTTTACATAGAACACTTCTTGGTGA
>JAZONZ010000007.1:0-31297 GCA_045654765.1 Christensenellaceae bacterium
TATAAAAATGGAGATAAAGCCTTATATTATTACGCTGAAAAATTTGATAATTGTAAATTAAATAATCTTTTAGTTACTGATGAGGAGTTTGAAGAAGCGTTTTCATTAGTTGATAATAAGTTTATCAAAATATTAAAGAAAGCAAGTAAAAATATTAAAACTTTTCACTTAAAGCAAGTTAGAAAAGGTTTTGAAATAAAAAAGAAAAACGGTATAATTATAGGTCAAAAAATCACGCCTATTGAAAAAGTAGGGCTTTACGTTCCGGGAGGCACAGCCGTTTATCCGTCAACCGTTTTAATGGATAGTATTCCTGCTAAAATTGCGGGTTGCAGTGAAATAGCAATAACCACGCCACCAAATAGTCAAGGAAAAATCAATCCAAACATTTTAGTTGCCGCTAAAATTGCCGGAGTAGATAAAGTGTATAAAGTCGGTGGTGCGCAGGCTATAGGAGCGCTTGCTTTTGGTACTGAAACGATTAGTAAAGTTGATAAAATCGTAGGTCCTGGCAACGCTTTTGTTGCCGAGGCAAAAAGGCAAGTGTTTGGAAAAGTTAACATTGATATGATAGCAGGTCCAAGTGAAATTTTAATTATCGCTGATAAAAAATCTAACGCAAAGCATATTGCAAGCGATCTTTTATCTCAAGCAGAGCACGATAAAATGGCTAGCGCTGTACTTGTGACCGATTGTTACGACCTTGCCGTTGCCGTACAAAAAGAAATAGAAAAGCAAATTGCAACTTTAAAAAGAAGTGAAATTGCAAGAGTTTCAATAGATACTAACGGCAAAATTATCGTTGCAAAGAATTTAGAAGAAGTTATTAAAGTAAGTAATACAATTGCGCCAGAGCATTTAGAGTTAATGGTAGATAAGCCTTTTGATTATCTTGATAAAATTACAAATGCAGGCAGTATATTTATGGGTAGATTTTGTCCAGAGGCGTTAGGAGATTATTATGCAGGGCCTAATCACACGCTACCTACGTCAGGAACGGCAAGATTTTCAAGTCCGCTTTCAGTAGACGATTTTATTAAAAAAACGCAGTACACGTATTATACGAAAGACGCTTTAAAAAAGGTTTATAAAGACGTTGTATACTTTGCTAATAAAGAAGGACTTGAAGCACACGGAAATAGTGCAAAAGTAAGGTTTGAAGATTGATATGAGTAAATTTCTTAATGACAATTTAAATAAAATGGAGGCGTATACTCCGGGCGAACAACCACAAGATAAAAGTTATATAAAACTCAACACTAACGAATCGCCTTTTCCGCCAAGTGAAGGTGTTGTAAAGGCTATAAGTGATGAAAAAATAAAGTCTTTAAGATTGTACTCGGACCCAACTTGCAAGGTTTTAAAAGAAACACTTAGCGAAGTTTACAAAACGAAAAGAGAAAATATTTTCGTTGGTAACGGCTCTGATGAAATTTTAAATTTTATATTTATGGCTTATGGTCAAAACGATGCTGTGTATGCCGATATAACTTACGGATTTTATTCCGTTTTTGCCGACCTTTATAATATTAAGAGCACGGTTATTCCATTAAAAGAAGACTTTTCACTTGACTATAAGGCGTTTTGTAATCAAAATAAACTTATAGTAATAGCAAGTCCAAACGCCCCAACGGGTATGGAATTATCTATCTATGAATTAGAAGAAATTTTAAAGTCTAATAAAGATAATATAGTCGTAGTTGACCAAGCATACGTTGATTTTGGTGGGACAAGCGTTGACTTTTTAACTAAAAAGTATGATAATTTAATTTGCGTTTATACTTTTTCAAAATCAAGGAGTATGGCTGGCGCAAGGTTAGGTTTTGCAATTGCAAATGAAAGTTTAATTTTAGATTTAGAAAAAATTAAGTATTCAACAAATCCGTACAACGTAAATACTTTAACTCAAATAGCGGGAACTTACGCCTTAATAGATAACGATTATTATATGGCTAACGCTAAAATAATACAACAAAATAGAGAATTTACTACGGCTGAACTTGAAAAATTAGGATTTATAATTCTTCCGTCAAAAGCAAATTTTATTTTTGCTAAAAATAGTAAAATTGATGGTAAAAGTTTATATTTAAAATTAAAAGAGCAAGGCGTTTTAATAAGGCATTTTGATAAAGATAGAATAAAAGATTTTATTAGAATAACGATAGGTAGTGCAAGCGAAATGCAAATATTTATTGAAAAGATAAAGAATATTTTAGGAGAACTAAAATGAGAGAAGTAACAATTAGTAGAAAAACAAAAGAAACTGACGTTAAATTAACAATCAACTTAGACGGCAAAGGTGAAAACGATATAAAAACAGGCTGTGGATTTTTCGACCATATGTTAGAATTATTTTCTCGCCACGCAAGATTTGACCTTAAAGTAACTTGTAACGGCGACGTTAACGTAGATTATCATCACACCGTTGAAGACGTTGGAATCGTTTTAGGTCAAGCAATAAAAAAAGCACTTGGCGATATGAGGGGAATCGTTAGATATGGAACTACGATTCTTCCTATGGACGAAAGTTTAATATTGTCAGCCGTTGATATTTCAAATAGAAGTTATCTTAAATTAGATTTACCAACAAGGGCAACTAAAATAGGGGATTTTCCTATTGAATTAGTAGAAGAATTTTTCTTATCTTTCGTTCGCAACGCTTCAATTACGCTTCATATTGTAAAAATGGCGGGAACAAATGCTCATCATATTGTTGAAGGAGCGTTTAAAAGTGTTGCACGTTCACTAAAAACGGCAGTTAGTATAGATAAAGAATTTGCTGATGAAATTCCATCAACGAAAGGAGTTCTTTAATGATTGCAATTATAGATTACGGCGTTGGTAATTTATTCTCGTTAACTTCATCGTTTAAGGCAATAGGCGAAGACGTTATAATTACAAGCGATATTGAAACTATAAAAAAGGCTGATAAACTTATTTTGCCGGGTGTTGGTGCTTTTGCTGATGCGAGTAAAAAGTTGTTTGAAAGTGGTCTTGATAAAATTATTATAGAAGAAGTAAAAAATAATAAACCACTACTTGGCGTTTGTTTAGGTATGCAAATGCTTTTTAACAAAAGTTACGAATACGGCGAATATGACGGGTTAGGGCTTATAGATGGTAAAGTCGTATATATTGACCTACCTTGCGAGTATAAAATTCCGCATATAGGTTGGAACGCTTTAAATTTTAAAAAGCAAAGTCCTATTTTAAAATATATTAACGAAAACGATTTCGTGTATTTCGTTCACTCGTATCACGCTGTTGATTGTGAAGATTCTCTCGTAGCAACAACTGATTACGGAAAAGAACTTACTGCAATCGTTCAAAAAAATAACGTATACGGTTGTCAATTTCATCCCGAAAAAAGTGGCGAAGTTGGACTAAAAATTTTAAAAGCGTTTGCAGAAATTTAAAATAAAAGGGTATAAAAATGGTAATTTTTCCTGCGATAGATTTATATGACAAAAAAGTTGTTAGACTTTATAAAGGCGATTATTCTCAAATGACTATTTATAGTGAAAATCCGCTAAGCGTAGCAAAAGACTTTGAAAACGCTGGGGCAACCGCTATACATATCGTTGATTTAGAAGGCGCTAAAAACGGAACGACTCCAAATTTAGAAATTGTTGAAGATATAGCCAAAAACACTAATTTATTTATCGAGATAGGTGGCGGAATTAGAAACCTTGAAACAATAAAAAAATATTTAGATTGCGGGGTTAGTCGTGTAATTTTAGGAACGTCTGCGGTTACTGACCAAGAATTTTTAAAAAACGCATTAAAATTATACGGCGATAAGGTTGCGGTTGGCGTGGATATAAAAGACGGTATGGTGGCAATTAAAGGCTGGGAAGAAAAATCTACGTATGATTGTTATGAGTTTTGTAAACTAATGCAGTCTTACGGCGTAAAAAATATTATTTGCACTGATATTTCTAAAGACGGCGCTATGCAAGGAACTAATAGGTCGCTTTATAAAGAGTTGTCTAAAAAGTTTTCTATTGATATAACGGCGTCAGGTGGCGTATCTTCAATAGATGATATAATAGCGTTAAAAAATCTTAATTTATACGGTGCAATTATAGGTAAAGCGTATTACGTTGGAGCAATTAAGTTGCAAGAAGCGTTGGAGGCGGTAAAGTGATTACAAAAAGAATAATACCTTGTCTTGACGTAAAGGACGGCAAGGTTGTAAAGGGTGTAAATTTTGATAATTTAAAAGACGTAAATTCTCCCGTTGAATTAGGTAAATATTATAGTAACTATGGTGCTGATGAATTAGTGTTTTACGATATAACGGCAAGTAGTGACGGAAGAAAATTGTTTACTGAAGTTTTAACCGAGGTTGCTAAAAACGTATTTATTCCGTTAACCGTTGGTGGAGGAATAAACACTATTGAAGATTTTGATAGAGTATTAAAATGCGGGGCTGATAAAGTAAGTGTTAACTCAGGTGCAATAAAAAATCCCGAACTCATAAAGCAAGGTGCTTTAAAATATGGAAATCAATGCGTGGTACTATCGGTAGACGTAAAAAGAGTTGACGGAAAATATATAGTATTTGCTAAGGGTGGCAGAGAAAATACGGGCATAGAGGCTTTGGGTTGGATAAAAAAATGCGTAGATAATGGTGCGGGCGAAGTCGTTGTTAATTCTATTGATACGGATGGCGTTAAAAAAGGGTTTGATATTCCGCTTTTAAAAGAAGTTTGCTCAATTGTAAACGTTCCCGTAATAGCGTCTGGCGGTGCTGGGAGTATACAAGATTTTATAACGCTGTTTAAAGAAATTCCAACGATTGACGCTGGTCTTGCCGCATCAATATTCCATTTTAATGAAGTAAGCATTAAAGATTTGAAAGACAAATTAAAACAAGAAAAAATAAACGTTAGGTAGGAATAATATGTTAGAGATTAAAGATTTAAAATTTGATGAAAATGGTTTAATTCCAGCAATAGTCGTAGACGCTTCAAGTAAAAAAGTGTTAACTCTTGCTTATATGAACGAAGAGAGTTTATCTATAACTCTTGAAAAGAAAAAAACTTGTTTTTTTAGTCGTTCAAGAAATAAACTATGGCTAAAAGGCGAAACGAGTAAAAATTATCAACACGTTGTGTCTATTACGGCAGATTGTGATAGAGATGCGTTACTCGTTATGGTGGAAAAAGACGGGCCTGCGTGTCATTTAGGAACGGACTCTTGCTTTAACGATAAATTGTTTATAGTGGAAGATAAAAACGAATTTTCTATTGACGGATTATACGATTTATTAAAAGGCAGAAAAGAAACTCTACCGGAAGGCTCTTACACGACTTATCTTTTTGAAAAAGGCATAGATAAAATTCTCAAAAAAGTTGGCGAAGAGTGTACGGAAGTTATAATAGCGGGTAAAGCAAACGATAAAAAGGAAACTATTTACGAAATTGCCGACCTTTGCTATCACGTAATGGTTTTAATGGTTGAAATGGGTATATCGGTTGAAGATATAAAGAAGGAACTTGCTTCTCGCCATATAATAGACCATAAAGTAAAACAAGAAAAAATGACGAATTGATATGATAAAAAGTAATTTTCATACCCATAGTGTTTATTGTGATGGGTGCGATAGTATAGAAAGTATCGTTAAACGTGCTATCGAAAAAGATTTTAAATATTTAGGTTTTTCATCACATAGTTATATTAAAGGTGATGATTCTTGGACTTTGAACGAAAGTAATTTTAATAATTACGTTACTGAAGTTTTAAAAGTAAAAGAAAAGTATAAAGATAAAATAACTATTCTTTTAGGAATTGAACAAGATATGCGTTCAAATTTATACGATTATAAGTTTGATTACGTTATAGGTTCAATGCATAGCGTAAAAAAAGACGGCAAGTATTACCCCGTTGACTTAGACGTTTCAAGTTTTAAGTATTTATTAGAAAGCGTATATTCTAACGATTTTGACGCCTTATGTAAAGATTATTACAATCAAATAAAAGAAGTTGCCGTAAAAACCAACGCAAATATTATAGGGCATATAGATTTGATAACTAAATACGTTGAAAAATTAGATATATCAATTCCTACAAATTATTTAAAATACGTAGAAGATGCCATTAAAGAAATTATAAAAAGTGCCAAAATATTCGAAATAAATACGGGGGCAATAGCAAGGGGATATCGAAGCGAGCCGTACCCGTCAAAAGATATATTAAAGATAATTTTTGATTATGGCGGTCAAATTATGATAAATAGCGATTGTCATAATAAAGACTATTTAGATTGCGGTTATGATATTGCCGTTAACGTGGCTAAGGAAGTAGGCTTTAAAAAGCACGTTATTATTACCGATTTAGGTATCGACTTAGTTGATTTATAATAACTTGTCAGTGTTAAGTATACTAAAAACAATAAAAACCAGATACAAGCGTATCTGGTTTTTTGTTAATAAAAAAAGGTGCAGTAAACGTTAAATAAAAATAAATTTAACGATTATTTGCACACTACCTTTTAATTATAGCATATAATGTAGTAAAAATCAATACGTTTTTTGAAAATAAAGTCTAACAAAATTTTTTAAAAAGGTATTGACATTTTGGGTGTTTGGCTTTACAATGAAAGTACAAAGAGGGAATACCCAAACTAAAATCGGAATCTAAAAAGGAGGTACAGTCCAAAAGTTTAAGTTAGTTTAATTTGTATTGTATGTAACCAAAACCGATTTAAAAATTAAAGGAGATAGACCAATGTACTAAGTAATCTTAATAACCTTATAGGAGGAATCTAAATTTGTTATTACCACTTAAAAAATTGTTTCTATATGAGATTATTAAAATTTAATTAAGGAGTAGGCCAATGAACTATTTTAGAAAATTCTAAAAAGCGTAAAGGTCATATTTAGTGCAAAATATTGCAAAGAGTTTTATAAGAAATGACAACTTGATACGCTAGTAAAACTTAATATAATAAATTAAAGCGATAACAATTACGTTATCGCTTTTTATATTTATTTTACCAAAATAGATAATTTATGTTATACAAATATTATAAAAAATGATAAAATTACAAAAAAACACTTTACAAATATTATAAAAAGTGGTAAAATGCAAACAAGGTGAGATAATGTTAGATAATAATACTTTAAAAATGATTGAAAAAATTAAAATTGAAAAATCAAAGCAAAAGTTAACTAACTATCAACTTTCAGTTATGTCGGGTGTTCCGCTTGGCACGTTAAATAAAATTTTATCAGGCGGGGTAAAAAGCGTTAAAGTTGAAGTTATATCTAAAATAGAAAATTGTCTATATAAAAGCACTAAACTCAAAACCGATAACTATGGTTTTATAAGGGTTGGTGCATATTCGCCTAAAATAAAACTCGCAAACGTAGTTTATAACGAAGAACAAATAATTCAAGGTATAAAAGAAGGTATAGATAAAGGCGTTAAAATACTCGTATTTCCCGAACTTAGTTTAACGGGCTACACGCTTGGCGATTTATTTTATCAAGATATATTATTAGAGAGTAGTTTAAAGGGTTTAGAAAATATAGTTAATTACACCTTAGAAAAGAACGTATTAGTATTTGTTGGTATGCCTATAAAAAACGGCAATAAAATTTATAACGTTGCCGTTGGTATATATAATGGAGAAATATTAGGAGTAATACCAAAAAATAAAGTTAACGGCTATGATGAAAACTATATTCATAGGGCGTTTAGCGATTTTAATGGTGAAAATACAACTATTACGATATTTAATAAAGAGTATATATTTGGCAATAAAATAATATTTAGTATATCTAATGATGAAAAAATCAAAATTTCTTGTGAGATAAATAACACTTTATTCAAAATTGACGAGTTAGGGCAAAACTTGGCAAAGCAAGGAAGTTTAATAAGTGTAAACCTTGCTTGTAACAATGAAATTGCAGGAAGAAAAGAGCAAAGGCAATTATCGCTTAAAAGCAAGTCAAAACAGCAAATAAATGCAATTGTATATGCAAATGCCGGCGAGGGCGAAAGCACGACTGATTTAATATATTCAGGGCATAGTTTGATAGTTGAAGACGGCGAAATTTTATGTGAAAGTAAGTTATATAGTCAAGGTTTAATATATAACGATATTGATATAGATTTATTATTATATAAAAGAAGTAAATATTTTGATAACGTTGAAAAAGACAGTAGTTATAAAATTATTTCATTTAACCTAATAAATGAAAATATAGAAACTTGTAGAGAGTATTCAAAAACGCCGTTCATAGTAGAAAAAGAAGATTTTAAATTAAGGGCAGAAAGTATACTTGAAATGCAAGCGCACGCATTATCAAGGCGAATAAACCATATAGGTTCAAAAACGTTAATTTTAGGCGTTTCAGGCGGACTTGATAGCACCTTAGCGCTTTTAGTATGCGTTAGAGCGATAAAACTTTCAAATAAGAATTTAAAAGATATTATAGGCGTAACTATGCCGTGTTTTGGCACAACGAATAGAACGAAATCAAATGCAATATCTTTAATGGAAGAGTTTGGTATAACGATTAAAGAAATAAACATATCAAATGCAGTAAAAGTTCATTTTGAAGATATTGAGCAAGATATTACTAAGGCTGACGTAACGTTTGAAAATAGTCAAGCAAGAGAAAGAACACAAGTTTTAATGGATTTATCTAATAAATATAACGGAATTGTCGTTGGTACGGGCGATTTATCTGAATTAGCGCTTGGTTGGTGTACGTATAACGGCGACCATATGAGTATGTATTCAGTAAATGGTTCAATTCCTAAAACTTTAATGCGTAAAATTATTGAAGTTGAAGCAAATAATATAGGCGGAAAAGTTAAAGATATTTTATTAGATATTATAGATACGCCTGTTTCACCAGAATTACTTCCTAAAAAAGAGGGTGAAATGGTGCAAAAAACCGAAGATATAGTAGGACCTTATATACTGCACGATTTTTATTTATACTATGCGGTAGGCTATGGGTTTAAGCCATCAAAGATATTTTATATAGCAAAAAAAGTTTTTAGTGGCGAGTTTGATGAAAAAACTTTATATAAGTGGTTAGAAAACTTTTATAGAAGATTTTTTAATCAACAATTCAAGCGTTCGTGCTTGCCAGACGGTGTGAAAGTACTTGATTTCACTTTATCTCCAAGAGGGGACTGGCGTATGCCAAGTGATGCGTTAAACACTATTTGGAAATTAGATTTAGAGAATATTCAACAATCCTTATAACATTTAAAAAGGCGGTGGCTAATAATTTAGCAACCGCCTTTTTAATTGTAACAATATTAAAATACTAAAATTCCTGAAATTAAAGAAAGTCCAACACTTATAAGTGCAATTGCACCGCCAAACATTATCACGTAACTTGAAGTTCTTTGTAAAACGTTTAAAGCCCTTGAAACGAAATAAGAAAGCCACACTAACGCCCATACAAAGTACAAGATAGCAAACATAGTACTTACGTTTATTAAATAGAAAATTCCAATAGCAACGCTAATTACGAAACATACCATTGAAAACCAGCCCAAACTACTTTCAGATAAATACCAAATATTAACCCCTGCAATATAAAGATTAGTTATACTAAATAGTAAAATAGTGCCGTATTCTATTAAAGTTAAAGTATCTTGTGCGTTAATTATTCCAAAAATAGAAATAATAAACGTAAAAACACCAGAAATAACGTTCATAACGACAACTTCATTATTGTCGTTTTCATCAATAATAGGTAAAAAACCATTTAGGAACATAGAAATTCCTATTACAATTAAACTTATAGCAAACATATTTTCTCCTTTTCTAAATGATTGCCATAATTTTTACCTTTTATACAAAAAATTTTAAAAGCGTAACTAAACCAAAATAGTTACGCTTTTTTTATTTTATAAATCAATTTTCTTCTAATATAATGTATGCTGATTTAGCAAATCTTTTTACCGACTCAATACCTTTATCACATTTATCTCTTGAAGAATAATCATCACTAACGCAAATGAGTCTATTTAACTTAGAAAATAGTTTAAAACGATAATGCCCGTATTTATCAGAACTTATTGTAAAATTACCGTCATCAATATTTTTCTTAATAGTGTTTATTCCATTTTTAGCACCGCTAAGTGAAGCATATAATTCAGTTTTTAATAGTTTGCCACCATTTGATGCAAGTAACTGTGCATAATATTTACCATCAACTTGAACTATCTTCCATTTACCTGAATAAGAAACTTTAGCCTTAGCGTTATTAGATACGTCAGTAGATTTTTTAGATTGTGAATTGTTTGTTTGCGTTTTTTTAGTAGTGGCAATTTCACTATTAACTTGCTCACTCACTGCCTTGGTAGTAGTTGCTTTTTTAGTTTGAGAAGTGGATTTGTTAGTAGTGGAAGTTGCAGTATTTTTAATAGTTGTTTTTTTATCTTTGTCTGTAGAAGAATTGATAACTTTTTTTGTGCTTGCTTTTTTGTTTACTTCTTCAATAGAAATAACTTCTTTATTAGGGGTATTTTCAACGACTAAATTATCTTCAATTATATCGCTTGACTGCTTTTTCTTCGTTTTACTAACCTTTTTTGAAGGGGTAGTAGTAGCAGTATTTTCAACTTTAATAGGAGTAGACATTGTTTGAATAAACGTTTCTCTGTTAGAAACGTTTTTAGCAATATTATCAATTTCTTCTTGCGTATATATTTTTTGATTTTTAATGTTTTGTAAAATAACCTTTCTTTCTTTTCTCTTTTCTAAATATTTAGATAATACGATAAAGATAACCAAAATAATCATTAAAATTAAAAGAATTAGTAATATTACAGATAAATGATTATTATACAAATCTTGAAAAAACGCCTTCATTTTAAAGTGCTCCTTAACACTCGGTAATACAAATAATATTACTATTTTATAACTTTTTATTCAAATAGTCAATCATACAATTGCAAAAAATCAATAAAAGTGATAAAATATTTTTGAATAAGGAGTGATTAGGGAATGAATAGGGAAAATTTTGTTTATGACGTAATAATTCTTGGCGGAGGTTTTAGCGGTTTAGTTAGCGCAATATCGTTACTAAACGGCAATAAAAACTTAAAAGTTATAATTGTAGAAAAAGAAAATAGGGTTGGTAAAAAAATTTTATCAACAGGTAATGGAAGGTGTAATTTATCAAATGCCAAAATTTCTCAAAATTGCCCATTTTATCACAGTAATTTAGAAAATTTTTCACAATATGCAATAGATAAATACGATATCAATTCTATTAGATTATTCTTTGAAAATTTAGGAATACTTACAACGTTTGAAGATGATAAACTATATCCCGTATCAAAACAAGCGTCATCAGTTTTAGACGCTTTAAGGTTTAAGGTAGAAAGTTTAGGTATTAAAATTTTGACAAATTTCGAGGCGGTTGAAATTTTTTCTAAAAATGAAAATTATAGTGTAAAAATTAAAAGTGAAAATGAAAATGCCGAAATAAATTGTAAAAACGTTATTTTAGCAACGGGCGGAAAGAGTTCACCGCATTTAGGTAGCGATGGAAGCGGTTATAAATTATATCAAAAATTTTCTCATAAAGTAACAAAACTCTATCCTGCTATTTGTCAACTTAAAACGGATAACGTTAAGGGGTTAAAGGGTTTAAAACAAGAAAGTAAAGTTACGGCTTTTATAAATAATAGTCAAATAGCAAGCGTGGTGGGCGATTTACTTTTTACTGATTACGGAGTAAGCGGAAATACGATTTTTTACTTATCTTCATATATAACTAACTATGAAAACGTAAAACTCGTAGTAGATTTTTGTCCTGAAATAGCAAGCGAAGAGTTGCTAAATAATTTAAATATTAAAATAAAAAATTGCAATTATTTAAAAGTAAAATATTTACTTATAGGTTTAGTGCATAACAAACTTGCTGAAACGATATTAAAAAAGGTAATAGGCACGTTAAATGACGATAACGATATAACTATATTTAGTAAAAGCCATTTACAAAAGGTTGTTGAACTTATTAAAAACTATCCTTTAAAAGTTATGGGAAACAGCGGTTTTAATAATGCTCAAGTAACAAAGGGTGGATTAGACGTTAGTCAGTTTGATAGTAACACAATGTGTTCAAAACTTAAAAAAGGATTATATGCGGTTGGCGAAGTATTAGACGTTGACGGTGATTGTGGTGGATATAATTTACACTTTGCTTATTCGTCAAGTCAAGTTGCCGTAGAAGATATATTAAAAAAAAGTAATTGATTATGAAAATAGTAAACAACGTAAAGTTAAGTGTTTTTGAAGACGAATCAAAACTTCTTGAAAAAGCCAAAAAAGCAAGTGGCGATAAATCTATAAAATACATAAAAATTAAAAAGAAATCATTAGATGCCCGTAATAAAGATAATATCTTTTACTTGTATTCTCTACTTTGCGATAGTAAACCTATTGTTGAAGAAAAAAAGCAATACGGTAAAATCACTAATAAGGGTAATATATTAGTAGTTGGCGCTGGTCCTTCCGGGTTATTTTGCGCCTTAGATTTATTGCGTTATGGTTTTAACGTAACTTTAATTGAGCGAGGCGACAAGGTTGAAGATAGAAAAGTAAAAGTAAACTCGTTTTTAAACGGCGGAACTTTTGATGAAGAAAGTAACGTTCAGTTTGGCGAAGGCGGTGCGGGAGCGTTTTCTGATGGAAAATTAAATACGCAAGTATCAAGTCAGTACGTAAAAGAAGTTATAAACGATTTCGTATATTTTGGTGCTCCTTTAGAAGTAGGTTATTTAAATAAACCGCATATAGGAAGTGATAATTTACCAAAGGTAGTTAAAAATATAAGAAATGAAATTTTAGCATTAGGCGGTAAAATATTATATCGAACGAAACTAACTGATATAAAAATTAGTAACGGCAAAGTTGCAAGCGTATATATAAATAACGAAAAATTCACTTTTGACGAAGTTGTATTAGCAGTAGGTCATAGTGCAAGAGACGTGTATTATATGCTTGATAGAGAAAAAGTTTTTATGCAACCTAAAAATTTTGCCGTTGGATTTAGAATAGAGCATTTACAAAAAGAAATAAATTTATCGCAGTATGGCGAAAAATATTATGATAAATTACCAAGTAGCGAATATAAGTTAGTAAGCCATAAAAGTCAAAAGGGAGTATTTACTTTTTGTATGTGTCCAGGTGGCGAAGTTATAGCGTCTAACAGCGAAAAAAACACTATAGTAACTAACGGAATGAGTAATTTTAGTAGAGACGGCGTAAATAGTAATAGTGCAATAATATGCCAAGTTGATAGTAGTGACTTTGGCGATAATTTGTTTAGCGGATTAGAATATCAAAAACAACTTGAACAAAAAGCCTTTATTTTAGGTGGCGAAGATTATAAAGCCCCCGTTCAACTTGTAGAAGACTATATAAATAACGTAAAATCTACTTGTATAAAAAACGTGCAACCAAGTTATCGTTTAGGCTATAAGTTTGCAAATTTAGAAAATTTATTTTCTAATAAAATAAACGAGGCTTTAAAACTTGGAATTTTAGATATGTCAACAAAAATCCAAGGATTTTCAAATGGTGTTTTAACGGGAGTAGAGAGTAGAACGTCTGCGCCTATACAAGTTACAAGAAGTGAGAACTTAAATAGTGTAAACGTTGAAAACCTATATCCTTGTGGTGAGGGTTGTGGTTATGCCGGTGGAATTTCGAGTGCGGGTGCAGATGGTAAAAAAGTTGCATTTAAACTTGCAATAAAATACGGGCTTAATCAAGAGTATTAAATATTTATAATTTTGACAAAATTTTACGGTAATATTTAACAAAATTATTAAAAATTATTAAAAAAAGTAGACAAATTTTTAATTTTTGTTTACTTTTTCTTATTTTAAATGTATAATAAATATATAAAGTATATAAATCTTACATTTTTCTAATCATTTTTTTTACCGAGTTTTCGGAAATTTATCACGTTATGAATAATTATATAATTAAATCAACAACAACTACTAACGGTGACGCTATATCTTTTGAAGTGAAAGGCGAAGTAGATATAAAAGGCAATCTCTATAAAATTAGTTATTGTAATTTAGAAGATGGTGTTTTAACAAAAACAACTATTTTTTTGTTGCAAAATAATACTATTAGATTGTCAAGAAAGGGCGTAACTAATTATCAAGTTGACTTAAGTTTAAATAAACTTTCTATTTTCGATATAAACGTATCAAACTATAAGTTAAAAGCAAGCATTTTCACTAACAATTTACAAGTTGAATATTCGGCTAATGAAATAAACTTAAATATTAGTTACGATTTAAAAATAGGCGAAAATAAAAATAAAATCAAATACGTTTTAAAGGCTATAAAGGAATAAAATTATGTTAATAGAGTATTTTTCACACTCATACTTTAAAATTAGCGGAAAAGAATTTTCTATTTGTTTAGACCCGTTTGATAACGTAGGGTTACCCGTTAAAAAGTGCACGGCGGATTATTTACATATGTCGCATAATCATTACGACCATAACAATAAAAGTGCGGTAAAGTGCAAGAAAATAATTACAAAAAGTCAAGATAATTTTACAATAATTCCAACCTATCACGATAATCAAAAGGGAGCGCTTAGGGGTGAAAATAACGTATTATTATTTACGTTAGATGGTAAAAAAGTTGCACATTTAGGCGATATAGGTGAATATAACGAAAAAGTCGTAAATTTGTTAAAGGGGATTGACTTACTTTTAATTCCCGTTGGCGGTGTATACACTATTGATAGTGAAATTGCAACGAAATACGTAGAAAATATAAATGCAAAAGTAGTAGTTCCTATGCACTTTAAGATACCAAATTGCAGTGTAGACGTAGATAGTGTCGACAAGTTTTTAAAAGGCAAAAACTATATAGAAAAAGAATATAGTTTTATGCTTGAAGATATCATAAATAATAACGAGCAAATAATTTATTTAAAACCACAAATTTAATTTAGGGGGATATTATGGATTATATTAAAACTGAATATACGAAAGACGTATTAAATATTAAAACCATATTTCAATTAAGGGAAATTTTAAGGGAATTAGGTGGCACGCCGTTACTTCGTTCAAAGAAAGAACTAATAGAAGAAATTTTACAAATTCAAAGCGGAAAAGCGCCTGAAAACCATAGTACAAGGGGAAGAAAACCATTAAGTGCAAAGCAAAAATATCCACAAGATAGTTTTTCGCAAACGGTTATAAAAAGTGATGATGAAGAGCCTAATGAAATTACTTTAAACGAAGGTGCTTATGAAATAGAAGGTTTACTTGAAATAATGGCGGACGGTTATGGCTTTTTAAGGGGTAAAAACTACGAAGCAAATCAATCTTACGATATATACGTTTCTAAGGTTACGATAAAGCATTTCAAGTTAAGGCGAGGCGATTATATCGAAGGTTTTGCTGAAAGAACGGATTCTTCGCCGTCATTAAAAGCAATTACTAAATTAAACGGCGGACCTTTAAAACAAACGTATACAAGACCTTATTTTGACGATTTAATTCCTTGTTATCCTGATGAGAGAATTACCTTAGAAATAAGCGGGCAAAGTGATGATTTATCTATTAGAGCGATTGATATACTTTGTCCAATAGGAAAGGGACAAAGGGGTTTAATAGTAGCACCGCCGAAAGCGGGCAAAACTACTTTACTTAAAAAAATAGCAAAGTCGGTTGAAGAAAATCATAAAGATGCACATTTAATAGTTTTACTTATAGACGAAAGACCAGAAGAAGTTACCGATTTAAAAAGGGAAATTAACGGAGAAATTATATATTCTACTTTTGATGAAACTCCCGAGCATCATACAAGGCTTGCCGAAAACGTGTTAAATAGAGCAAAACGCTTAGTTGAAGCGGGTAAAGACGTTATAATTTTACTTGACTCGATAACTAAACTTGCAAGGGCGTATAATACCACCGTTCCATCAAGCGGAAAGACGCTATCTGGCGGTATAGACCCAACGGCACTTCAATCTCCTAAGAAATTTTTCGGTTCGGCAAGAAATATTGAAGAAGGTGGTAGTTTAACCATATTAGCAACGGCGCTTATTGAAACGGGCTCAAAAATGGATGACGTTATCTACGAAGAATTTAAAGGGACGGGCAATATGGAAATAATTCTTTCAAGACAATTGTCTGAAAGAAGGGTTTTTCCTGCAATAGATTTATATCGTTCGGGCACTCGTAAAGACGAACTTTTACTTTCAAAAAGCGAACTTGACTGCGCATATCAATTAAGGCGTTATTTAGTAAATAACGATAATGCAAGCGAAACGCTACTTGAAATGCTTTCAAAAACGTCTACAAACGCTGAATTTGTTGAAAAAGCACCCGTTTGGTGTAAAACGTTCACAAAACAATAAAACCACAAAATAAATTTAGTTTATTACTCTAAAATATTAAAAAAATAGTTAAAGAACGCTTTTTTAAAGGTTGGATTTAATCTTTCTGGATGAAATTGAGTTGCTAAAATAGGTAATTTTTTATGTTCAATAATTTCTATTACGTTATCGCAACTTCTACCAAAAACTTCAAAATTATCGCCCAACTTTTTAACTGCTTGAATATGTGCCGAATTAGTGATAATTTTTGAAGAAAAAATATTATAAAACGGGCAATTTTCATCAATTAAAACGGTATGATAAATATCGTGATGCCTATTGCTATGAAAGGGTATTTTTTTATGTAAAGTGCCGTTAAAATAAACGTTTAATAATTGCATGCCTTTACATATTCCTAATATCTTTTTGTTTTTAGAAACGAATTCTCTAATTAAATTTAATTCATCTATATCACAAAATAAATTCACTCTATCGTTTTTAGAAATATTGTGATTATATAAAAAAGGTGCAACGTCACCGCCACCCGTTAATATTAAAGCGTCACAATTTTTACTTTTTTTAATATTTTTTGAAAACACTACTTTATGCTTAAATTCTTTGCAAGCATTTATATAGTTTTTCAAATCATGGCCATTATTATAAATAAAAACTTTCATACATTATACTATTAAAAAACAAAATTTTTTGTTACGGAGAGCACTATGGATTTTTCAAAATATAAAAGAATAGGTTTAGTCGTTGCTATGGATAAAGAAGTTATTCCTTTTTTAAAAGGAATAGGGCAAAATGAAATCAAAGAAAAGATAGCAAACTACGAAGTTAGCCGATTTTTTGTTAAAGATAAAGAAATTATTTTAATAAAAAGCGGAATAGGTGAAATATACGCATCTTCAAGCACTCAACTTTTAATAACTAAATATAACGTTGATTTAATTTTAAACTTTGGCGTAAGCGGAAGTTTAGATAAAAAAGTAGGCGTATTAAGTACCGTTTTAGTTAAAGGCGTAGTGCACTATGATTTTGACTTATCTAAGATAGATAACGTTGTAGTAGGGCAATATCCAAACTATTCTTCACCTATAATAGACGCTACTAACGAAGCCTTTAATATAGTTGCAAAAACTCATAGTGATATACAGCAGGTTATATGTGCATCAGCGGATAAGTTTGTAGATGATAAAGAAGTAAAGGAGCATTTAAAAAACACTTACAATGCAAGTGTTTGCGATATGGAATGCGCGGGGGTTTTATTAACTTGTAAAAACAATAATATCCCGCAAATAATTATAAAAACCGTATCTGATGGCGAAGGCGGTGCTGAAGAATACAAAAAAAGGGTAAACGAAGCAACGCAAAAATATATAAGCGTTGTAAAAGATATTATAGGTATTTAGTAATTTTTTAACTTGTAATAGTATATCTTAATATAAGGGTAAAAATATGAACAAACTTAAATTAAGAATAATTACAAGTGCAATACTTATAATACTTGTAGGCGGGGTGTATACCGCTACAATTATTCCTAAAAACAATATAGTAATATCAACGAATAGTCAAAATGAAGTAATATATAACGGCAAAAAAGATAGTAATAACGTATCTTTAATGTTTAACGTTTATGAAAACACTAAAACGGTTAACGAAATTTTAGATATATTAAAAAATAAGAACGAAAAGGCAACTTTTTTCGTTGGCGGAGTTTGGGTTAAAGATAATGCCGAAACTGTAAAACGCATATTAGAAGAAGGTCACGAATTAGCAAATCACGGCAATTTACATAAAGACCATAAAAAAATTAGCGAAGAAGATAATAGAAATGAAATAACTACAACGCATTTGCTTGTAAAAAGTCAAACTGGCTACGAAATGACGTTATTTGCTCCACCATCAGGTTCTTTTTCAAAAACAACGTTAAAGGTGGCGAAAGAATTAAACTATTATACTATAATGTGGTCGAAAGACACTATTGACTGGCGAGATAACGATATAAATTTAATAATTAAGCGTGCAACTTCTTCGTTAGAAGGGGGCGACTTGATTTTAATGCACCCAAAAGAGCATACGAAAAATGCTTTGGAAAAAATTATTGAAAATATTAAAAATAGTAATTTTCAAATAGTAAAAGTTTCACAAAATATAGGATTAAATAATACGTAAAATACATAGGTAAAATATGAATAAAATTAAAAAATATAATAATGGTTTAACTTTAATAGTGGCAGAAGGCGGTTCAACGTCAGTTAGTTTTTCTATAATGGTAAACGTTGGCTGTATTAACGAAACGGAAAAAAATAATGGTATTTCTCATTATATAGAGCATATGAATTTTAAAGGAACAAAAGAATATAATTCTTTTGAACTTTCAAATATATTAGATGCGTTAGGCACGAGTTATAATGCTTTCACTTCACACGATTGTACTTGCTACTATGCACAATGTTTAAAGGAAAATAGTGAAAAGTCTTTTCAAATAATGTCGTCAGCGGTATTCGCTTCAACTTTTAACGAAGATGAAGCGGAAAAGGAAAAGCAAGTTATTATTGAAGAAATAAATATGAGTGAAGATTCGCCTGATGACGTTTGTTTTGATTTAATGACGGAGGCTTTTTACGGCAACAACGGTTACGGTAGAACAATATTAGGTAGTGTAGAAAACGTATCATCATTTACTAAACGAGACGTGTTAGATTATATGAGTAAATTTTACGTAGCCGAAAACACTTGTATAAGTTTTGTTGGAAACGTTACGATGGAAGAGGCGGATATTTTAGTAAATAAATACGTTTTACCTATAATATCAACTAATAAAAAAGGTGACGTACCAAAATATAACTTAGAGTGTCAAAATCAACATTTATACAAAAACAAAGATATTGAACAAGCGCATTTATGTATAGGCTTTAAAAGTGTAAATTACGGAAATATTGATAGTGTTGCAAGTGAAATAGGCGTAAACGTATTAGGCGGTGGAATGAGTAGTAGATTATTCCAAAAAATAAGAGAAGAAATGGGCTTGGCTTATTCAGTTTATGCTTTTTCATATAGATATAAAGATGCTGGTTTAAGCGGTGTATACGCAGGTTTAAATAGTTCAAAGTTAGACTTAGCGTATCAAGCCATAGAAGAAGTTATTAAAGAGTTTACTCAAGGTATAACGATTGAAGAATTTGAAAAAGTAAGAACGCAATTAAAGGCGGGCGTAGTGTTTAGTGAAGATAAGGCACTTATAAAGTCAAGATTATTTGCAAAACACTATTTATTAACGGGCGAGTTATACGACTTTGAAAACCGATTAAAGCAAATAGAAGAAGTAACGATTGAAGACGTTAATAGGGTAATAAAAACGTTTGACGTAACTAATATGGCAACTGCCGTAGTAGGAAGAAATTTAAAACCGATAAAGTGAAAACCTATAAATTTTTAAAAAAAATTGACAAGTTGAAGTTTGTATGATATTATAAAAGAAGTTAGTTTATGATAAACTAAAAAGGAGAGATAAAAATGGGTTTATTTGGTAGTAAAGATGAAATTCCTATTAAGTTAGCAAAAGGGCAAATCAAAACGATTTGTGCCAAATCTTTTATGGGTTCACACTTAGAGTGTGATAGCGATTATTATGGTCAAGGTAGTGATTCAGTTGTTTTCGCTCAAAGGTATTTTGCAACACCACAAATGTGTAGGGCGTTAGGTAATATGAATGCGTGTGTTAAATGCACGGTTACAAGATACGGTTCGTTTACCGTTGACCTTTTCCCTTGGGACTTTGTTGCAGAAGAAAAACAAAAAGCCTTCCCTCAAATTGCTCAAACGTTAGAAGATAAAGGCTACGGAGCGTTTTACGAGATGAAAGATGCAAATAATTCATCATGCTTTTTAACTATTACTAAAGACGGCTCTAATAGAGACACTTGGAAAGAAGACTTAACAAAAATGCTTAACGATATTGCTCTTTACGCTTTAAGAGTTTTAGAAAGATATTAAAATTAAAAAAATATTTTAAGGGTGTATGCTAAAAATGGCATACACCCTTAATTTTGCTCTTTTCTAATAAATTTCAGCGTATTTAATTTGTTTGAGTACAAGCACAAAAAGTTGTAGTAAGTAAAGTTACAAGAAGTAAGGCTTGCGTAAGTGAAATTGTATTATTAGTCGTAAGTAAGAATAATAAACCTAAAAAGGCAAGATTAGTAGCACTCATATATTCTCCTTTTTACAAAATCTTATTTAATAATACAATATGCGACAAATTAAATATTATGCTTAAATTGATATAAATTTTTTAACGTATTAAAATAAAAATATAATAAAAAAAAGGTGAAGTGTATGCAAAATATTGATAGGGTTATACGTTTAGATGAAAAGACGCAAAGTTTAATAAACGATTACGTTCCAAATGATGATATTTTACAAGATTTAGTAGGGTTTTTTAGTATTTTTTCCGACCTAACTCGATTAAAAATAGTATCGGCGCTCGCCATAAGCGAAATGTGTGTAAACGATATTTCAAAGTTATTATTTATAAATCAAACAACAGCATCTCATCAATTAAGATTGCTACGAGATATAGGAGTTGTTAAATATCGTAGACAGGGTAAAATAGTGTTCTATTCTTTAAAAAACGAAATAGTAAACGAAGTTCTTTTAAAGGGTGTAGAATTTTTAGGGTATTAAAAAAGTGGTAGCCAAAGGCTACCGCTTAAACGTTATTTGGAACCGCAACCGCCTATACCGTAAGGTTTAGAAGAGCATTTATTACAATTACATAATAAAAGAGCAACTAAAATAGGAAGTAAGCAACCCGAGTTGCAAATTTTATCTAAAATACCATTTAAACAACCATTACCGCAAAAGCAAATAATAAGTAGAATTATAAGTATGTAAAGACAGCAGTTGTCATTATTAAAACCTAAAAAGTTAAACATAAAATTTTATTCCTCCATTAGCCATAAAAAAGTGGCTATCAATATATTTTATTTATTTTAGTAAAATTATGTTACTATACTTGTATTTTTTTTTAAATTGTATTACAATATAATAAACAAGCACCTTATTTAAAGGGTTTGAATATTATTTATTTTTATTTTCTTACGGGTATCCTTTGTGAACTCGATTGGAGGTTTATTATGAAAAAAAAGTTTTTTACCGCACAACAAATTGCGGGAATAGCCGTATTACTTGCGTTAGTAATAGTATTGCAAGCGGTACTTGGGGCAATTAACGTTGGTCCTGTTTCGCTAAATTTTACGCTTATTCCCATAGTTCTTGGCGGTATTTTATTTGGCGGAGTTGCAGGAGCAATCTTAGGGTTCGCTTGCGGAGTTATAGTTTTAATTCAAGTTATGCTCGGCGGAAATCCGTTTTACACTTTAATTTGGGCTAACGACCCGATAGTTACCACTTTAACTTGTCTTATAAAAAGCACGGTTGCTGGTTACTTAGGTGGTTTAGCATATAAATTTATTAGCAAAAAACAACCGATTGTCGCTGTATTCGTAGCATCGGCAATAGTTCCTATCGTAAACACGCTAATCTTTATAATAGGTTGCTTGTTTATGTTTAATTCGGTATATTCAATGGCTGGTAGCGAAAACTTGCTTAAATTTATACTCGTAGGTCTTGTAACGTTCAATTTCTTTATAGAATTAGCACTCAATTTAATATGTGCGCCAGCACTAAATAGAGTAATAAATATTGTTAAAAAAGGGTAAATAATTAAAATGATTTTATGTATTGATATAGGAAATACCAACATTAAGTATGCGGTATTTGATAAAAACCAACTTAAAGGCTCGTTTAGAGTATCTTCACGTCATACGAGAACTGCCGATGAATACGGTGCAACTTTAATTAACTTGTTAAGTAGTGCTAATATTAAAACTACTGATATTGATGGAATTATAATATCTTCAGTAATTCCAAACTTAAATTACACCATTATTCATATGTGTGAGTATTTCTTTAAAGTTACACCGCTTATGATAGGTGCGGGAATAAAAACGGGGCTTAATATTAAAGCCGATTCAGCAAAAGAAGTTGGTGCTGATATTATAGCAAACTGCGTATCAGCATATCATAAATACGGAAAAGATAAGACTTTGGTGGTTATTGATTTCGGTACAGCCACAACTTTTGATATTATTACAAAAGACGGGGCTTTAATAGGCGTAGTAATAGCGCCCGGCATAAAATCTTCGTTAGAGGGTTTAGTTGCAAATACGGCGCAACTTCCTATGATAGATTTAGTAGCGCCAAAAAGCGTATTAGGTAAAAATACTCGTAGTTGTATGCAAGCGGGTATTATTTACGGTTTTGCGGGTTTAGTAGAAAATATCGTCAAAAAAATCAAGGCGGAACTTAATGAAGAAGATATTATGGTAGTTGCAACGGGCGGTATGGGCGAAGTTATTGCTAAAGAAGTTTCTTGCATAAATAAAACTGATAGAATGCTCACTTTAGAGGGTTTAAAAAGAATTTATTATATGAATACGGAAGATAAAAATGTCTAAAATTGTTAAAATAGCCGACCAGTTTATAGGAGGCGACAATAAAATAGCCGTGCAGTCAATGACGAATATTAAAACTTCAAAAGTTAGCGAAGTCGTTGAACAAATTAAAGACTTGCAAAACGCAGGTTGTGATATCGTAAGAATAGCCATAAAAGACGAGCAAGACGCTTTATCCATTAAAAAAATCAAAGATAAGGTAACTTGTCCGCTTGTAGCCGATATTCATTTTGACTATAAACTTGCTATAAAATCAATAGAAAACGGCATAGATAAAGTTAGAATAAATCCTGGAAATATAGGTGATGAAAATAGGGTTAAAATGGTGGCGGATTGTTTAAAAAGCCACAATATTCCCGTAAGAGTCGGCTCAAATTCAGGCAGTATAGAAAAAGAGTTTTTAGCAAAATACGGCAAAAACGAAATATCACTTGTTGAAAGTGCTTTAAAAAACGTATATGCACTTGAAAAATACGGGGTAGAAAATATAGTTATATCTACTAAGGCAAGTAGCGTTCCGTTAACCGTTAAGGCGTATAGATATTTAAAAACCAAAACTGATTATCCGTTGCACGTAGGTGTAACCGAAGCGGGAACTACTTCAAGCGGTGTAATAAAAAGCGCTATGGGTATAGGTTCGCTTTTATTAGACGGCATAGGCGATACTATAAGAGTTAGTTTAACGAGCGAGCCTATTGAAGAGGTTAAGGTTGCAAAAAAAATATTAAAATATGCAGGATTATTAAACGAGGGCGTTGAAGTTATTTCTTGTCCTACTTGCGGAAGAACTGAATATAATTCAATAGCCTTAGCAAATAAGGTTGAAGAGTTGACTGCATCTATAAAAAAGCCGTTAAAGATAGCGGTTATGGGTTGCGTTGTTAACGGTCCTGGCGAAGCAAAAGATTGTGACGTTGGTATTGCTGGCTCAAAAGAATATTGCGTTATTTTTAAAAAAGGTGAAATAATATCAAAAATACCTTTCAATAATGCCGAAGAAGAATTTATTAGGATAATTAAAGAAATTGCAAACGAAGAGTGAAATTTTATTAAATAATATTCAAAATTTAATAGTCCCAAATGGTGAATTGCGTTATAAAAGCATAGTTTTTAATCGTGACTCTAATCATTTAGTAATTAACATAATTACTAACGTGCAAATTAGTAGTCAAGACAAAGAGTATATAATTACTCAATTTAAAAAAGAAATAGACGGTGTTAGTATTGAAGTAAATATTGAAAAATCTATTGCTGACGGCGAAATTGCAAAAAGCACAATTTTAAAGTATATCTTAGATAATTTTTGTATGATTTCTCACTCGTTCACTGATAAAGACGTAAGTATAATAACAAACGGCAAAAACATAAAATACACCATAAACGTAAGTGAAGAAATTTACGATTATTGTATAAGGGTTTCGTTTATACAAAAAATCAACGAATTTTTACGTAGTAATTACGTAAACGATTTTGAAGGAACGCTACTTATAAATCAGCATAGGGAAGTAAAGAGTGTATTTACCGATAGTGAAGAAATTGTTGAAGATTTAGATAGTGTAGAAAATCGTTTTGTAAAAATGTGCTCGGTTGAAAAGTATTTAGATAAAGATTTTTACGATACGGCAGTTTATATAGACGATATAAAAAATTTAAAAGGCAATATGATTTTAGCGGGAAAAATCGTATCTATAATAAAAAAGGAAACAGCCGAAAAGAAAAAGCCTTATTTCGTTATTACTTTTGACGATTATTCAGGTAAAATGACGGGTAGGTTTTTCACTTCCGCTGAAGATAAAGTTAAAAAACTTGAAAAATTAGGCGAAGGTAGCGTTGTTATAATGCGTTGCGTGAACGAAGAATTTAACGGAAGTTTAAGTTTGTCGATAAAAGGATTGCACTTATGTGAATTTCCAAAAAACTATACGCCTAAAGAGAAACCTTCTAAAAGGGCGGGAGCAACTTATAAACTTATAAAACCGCAAGAAGTTACTATCGTTAAGCAAAACAATTTATTTGCTACGGAAATTGCATTACCTGAAAATTTCAAAAACACCGAATTTACGGTAGTTGATATTGAAACTACGGGGTTAGACGTAACTAAGGAAAAAATTACTGAAATAGGAGCGGTTAAAATAGTGAACGGAAAAATAGTAAGTACGTTTACCACTTTAGTTAATCCACAAGTAAAATTAACCGAAGAAAATATAAAATTAACGGGCATTACTGATGAAATGCTTGTAAATGCGCCTAAAATTGAAGACGTATATCACGACTTTTTTAAGTATTTAGGAAATTCGGTATTCGTAGCGCATAACGCTGAGTTTGATTTTAAATTTTTACGTCAAGCGGGAAGAGAATTAGGTTATATATTGACTAATAAAGTGCTTGACACTTTAATGATGTCAAATAAAATATTGCCAAATTTAAAAAATCACAAATTAAATACGGTGTGCGCCTACTATAATATAGAATTTCGCCACCATAGAGCGTTGAGTGATGCTTTTGCTACGAGTGAAATGTTAATAGAACTTGTAAAAACGGCAAAAACCTTTAAAATGTAGTTATTTTAGCAAAAAAGACATATTTTTACATAAAATGCGTAAAAAATACTTGCAAAATAAAAAATAGTATGTTAATATAATCATAGATTATAATGCTAACGTTTGAGTGTGACATTGTGTGTCACACTCAAATTGTTTTACAGGGGTAAAAATGAAAGCAAAATCAAATGAAAGTATTCTTAACTTTTTAAAGCCTTATGCAGATAGTCTTAATTTAGAGATTGTAGAAGTGGTATTTAAAGAGTGTAAAAATCCTTCTTTAACGATTTTTATAGATAAAGAAGGCGGTGTTGATTTAGATACTTGTGAAGCCTTTCACAATATAATAAATCAACCTTTAGACGAGTTTGACCCTTATCCAAACGCCTACACGTTAAACGTATCAAGTCCCGGAATAGATAGACCTTTTAAAACTGCGCGTGACTTTGAAAAAAATATAGGCAAAGTGGTAGAAGTTAAATTATTTGCGCCACTAAACGGCAAAAAACTTCTTGAAGGCGAACTAAAAATTTACGATGGCAATAATATAGTAATTTTGGTTGATGAAAAAGAAATTAAAATAGAACTCAATCGAATTGCAAAAATAAATCAAGCAATAATTTTTGACTAAAAATTATAATATAAAGGAGAAAAAATGATAAACAAAGACTTTTTCGCCGCTTTGGAAGAGTTGGCAAGTAAAGGTATAGACAAACAAGGTTTGTTAGACACGTTAGAATTAGCATTAGCATCTGCTTATAAAAAATTAGGCGGAGATGCTTGTGATGTAAAAGTTAAAATCAACGAAGAAAAATGTTCAATAAAATTTTACGTTGTAAAAAACATTGTTGAAGAAGTTGTTGACACTGATAAAGAAATTTCACTTGCAGATGCAAAATTAGTAAAAAAATCGTATAAATTAGGCGATACTTATGAAAAAGAGTTTATTCCTAAAGATTTTTCAAGAATTGCCGCTCAAACGGGCAAGCAAGTAGTAATGCAAAAGGTTAGAGAGGCTGAAAGGGCTAATTCTATTCAAGAATTTGAAGATAAAGAAAATGAAATTCAAGTTGCAATTATAAGAAAAATAGAAAATGGTAACGTTTACGTTGAACTTGCAAGCGGTCAACTTGAAGGCGTTATGTTGCCTCAAGACCAAGTTCCAGGCGAAAAGTATGAACTTAACGATAAAATTACGGTATATATTAAAAGAGTAAGAACTATCGGTAAAAACACTCAAATTATCGTATCAAGAACGTCACCAAACCTTGTTAAGAGATTTTTTGAAAACGAAGTACCTGAAATTAAGCAAGGTATAGTAGTTATAAAATCAGTTTCTCGTGAACCAGGTCAAAGAAGTAAAGTTGCAATTTATAGCGAAGACAAGCAAATTGACGCTGTTGGTGCTTGCGTTGGTAATAAAGGTATGAGAGTTCGTGCCGTAACAGAGCAATTATGTGGCGAAAAAATTGATATTATCGAGTGGAGTGAAGACCCTCTTGAATTTATTGCTAAGGCGTTAGCGCCAGCAACCGTATTAAGCGTAACTTGTATTGACGAAAAGAGCGCAAGAGTAATCGTTCCAGACGATAAACTCTCGCTTGCAATAGGTAGAGATGGTCAAAATGCAAGGCTTGCCGCTCGTTTAACGGGTTGGAAAATTGACGTTAAAAGTAAGTCGAAAGCAATAGAAGAGTTTGGCGAAGTAGAAGATTCTACTACAAGCGAAGAATAATAAAAAATAAACCGAATAATTTCGGAGGAAGTATGGCAATAAAGAAAATTCCAATTAGAACTTGTATAGCGTGTAGATGCGAAAAGGCAAAAAAAGAACTTATTAGAATTGTCAAAAACAAAGAAGGTGTTTTCTCTGTCGATAGAACAGGTAAGGCTTCTGGTAGAGGCGCATACGTTTGCGATAGTGAGATTTGTATGAAAAAAATTATAAAAAATAGGTTATTAAACCGCACTTTTGAAATGGAAGTAAGTGAAAGTGTTTATCAAACTATTGAGGAGGAATTCTTTGGAAAAAAGTAAAGTGTTAACCTTTATAGGCTTTTCGTTGCGTGCAAGAAAAGTGTGTAAAGGGGTAAATGCAATAAGTACTTTAAAGAATAAAGTTGGCGTTTTGATATTATGTAAAACGGCATCAAACAACACTTTTGATGAGGCAAATAAACTTGCAAAAAAACTTTCAGCACCCTTAGTAATAAGCGTTGATATAAAGGTTGAGGATATAGTAAATAAAGAGCATTGCAAACTAATTGCCATAGAAGACGAACAACTATCAAGAGCAATATTAGATAATCTTAACAGCCACTTTGTAAAATATTCGGGAGGTTACGGAAATAGTTATGGAAGAGAAGAAAGATAAAAAACAACAAGCAATTTCATTTGTAAGGGACACTCTAAAAGAAGAAAATGCGCTTTCTGTAGTAAAAACTTTAAAAGACACTATGAAAGCAATAAATAAAAAATTATCTACTAAAAAACAAGAGTTTGAAAAAATAAGAAAGGAAAAACAACAAGAGCAAGTTAAAGAAGTTGCACCTTTGCAAGAAGAAACGCTTGTACAAGTAGAAGAGCCTATTGTTGAAGTTGTTGTTGAAGAAGTAAAAGAAATTCAAGCCCCAGTAACAAAAGAGGTTGAAATTGAAGAAACAACTACTAAAGTAGTTGAACAAGTTGAAAATCAAGATAAAGAGGAAGACAAACAAGTTGCACAAGAGCCTGTTGTTCAAAAAACTGATAATCCAAATATCGTAATTATCAACGGTAAAAGAGTGTTTGTTCCAAACGTTAAATCGCAAGCAAAACCCGTTAAAAAAGAAGGCGAAAGGGGAGACAAAAGGACTTTTGTTCCACAAAATAACGCTCAATATAAAAAGAAAGAAGGTCAAACTGATAGGGGCGAAAGAAAGCCGTTTAATCAACAAGGTGGCAAAAAAGGTCAACAAGGTAGTACGTTTACTCCGCCACCAGCACCTTACGTTCCAAAGGAAAGTAGCGTTCGCCAAAATAAAAAGAAAAACAACGAAAAGAATAATTACGAAGATAAAAAAGTTATCAATAAAAAGTCTTTAATTAAGGGACAAATGTCTATTGAAGATTTTGATGAAGATAGAACGGGTTATAGAAAGGTTAGAAAGAAAGATAAAAATAAAGAAGCGGTTACTCAAACGATAAAAATTGAAAAGGCCGTTATAACAAAGGAAATCATTTCTATAAAAGAATTGTCTGAACTTATCGGTATTCAAGCAGTTGAAATAACTAAGCAATTATTTAAAGAAGGTATCATGAAAACAATCAATGACTCTATTGATTATGATACGGCGGGCTTTATTGCCGCAGGTTTAGGTATTGAACTTGAACTTAAACTTGACAAAACTGCGGAAGACGTTTTAACTGAAGGCTTTAACGACGAGCAAGACGATATATCTAAATTAGTTAAGCGTCCAGCGGTAGTAACCGTTATGGGTCACGTTGACCATGGTAAAACGTCATTACTTGACTATATTCGTAAAGCAAACGTTACGAGTGGAGAAGCGGGTGGAATTACTCAACACATAGGTGCATACACCGTAAACGTTAAAAACGAGCAAATTACTTTCTTAGATACTCCAGGCCACGCAGCGTTTACCGCTATGAGAGCAAGGGGAGCACAACTTACTGATATAGCAATTATAGTAGTTGCCGCTGACGATGGTATTATGCCACAAACGATAGAAGCAATAAACCACGCAAAAGCAGCGGGTGTAACGATAATTATTGCAGCAAACAAAGTTGATAAGCCAACTGCCGACCTTGAAAAAGTTAAAAAAGGCTTAGCCGACCAAGAAGTTTTAGTTGAAGAATGGGGTGGAGATATTGCACTCGTTCCCGTTTCAGCGAAAACAGGCGCAGGTATTGACGATTTATTAGAAACTATTATATTAACGGCTGAAATGAAGGAATTAAAAGCAAATCCTGACCGTATGGCTAAGGGTGTTATCGTAGAGGCTAAACTTGATAAAGGTAAAGGTCCGGTTGCAACGGTTTTAGTACAAAACGGAACGTTAAAAGTAGGCGATTATTTAGTTGCCGGTACAATTAGCGGTAAAGTTAGGGCTATGATTGACGATAAAGGTAGAAACATCAAGCAAGCCGGTCCATCTACACCGGTATCAGTTCTTGGTTTAGAATCTGTTCCTAATGCGGGCGATATGATTTACGCCGTTGAAGAAGCAAAACTTTCAGTTTTAGTTGCTAACGAAAGAAAGAACAAAGAAAGAGAGAATATGATAAGGGAACAACAAAAAGTTTCATTAGACGATTTATTCTCAAAAATATCAACGGGTGCTTTAAAAACTTTAAATATTATAGTTAAAGCGGACGTTCAAGGCTCGGTTGAGGCTGTAAAACAATCGTTAGTTGAATTATCTAACGAAGAAGTTAGCGTTAACGTTATACACTCAGCAGTTGGTGCAATTTCTGAAACGGACGTTAGTTTGGCTGACTCGTCAAACTCTATTATCATAGGTTTTAACGTAAGACCAGACCCTAAGGCAAAAGCGTTAAGCGAACAATCGAAAATAGATATTAAATTATACAGAATAATTTACGAGGCTATTGAAGATATTAAAAAGGCTATGAAAGGTATGCTTGCTCCAAAATATAAAGAAGTATACAATGGTAAAGCCGAAGTTAGAGAAACGTTTAAAATTTCAGGAGTTGGCACGGTAGCGGGTTGTTACGTTACTGATGGTAAAATCGTTAGAAGTGGCAAACTTAGAATTTATAGAAACGACATTATGATTTGTGAAGGAAACGTTTTACAATTAAAGCGTTTCAAAGATGACGTAAAAGAAGTACAACAAAACTACGAGTGTGGTATTTCTATTGAAAAGTTTGACGATATTAAAGTTGGCGATTTTATTGAGTGCTACTCTATGGAAGAGCAAAAAGCATAAGGGTAATTAAATGAAATCAAGAAGAGAACAAAGACTAAATAGCGAATTTAGAAAGGAAATATACGATATAATAGCAAATAAATTGTTATTAACGGGCTTAGTAGAAATGTTTACGGTTACGGAAGTAGACACTTCGCCCGATTTAAAAAACGCAAAAGTTTATATTAGTATATATTCTACAAGCGAAGAGAAAAAGAAAGAAACCTTTGAAAAAATTAAAAAAGCAAGTGGCGAAATTAGAAAATGCTTAGCAAAAACTATGAAAACGAGAACAGTACCTTTTTTAGTTTTTTATGAAGACTCGTCTTCTTCTTACGGCGAAAAAATTGATAAAATATTAAGCACTATTACTTATGGTGAAAATAATGAAGATAACTGAAATCTCTAATTATTTACTTAGCGAAATACAAAAAGGTAATATTAAGTCAGCACTTATTTTTAGCCATCATAGACCTGACGGCGATACTATCGGTTCAGCAACTGCGTTATCTATGGCGCTTACTTTACTTGGTGTTGAAAATAAAATTGTATGTGATGGATTTGTTCCTACAAAATACAAGTTTTTAAAGTGTAGTGATAATTACGTATATCCGCATCAAGTAACGAAAAAGTATGACGTACACGTTTCAGTTGATTGCTCTGTTGAAAGTATGTTTGGCAAGGCTTATTCTCTTTATATTTCAAATAAAAACACGATAAATATAGACCACCATATTTCAAATAGTAGATACGCAAGTAAAAACTACGTTGAAAATACGGGTGCGTGTTGTGAAATACTTTATGAATTTATTAAACTTTTAAACGTAACTATAAACGCTGATATCGCAACTTCTTTAATGACGGGTATTGTAACTGATACGGGTAATTTTTCACACTCAAACGTTACAAATAACACTATGAAAATTGCTTGCGAGTTGTTTAGCATAGGTGCATCTTTGCAC
>JAZONZ010000008.1:0-16959 GCA_045654765.1 Christensenellaceae bacterium
GGTGAACTTAAACGAGTTAAACCTAAGCTTGGTGTTCTTGAAGTGTAAGGCGTAGGAATTTCAAGATTTGGATATTTTTCTTTAACCCAGTCTTGCTTAGCAAATTCTACGAGTGCCGCTTCTATACCGAGCGTACCGTAAGCTCTATCAGCGATAAAAACTTCAAGTTTTTGGTCAGCTTCTCTATCTGCCATATTTTGATTTGTATTATTATTTCCACCATTAGTCGTGCCATTATTACCACCATTAGTCGTGCCAATATTGCCTCCGATAGTAGGTGGTTCTATAACAACATTACAACCGATAGCAACGCTCATTACCATAAGCATTGATAATATTATTGTTACTACTTTTTTATAAAATGTTTTCATAATCCTCCTAAACGCAATTTTTGCACTTCCGTTTGAAATTCGGCGAAGTTATTGTTTTTTGCAAGCAAAACTCTAACTTCTTGTATCTAATTAGTCGTTATAAATATCTGACATTTTTCTATCGTGATATACGTTTTCAATAGCCGTAGCGAAAAGTTTAGCACTTGAAACGATTTCAATTTTGTCAATTCTCTTTTCTTGTGGTAAATTGATAGTATCTAACACAACGAGTTTTGTAATGTGTGAATTTTTAATTCTTTCAATTGCTGGACCTGAAAATACTGCGTGCGTGCAACAAGCGTAAATTTCAGTTGCACCGTTTTTATATAAAGCCTCAGCACCTTGACAAATAGTACCTGCAGTATCAATCATATCGTCAACCATTAAGCACTTTTTGCCTTTAACGTCACCAATAATATTCATAACTTCAAGTTGATTTGCTTTTGGACGACGCTTATCTATAATCGCCATTTGACAATTTAATTTTGACGCTACGTTTCTTGCTCTTGTAACCGAGCCTACGTCTGGCGAAACAACAACGAAGTTTTCGTCAACTTTATCAGTAAAATATTTGAATAATAATGGACCGCCTACTAAATGGTCAACAGGGATTTTGAAAAATCCTTGAATTTGTAAAGCGTGTAAATCCATAGTTAAAACTCTATCAGCACCTGCTTCTTGAATAAGGTCGGCTACGAGCCTTGCTGTAATAGGGTCACGTGGTCTTGCCTTTCTATCTTGCCTTGCATAGCCAAAATATGGTAAAACCGCTGTTATTCTTCCTGCTGACGCTCTCTTTAATGCGTCAATACAAATAAGAAGTTCCATAAGATTTTCGTTTACCGGTTGTGAAGTAGATTGAATAATAAAAACGTCTCTACCTCTTACCGTCTCGCCTACGTGGACACTTATCTCGCCATCGCTAAAACGAGTACACTCAATAACGCCAAGTTGCATATTGAGTTTTTTTGCAATAGCCTCTGCTAAAGGCTTGTTAGAGTTGCCACTAAATAGTTTTATCTCTGTACCGTGTGTAATCATAACTCCTCCAAAATTGTTATTTATCAATTCGAGCACGTATTTGTGCTAATTATATTGTATAATTAACTTAAAAATTAGTCAACCAAATTACCCACCTATTCTTTTCTTTTTCTTGCTAAAACGAAAAAATCTTTTAACAATTTACTACATTCGCTTTCTAATATTCCACCTTCAACTTCAACCGTATGATTTAACCCGCTATTAAATAGTATTCTATGATTTGATAAAACTGCGCCACTTTTTCTTTCATACGCACCAAAATACACCTTTTGTATTCTACTATTTACTATCGCACCCGCACACATGGGACAAGGCTCAAGCGTAACGTACATCTCCGCACCTTCAAGTCGCCAATCGTTAAGTTTTTTGCAAGCCTTTTCTATTGCTATAATTTCAGCGTGATGGGTGGCAATTTTTTTGCTGTTTCGCATATTTTTGCCCGTTGCTATTATTTTACCATCTTTCACTATTAAAGCACCTATCGGTATTTCTCCCATTTCACCCGATTTTTTAGCAAGCGATAAGGCTTTTCTCATAAACTTTATTTTTTCTTCCATTTTAACCTACTTGTGATATTTTGAATTATTCATTATCATAAACGCTCTATATATTTGCTCTACTAACATAACTCTAAACAACGTGTGCGGAAAGGTCATATTAGAAAAAGAAATTTTGTGCTTGGCTAATTTTTTAACGTCTTCACTAAGTCCGTACGAACCGCCTATTACAAACGTTATTTCTTCGCCACTATCAACCATTTTAGATACAAAAGTTGAAAATTCGTTTGAAGAGTATTGCTTTGATGAAATATCCATAACGATAACAGTTCCCTTTAACTCTTTTATTACGTTCTCTCCCTCTTTTTTTATTATAGATAAAATTTCTTTACTATCGGGGTTTTCTACGTAATTTTCTTCTTTTACTTCTTTGATATTAAATTGACAATACCTTGATAATCTTTTAGCATATTCGCTAACCGCTTCACTAAAATACTTTTCTTTAACCTTTCCTACGCAAACTATATTAACCTTTATCATTAGAATAAATTAACCACCCAAAATAAAATACATACGCTAACGCCCGCTAAACTATGAAGCAATCCTTTCGCCACAACGCCCTTTTTTGTTTTAATAATTTTAGGTTTATTTTTATAAAATAATAAAAATATTCCAAAAACTAAACAGCCTAAACCTAATACCGCTAATATAACTTCGTAAATTAGAGGTAAATTTAGTTGTAAAAAGTAGTAATTTGCTAACACGAAAGCGTTATTTATAAAATGACTTAACGCTGTTAATAAATAATTTCCGCCACCTAATATTATTAAAGAATATAAAACGCCTACGATAAATTGATATATCGTTTGCGATAACGACATATGATAAAACGAAAACATTAAACTTGAAAGTATTATTGCGCCGATAGTGCCGTATTTTGAATAATTTCTAAACAAAACATTTCTAAAAATAACTTCTTCAAGTATAGGCGGTAAAACGCATAGTAAAACAAACAACGCCCCTACGAAAAATAAAGAATAAGATGGAAGTTGTGGTTCACTTGGCGATAAACCTAAACTCTTTGCTATATTTACAATAAAATCGTTTATATATCCAAGAGAAAACATCATACCAAAAGTAATTAAAAGCGTTGCCATTAAACTTTTTTTAGTTGCCTTTTTACCCTTAAAAAAACTAAAAATATTAACGTTTTGTTTTTTAGAAATTGCAAACAATGCCAACGTTAACGCAATACTTGGTAGCGCATAAGAAATTAAAATGTAAAAATCGGTAGAAGTAACGGCGGAAGTTTCTTTTTTAGTTACTATTGAATATGCCCCTAAAAGTACACTTGCAACTAACGATACTATAAGTATCATTAAAATCGTAGTATTAAATACTTTGCCCGTGCTTTGCAATTCTAAGGTGTTTAATTGATTGTTTTTATCTTGTTTCATATTTCCCCTATTAAATATAGCCTTGTAATTTATTTTTACACATCTTTAGTTTACTCTTTTTTACTTGTTATGTCAATATAATTGTTATTTTTTAAATAACAAAAAAATAAATAGCCACTTGCAATTTGCAAGTGGCTAAACACCTTTTGTTTTTGATAAAATATTTTAACTTATCCTATTTTTCTTTGTTTAATTTTCTAAACGGTTTAAAAATATCTATTTTTAATTCGGCTATAAGTTCGGCTATAAATATTATAATGAAGCCCATTATTATTAAAAGAGTTAATTTTTCGTCTCCAAAAATTACAGAAATGAGCGTTCCAAAAACGGCTTCTAAACTTAAAATAAGCGAAGTTTGATTTTCACTTATTTTATCAAGCGTAATAATTATAGCAAGTTGTGTTCCAATCGTACACATCACCATTAAATAACCGATTTTTAATATTTGTTCTAAGTTTAAAGCGTATGCTTGAATTCCCCTTGCAGGCAACTCTACTAATAGCGACATAATAAACATAAATATACCAACGGTTATAAGTTCAACTACAAGTAAAACTATTCCGTCATCACCGTTTTCATTTTCATCGCTTTTTTGATATTTTTTTAAATATATAAGTTGTAAAGCAAAAAATATCGCACCAATTAACGTTAACGTATCGCCTAATAGTGCATTTGACGCGATAGTCGTATCCGAACTAGAAAAAGCAACGAAAGCAACGCCCGTAATACACAAAATTGCAGATACAACGTTGTGGCTTTTTAATTGCTTTTTATTGATAAAAAACGCAATAAATGGTGTTATAACACAATAAGATGCGTTTAAAAAAGAATTTCTTGCAGGCGTTGAAAAAGTTAAACCCGTTGATTGTAAAGTATAACCCATTGCGAGAATAAGCCCTACTATTACACCATGTAAAAGTACCCTTTTATTAAAATTTTTATTAAATCTTTTAATAAATATTAACATTATTATTAGTCCGCCCGGTAAAAATCTTATGCCTAAAGTGTAATATAAAGGTACGTCTTTTACCGTTTCTTTCATAATCAAAAACGTTGAACCCCAAACAACAGCCGATATAAGTAATATAAGTTTATAAAAAGATTTCTTAGTTTTAGTCATAATTTCACCTTATAAGCCTTCTAAAAGGCTTTAATACGTCAATTTTAAGTTCGTTAATAATTTCAGCAATAAATATAATTACAAAACCTACCACTAACAATATAGTAAACTTTTCATCTCCAATAATCACCGAAAATAACGCCCCGAAAAACGCTTCTAAACTAAGTATAAGCGACGCTTCATTTTCTTCAGTATATTTTTGACCTATCATTTGACCTAATTGTGCCATTAACGTACATATGAGCATTAAATACACTATTTTTAATATTTGCTCTAAGTTTAATGCGTACGCTGTAATTCCTTGCGCTGGAAGTTCAAAAATTAGAGTCGTAACCGTGCAACATACCCCCGTCGTCAATAATTCAAACACTAACAAAGTTAAGCCATCGTCACCGTTTACGTTTTGATATTTATTTATCATTATAATTTGTAAAGCATAGAACGTTGCACAGCCAAGAGTTAAAGCATCGCCTAAAATTAAACTATCAGCATTTGCTTCAAGTCCACTTGAAAAGACAACGAAACCAACGCCGGTTAAACACAAAACGGCAGAAATAACGTTATAACTTTGAATTTTCGTTTTATTTATAAGATATGCTAAAAAAGGAGTTAACACGCAATAAGATGCCGTTAAAAAAGCGTTTCTTGAAGCCGTAGTGTATTTAACACCCATAGTTTGTATAGCGTATGCCGAAAACAAAATTAAGCCTATTATAATTCCGTGCAAAACACTTTTTTTATTGATTTTGTCTTTTATTTTAGCAAATAATATTAAAAATAATATAACGCTTGCTGGTAAAAATCTTAAAGATAAAACGAAAAAAATAGGTACACTTGCTACCGTTTCTTTCAAAATTATAAAAGATGAACCCCAAGCAATAGTTATAAGCAATAATATTATTTTGCTTATTACGTTTAAACGTCTTTCTTTATCCATATTAACTCTCATAATAAAACCCTAAGTTTGCGCTTAGGGATTTTATTCTTATTCTTCTTCTATTTTTTCAAGAAGTTTAAGGTCTACGCCTTTTTCTGAAATTTTAATAATTTCAACTTTTACAGTATCCCCAACCGATAAAACGTCTTCAACACTCTTAATTCTTTCTTTACTCATTTTAGAAATGTGAATCATACCGTCTTTATTTGGTGTAAGTTCACAGAAAGCACCAACCGTTGGTAAAATTCTTACTACCGTTGAAATAAACATATCGCCAACTTCAAGGTCTTTTGCTATTGACATAATAATTGCTTTAGCCTTTTCAGCCATTTTAATATCTTCGTCATAAGTAGCGATATACACTTTACCACTTTCTTCAATATCAATCTTAACGCCCGTTTCTTCAATGATTTTATTTATAGTTTTACCACCTGAACCGATAACGTCTTTAATTTTTTCAGGATTTATATCAAAAGTGATAATCTTTGGCGCATACTTAGAAAGGCTACTATTAACTTCTGGAAGAACTTCTAACATTTTATTTAAAATGTGTTGTCTACCTTCGTTTGCTTGTGAAATTGCCTTACGAAGTATATCTTCGTCAATACCTTTAATTTTGATATCCATTTGGATTGCCGTAATACCTTTCGTAGTACCTGCAACCTTAAAGTCCATATCTCCAAGGAAGTCTTCTAAACCTTGAATATCGCTCATAACTGAAACTTTACCAGACTCAACGTCTTTGATAAGACCCATAGCGATACCAGCAACAGGACGAGAAATAGGAACACCCGCATCCATAAGCGCTAAAGTTGAACCACAAACCGAGCCTTGTGAAGTTGAACCGTTTGAAGATAAAACTTCTGATACAAGCCTTATAGCGTAAGGGAATTCTTCAACCGGTGGAATAACAGGCTCTAACGCTCTTTCAGCAAGTGCGCCGTGACCGATTTCTCTTCTACCTGGACTCTTTAATGCTCTTGCTTCACCAGAAGCGTAACCTGGCATATTGTAGTGGTGAATATAACGTTTTGCTACTTCTTCATCTAAACCTTCAAGTTTTTGAACTTCGCTAATCGTACCTAACGTACAAGTCGTCATTACTTGTGTTTGACCTCTTGTAAATACGCCTGAGCCGTGAACTCTTGGAAGTACGCCGTGCTCACACCAAATAGGTCTAATTTCAGTTAACGTTCTACCATCTGGTCTTACGCCGTTGTTAGTGATTTTTGCTCTAACTTTTTCCTTAGTAATGTAGTATAAAGAATCTATGATTTCTCTACCCATATCAGGATAAATTTCGCTAAAATGCTCTAAACAATCTTTTTCAACTTCATCTTGACGTGCTTGACGAACTTCTCTATCAAAAGTGTCAAGAGCATAGTCAAGTTTTTCACTTGCGTATTCTCTAACGGCATTGTCAAGTTCTTCTGGAACGTGATATAAATCCATTTGGAGTTTTTCTTTACCACATTCTTTAACGATACCTTCGATAAATTCGCATTGACGCTTAATTTCTTCGTGACCGAATAAAATAGCCTTTATCATTTTTTCATCTTCAATTTCCTTAGCACCTGCTTCAACCATCATAATAGCGTCTTTCGTGCCTGATAAAGAAAGATGTAAAAGAGTTTTTTCTCTTTGAGCAACGTTTGGATTGATAATGAATTCATCATCAACCATACCAACTACTACCGAACCCGTTGGACCTTGCCATGGAATATCCGAAATTGCTAATGCAACTGATGAACCTAACATTGCAAGTGGTTCTGGACTAATATCTGGCTCTACCGATAAAGCAGTTGCTATAACGGTAACGTCATTAAAAATACCTTTTGGGAAAAGCGGTCTAATAGGCCTATCAATTAAACGAGATACTAAAATAGCCTTATCGCTTGCTCTACCCTCTCTCTTTTTAAAACCGCCTGGAATTTTACCTACGGCATACATTTTTTCTTCGTAATCAACGCTCAATGGAAAGAAATCCATACCCTCACGGGCTTTTGGTGCCATTGTTACGTTAACCATTACAACTGTTTCTCCACATCTAATGACGCATGAGCCGTTTGCTTGTTGAGCATATTTGCCAACTTCAACTTTAACTTCACGACCACCGATTTGGGTTGTAAAAACTTTAAAATTTTCTAACATACCTTACTCCTTTTTGTTCTTTTTAACTTCTATAAATTGAAAAAATAGGGCGATATAAATTATACGCCCCATTTTATTATTACTTTCTTAGACCGAGTTTAGCAATAAGAGCCCTGTACACTTCGATATCTTTATTTTTAAGATAATCTAATAAACCCTTTCTACGACCAACCATTTTCATAAGACCACGTCTTGAGTGATTATCGTGTTTGTTGAGTTTAAGGTGCTCGTTTAAGTGGTTAATTCTTTCTGTTAAAAGAGCAACTTGTACTTCGGCAGAGCCTGTATCTCCGTCATGTGTTTTGTAATTTTCAATAATTGATGATTTTAATTCTTTTTCCATTTTTTTATCCTCCGCTATGGAAATTTATTTGCTTATAACCAAGTACAAGGTAGAGTATTCCGTTGCCCTAGTTAAAAGTACAATGTAAATATAGCATAAATTTTGCTAAAAAGCAAACGTTTTACACCATTTTTACGCTTTTTTACTTATTTATTTAAAAATAATTTTTCTTTATCTAAAATTATCGTGTCAACCTTGTTTATATACGTTAAAATATCTTTTGGCGAGCCGTATCTTTCAATTCTATTTTGCGATAAAAACACTACTTTTGATACGGCGTTTGCTCCAAAGGCAATATTTGATGAAGTTTCTTCCATAACGTCAACGTTATAAATACACTCTTTCCCCTTTAACGAATATCCCGTATTTTCTAAGTTGCCCGCCATATATTTTTGACGATATAAATAATACGGATTATACCCGTTTTTCTCTAAATATTCGTGAGAAAAATCTATCATTTTAGAAATTTCACTAACTTCTAACCGCCTTACTTTTTCCTTTAGAGTTGAACCCTTTTTTAAACATAAAGTGTGTACGGTAATATTTTCAGGCTTTAAACTTACGCATTTTTTAAGCGAGTTTTCAAAATCAATAAAAGTTTCGTTATCAAGCCCTGCAATTAAATCCATATTTATATCAAAACCTAAACTTCTACAAATTTCAAATTTATCTAAAATATCGCTTGAAGTATGCTTTCTACCTATAATTTTTAAAGTGTTATCGTTAAAAGTTTGCGGATTTACGCATATTCTCGTAACTTTGTATTCTTTTAATATCTTCAATTTTTCTAAAGTTATAGCATCTGGTCTACCCGCCTCGAAAGTAAACTCTTTAACCTTGCTTATTATGGGTTTTAAACTTTCTAATAGCATAATTAAATAGTCGCTTTCTATACATATAGGCGTTCCGCCACCAACGTATAACGAACGTGGGTTTTTTATTAAATTATACCCACTTTTTATTTCCTTTATAAGCGTATTTATATAGTTTTTTACCGTTTCTTGTTTGGTTATTTGGTTTGATATAAACGAACAATACAAACACCTTGTTGGACAAAACGGAATACTTACGAAAACGTCACTATATTCGCCTTTTAAGTCTATTATATCTTTTTGCGTTTGCAATATTTTTTTTGTTAAATTTATCTTTTTATCGGTTACTGAAAATACTTTTTTAAATTGCTTCTCAAAATCTTCGCCTATACTATAAGCCATTTTCGTTGGTCTAATTCCCGTTAAAGCACCCCATTCGAGTTGAACGTTGTAATGCTCGCTTAATATTTTATAAAGACCTAATTTTGAAAACCTTTTTTCATAGCGTTTTAACTCTAAATTATCGCTACATTTAGCATTGTTTTTATAAACGTATTCTTTATCGTTAAATAAAAAAGTATCAATAAAATTATATCCATCGTTTTCTTCTTTATGAACGATAGATACGTCATCACCTTCGCTAAACATATAAATAACTTCTTCAAGTTCTTTTTTGTAATCTTCTCTATTCGTTTTAATCATAATAATTTATCGGGTTAGTAACTTTTTCACTAAATAAATTCGTTCTTTCATTATGCCCTGGTAAAACTACGTAGTTTTTATCTAAATTGAATAATTTATTTATAGACTGCTTTAAGGTTTTCATATCTCCCGTAGGAAAATCAGTTCTACCAAAACTACCTAAAAACAAAGTGTCTCCACTCACTAAATAATCTTCGATAATAAACGAACAACTACCCGCCGTATGCCCTGGGGTTTCAATAACTTTAAATGATAAATCATTTAAAACAAGAATATCGCCGTCTTTAAAATAATTAGTTATTTCAAAAGGTTTAACACTTTCTCCAAACCTATTTGATAAATTTAAATTATTATCTAAAACAAATTGCTTCTCGTTTATACATATGTGAATATTAGCATTTCTTTTATAAAAATCATAAACTCCGCCTATATGGTCAAAATGCCCGTGAGTTAATATAATATCCGTTATTTTAAAGTTGTATTTTAACTCGTTTAACATTATATAAGATGCGTTCCCACCTATATCAAACGCAACCGCATTACGAGTTTTTTCATTGACAAAAACATAAGTGTTTACGCCCATTGGACCCGTTTGAAAAGTATATAATTCCATCAATTTGTGCTCCTAAACACGTCAAAAATAGTTTTTTCCTTCTTTAAATCTCTAATTAAATTATCTAAATCTTCTTTTCTATTGATTTTTAAGGTTGTATCAATGATAGACATATGATTTTTATTATCTATTCTACCGTTTATTGCAAGAATAAATATATTATATCTTGAACAACCGTTAGATAAATGCGATAATATTATGCTATCTTCCTTAGCAAAAATTCTTAAACTTACCGTATAACCTTCTAAACCAAGTTTACCCGTCCACTCGGCTTCTAAAAGCCTTGCGGGGTCTTCCCATTTCATATTAGGACAATCTTTTCTATGAACGGTTACACCTCTACCCCTTGAAACGAAACCTACTATTTCATCGCCCGGCACGGGATTACAACAACCTGCAAACCTTATTAAAAGACCTTCAACGCCTTTTATAGTTATGTCGCCCGTAGAATGTATTACTTTCGTTGCTATGCTTGACGGATAATGACTTGTTTCGGCTGGCGTTTCTTTTTTACAATAATCAATTAGTTTTACTAATACTTGTCCTGCCGTTACAGCGCCTATTCCTACACCAGCATACATTTCTTCAATAGAGTTAAATAATAATTTTTGAGAAACTCTTTCAAAAGCACCGTCAGTTAATAAAGTTGATAGCGTATAGCCTTTACTTTTTGCTTCGTTTTCAAGTATTTGCTTACCCATTTTAACTTTATCTTCTTCACTCATAGCCTTTTTAAAGAAAGACTTGATTTTTGCTCTCGCACCATTTGATTTTACAATTTTTAACCAGTCCCAAGAAGGTCCTTTACTATTGTTAGAAGTTATAATTTCAACAATATCGCCAACTTGTAAAACGGTAGATATAGGTACTATTTTTCCGTTTACCTTTGCACCTACGCATTTATGACCTATTTCGGTATGAATACGATAAGCAAAGTCGATAGGCGTGCTATCTTTAACTAAACTTATTACTTCGCCCTTAGGCGTAAATACTAAAAGTTCAGTATTATACACGTCTCCTTTTAACGACTCTAAAAATTCTTTACTATCTTTTAATCCGCCTTGCCACTCTAAAACTTCTCTTATCCACGCAAGACGTTTATCAAAATTATCCGCCGTATCTTTATTTTCTTTATATTGCCAGTGAGCGGCAATACCATATTCAGCGGTAGTGTTCATTTCAAAAGTTCTAATTTGTATTTCAAAAATTTGACCAAAACTCGTTACAACCGTAGTATGCAAACTTTGATACATATTTTCCTTAGGAATTGCAATATAATCTTTAATTCGACCTGGCATAGGAGTCCATCTTTTATGAATTTTACCTAAAATTTCATAACACTCGTCTACCGTGTCCACTAAAATTCTAACCGCTGTTAAATCGTATATTTGGTCAAGCGTTTTATTACGCTTTTTCATTTTTTTATAAATGCTATAAAAATGCTTTGGTCTACCAAAAACTTCGCCCTTAATTTTACTTTCGCTTAATATTTCTTTAATAGCATCAACAGCCTTTTGAACAAAAGCACGCCTTTCTTCAACCTTAGCGTTTATATTTACTGACAAATACTCGTACGCCTCAGGGTCGATATATTTTAAACACAAGTCTTCAAGTTCACATTTAACTGAAGATATACCAAGCCTACCCGCAAGCGGAGCAAATATTTCTAAGGTTTCGTTAGCGATTTTTAATTGCCTTTCGTGTGATAAAAAGTTTAACGAACGCATATTGTGTAATCTATCGGCAAGTTTTATTATTATTACTCTTATGTCTTTTGCCATTGAAACGAAAATCTTTTTGAAGTTTTCTGCTTGTTCTTCTTCTTTTGACTTAAATTCAATTTTATCAAGTTTTGTTACGCCTTCTACTAATTCTAAAACTTCTTCACTAAATTCTCTTCTAATATCATCGTCAGAAACGGGCGTATCTTCTAATACGTCATGCAAAAAAGCCGCCGTTATAGTATTTGCGTCCATATGAAGGTCAATTAAAATTTTTGCAACGGCAAGCGGGTGAGTAAAATAATCCTCACCTGACGCCCTTTTTTGATTTGCGTGCGCATCTTTACTAAAAAAATAGGCTTTGTGTATCAATTCAAATTCTTCTTTACTATATAGTTTTTCAACACTTTCAAGAACACTTCTATCTATTTGTTCCATAATTCACCTACTTACTGAATTTTTTATATATTTTTGAAGTCGTTAAATCTTTCTTAGTTGTATTATCTAAATATAAAAAACTGCCCGACTCTTTTATTATGCCGAGTTCCTTAAAACTCTCAAACCCTATTACAACTTGTTGAATAGTAAATTCGCCTTTTATTTCTCTATATATGCCTATCGTGTTTATGATTTTACCCCCAGCAAAAAAATTAACTATTTGCTTATATAGTTTAATCATATCTTCTCTATCTAAACACGGCTCAAAACAACTTAAACTTTCATTTACTTCGTTTATAACACCCCTAAGTTTAGGTAATATGAACGGCTTATCTAAAAATATAACCCTTTTATATAAAAACGCCTCTTCATCAGTTACTCCGCCCACTTTAACTACGTTTTTACCATTTAAGTCAATTACGCTATTTGCCGTTATTTTAAATCCTTCTAAATCAAATTTAGATAAATTCTCGCTGTTTGTTACAACTAATAGCGTGCCGTAACCTAAGGTGTTAATTTTAGATAAATCCCTTATATCAAACGGATTATAATCTCCGCTAATTTCATTACTTAAAACGTCCTTACATACCTTTAAAAGTGCTGTTATAGTTAGATTTTCGCTTAAATTAAATTGTTCTTCTATGTTTTTTACGTAACCTATTACACTTTCTTTATTATTAAAATAATTAACGCCTATTTCAAATACGATATTCTTAACGCTACTACAAGCAAGTAAATTTAAATACTTTTCGCCTGAAAAAGCAATTAGTTCAAAATTTTTAGTTGGAATTATTAAGTGTGGTGAGCCGTTTTTCATTCTTCTTACGGCAGTATTAACTACGCTTGTTGCAAATAACGGTTTAGTGTTGCCTATTCCAAACGGCTCTAATAACACTAATTCTTTTGCAAATTCTAAAGGAATTTTATCGTTTATAAAATCTTCAATTTCTATAATTTTTTCAAAAACTTTTTTCGAATAATTTTTAGCAATATATTCTTTTAATCTTTGTATTAAACTATCAATATTTTCCTCTTTTACGGTTAAGCCACACGCTTGAGCATGTCCCCCAAAATCAACGAGTAAATCTTTACTATCACTAATAATTTCAAATAAATTCATACCCTCTATCGACCTTGCCGAGCCGTGATATACTCCGTTTTCGCCAGCAAGTACAATACTTGGTAAATTGTATTCTTCAGTTATTCTAGCGGAAATTATACCCACTACACCGCCTTGCCAACCCTCTTTGTGAACTACTATAATTTTATCAGGACTTTCGCCTTTAGCAATTATTTCTTTTGCTTCTTTATAAATTCTATCACAATATTCTTGCCTTTCTACGTTGTACTCTATCAGTCTTTGGCTTAAATATTGCATTTCATTTTCATCTTCACTTATAAAAAACTTTAAACAAGAATACGCATCGTCCATACGGCCTGCACCGTTTATTCTTGGAACTATTCCGTATGCTATTGAAGACGTTGTTATATCTTTAATATTAGCCTTTTCTACCAAAGTTTTTATTGCTTTTGCACAAGTGTTTGTTCTTATAATATTCATACCTTCAACAACGATAAATCTATTTTCGTCTATTAAAGGCATACTATCGGCAATAGTTGCTACCGCTACGTAATCTAAATATTTATTTGCTTTTTCGCCTATTAACGCATATGCTAATTTATAAGCAATTCCCGCTCCACATAAACCGTCAAAAGTATATTCTTGCTCTTTAATTTTACAATTTATCGTAATAGTGTTTGGAAGTTTTTCAGGAATTTCGTGGTGGTCGGTAATTATAACGTCTACGCCTAAATCTTTTAAATACTCAACTTCGCTATAAGCGCTAATTCCGCAGTCAACCGTTATAATTAAATCTGGATAATACTCGCCAACTATTTCATCAATAGTTTCTTCTTTTAAACCATATCCGTTTTTTCTTTCAGGAACAACCGCAATTGCTGATATTCCATATTCTAATAACGCTTTATAAAGCAAGGTTGTAGCACATATCCCGTCAGCATCATAATCGCCGAAAATAACAACTATTTCATTGTTTTGTTTTGCTTTTTCTATTCTCTCAACCGCTTCGCTTACACCTTTTAATAAAAACGGAGAGTGCAACGTTTGTTTCGAAGGATTTATAAAATCGTTAATATCTTGTAAGGTCTTTACACCCCTATTATATAAAAGTGTGACAGTCTCTTTTAAAAGCCCACTTTGCTTGGCAAGATTTTCTATTAAGTTGTACTCACTATCTAACAATGAAGGTTTTTTTACTATCATACTTTTCCTTTAAAAAATATCGGGCGGAAGTTTCCGCCCGAAAAGTTTAATTTTTGCTTTTAGCGGTATACAAATTATATCGCATTACGCTTTTTTGCTTTTGAATTTTAAGTTTTTTAAAAATTTGCCAAACTTACGAAGGTATACCCAAATAGATGCTGATAAGAATACTGAAGAGTAAAAACCACCTACGATACCAAATATAATAGGAAGGGCAAACTCTTGCATTGATGGAACACCTAATATAGCACAAACTACTGATAACGCAACAATAGTTATTAAAGTAGTTATTGACGTAAGAATTGACCTTGATAACGTGTTTTCAATAGCCTTATTAGCAATTTCACTATCAGTAGCATTAGCCATTGACGGTAATTTTTTAAGTTCCCTAACTCTATCAAATACAACGATAGTTGCGTTGATAGAATAACCTACTATCGTAATAATAGCGGCAATAAACGTTGTGTTTATTTGTATTTGGAAAAACGTTACAAGCGCAAACATAAATAAAACGTCGTGAATAAGCGCTATAATAGCCGCTAAACCAGATGAAATTGTAAACCTAAACGCAATATAAATTAAAATTGCAACAACGGCAACCGCCGTAGCCCATAAAGCGTTTTTAAGTAACCTATTAGCAGTAGTTGAATGTACTATACGGCTTGATACGTTTTCATTAACAACTAAATCTAATTCTAAACCTTCGTTTAAGTTAAGTATAAGTTTTTCTTCTAAATTTCCTTTAATGTTATTTAAAAATTCTGTTTGAGAGTCCTCGTTATTGGCATTAACTTCTTCACCGTTTAATTTGTATTCTAAGCCTATTTCTAACGATTCGCTTTCATCGGTACTTGACCAACGTTCTTGACCTATTTCAAAACCGTTTTCTTCGCAAGTATCTCTAACGATTTCAAGTGCACTTTGTTTTTGGTCAGCACTATCAAACTCACCAAAAGAAATTTGAACTTGTGCGCCACCAGAAAAGTCAAGACCAACGTTCATTCCTATGGTAAAGATTAAAATTATACCTGTTAATAAAATTGCAAGGGTTACTGGTAAAAATATTTTTAATTTTTCTACTATTTTAAAATTTTTAAAATTAAATTTCATCTATAGCACCCTCCCTTTTTAAATTATAAAAAGCAGGTTTTTTATCATCTTCAACAAGTGGTGTAAACAACTTAATTAACCACCTTGTTACGACTATTGCCGTAAACATTGATAATACGATACCTATGAGCAACGTAATAGCAAAACCTTTTATTGAACCTGGACAAAGTATTAAAAGTACAATGCCCGCAATAACCGTTGTTAAGTTACTATCGAAAATAGTCCAAAACGCTCTACCAAAACCAGATGAAATTGCAGCGCCAACAGTTTTACCGCTTGCATATTCTTCACGAATTCTTTCAAATATAATTACGTTAGCGTCAACCGCCATACCGATTGAGAGTATAATACCCGCAATACCTGGTAGGGTGAGTTGTACCCAAGGAACAAGTGCAAGTAATAAAACGAGTAATAACGTGTAAATTATAAGTGCTATTGAAGATATTATGCCAAAGCCTTTATATCTTAAAATCATTACGATAAATACTATGAATAAACCTACCGCACCAGCAATTAAGGCTGCTTTTAAAGCGTTTTCACCAAGAGTTGCGCTAATTTCATTAGCATCACCAACTTTGAAATTAAGATTTGTTCTACCCGCATTTATAACCGCTGCGATATTTTGCGCTTCTTCAATAGTTTCTAAACCTGTAATTTGAGCAGATTCGCTTGTTATTTTTTCGTTTACCTTTGGTGAAGAAATAAGGTCGTCTCCAAGATAAATGTATATAGGTTGGTCTTTATATTTTTCAGTTGCACTTGAGAATTTTGCAATACCTGATTTTTCAAATTCAAGATGAACTATATAACCATTAGTTTCATTGTCTACGTAAGCAGTTGCCCTTTTAATGTCGCCACCATCAAGTAAAGCGTCACTCTTAGGGTCTTGCTCGCCCGTGAATTTAAGACCACCAGAATAGCCTATCAATTCTTTAACAACGTCATAATCAGTAACTTCGGGAATTTCTACACGGATTTCCCTACCTGCACCAACACCTTGAACTGTTATAGTGGCTTCGGTGTATCCCCTGTTATCAAGACGAGTTTGAATAATTTCAACAGCCTTCTCATAAATATCTTCATCTTCTTCGCCATCTTCACTTTCTGGCGTTACTATAACGTAGTAACCACCTTTAAGGTCAATGCCTTTTTGTATAATACCTGCAATAGAGTTATAATCCTTAGTGCCGTTTTTTATAAATGATGGAAGAGCAAACGGAACAAATTCCATAATAGCAAGTATTACCATCATAACCGCAGTTATTGCAAGTATAATAATTGATTTCTTTTTAGTCATTATTGCCTCGCTTTAAAGGGTTTTTAATTTTTTTAAAGAATACCCCTTATAGTACATATATACTT
>JAZONZ010000009.1:0-1674 GCA_045654765.1 Christensenellaceae bacterium
AAACGTACTTTTTCTAAAAGAATTAAGTTATTTAGTTTAATTTTTTAATTTTGTTATAAATGTACTCTAATATGCTCCAAAAACTTTATTTTTTATTTATTTTTTGCTATAATATTAAAATCACTAAGGAGAAAATATGAATTTATTAACTAATTTTAAACATTATAAATCCAAATTTATCATAAACGATATTTTAAGCGGATTACTCGTTGCTATTATTGCTATGCCACTATCTATTGCTCTTGGACTACAATCAGTAGGTGGCGAAGGCTACGGTATTCAAATGGGTATTATTACCGCTATTGTTGCCGGCTTTTGTATTTCGGCTTTTGGCGGTTGCAAATTTCAAATAGGTGGACCTACCGCTGCTTTTGTTGTTATTATTGTTGGATATATTTCTTCAATAGGTTTGATAGGTTTACAACTTGCCACTATTTGTGCAGGTATTATTTTAATTGTTTTAGGCTTTTTAAAATGTGGTAATTTAGTTAAATACATTCCATACCCTATCGTTGTTGGTTTTACTACGGGTATAGGTATAACTTTATTAGTTGGTCAGTTAAACGACTTATGTTCTTTTAACGGCTCTGGCGAAAATTTTATTGAAAAAATTTCAAGTTATATTGCCAACTTTTCTAACTTTAATTTGCCTTCTTTCATTATGGGACTTTTAACATTAACGGCAATTATCGTATTATCTAAGGTAAATAAAAAAATCCCCGGTGCGTTTATTAGCATTATTTTCTTTACCTTAATTAACGTTTTAATAGGTGGCGAAAATTTAGGCATTATTACTATCGGTCAAAAATACGGCGAAATAAAAGCGTCTTTTTCAGTAATGGACTTTTCTAATATAACAAGTATTGACTTTACTAAAATTATAGTTCCAACAATAGTTATTGCGTTTTTATGCGCAATTGAAAGTTTACTTTCCGTTACGGTTGCCGATGGCATTACTAAAACCACTAGTAATTATAATCAAGAATTAAAAGGTCAAGGTATTGCTAATATTTGCTCGTCACTTCTTGGCGGTTTACCTGCAACGGGCGCTATTGCAAGAACTTCTGCAAGCATTGATAGCGGAGCGAAATCTTGTTTGGCTGGTATTTTTCACGCCGTGTTTATGTTTATTATGTACTTTGCTTTAATGGGCGTTGTAAAATTTATTCCACTTTGTACTTTAAGTGCCGTTTTAATTAACGTTGCTATAAATATTTGTAATACTAAACTCTTTATAAAAATGGCTAAGTTTGGCATAAGAGATGGTATAGTTTTAATATTTACAATGCTATTAACCGTATTCTTAGACTTAACTTACGGTGTTTTAGGTGGTATTGCACTTACAATTTTAATAAACGTTCAAAATATTAAAAAAGGCTTTAAAATGAATATTACAAATGAAGAGAATAAAGCAAATATTAAAATTACAGGTGCAGTATTCTTTTTAACTATAAATAAACTTATTGATGAGATAAATAAGCAAGTTGAAAAAGCAGATGACGTTATCGTTGATTTAAGTTTAGTTAAACGTATTGATTGTACTTCTATTGAAAAACTTGCAAAAACTTGTTCTACACTTATGGTACAAGGTAAAGCCCTTATGCTTATAGGTTATAATGATAGAATTGGTAAAAGAATTGAAAACTATTATCAATTTATGATGTAAAAAATTAT
>JAZONZ010000010.1:0-3372 GCA_045654765.1 Christensenellaceae bacterium
TGTTAAAATATCGTCTATTGCATCTAACTCTTGTCCTCCACAAGCGATAAATACCGGTATGTACATTTTTATTTGCTTCATTATTCTGTTACCAAACGAAGTTCTAAAATTGTCTATCATATAACTATCTAATTTCTTTATCTTTCTTATAGACCTGCCCGTTACTTTGTATTCTTTTCTTGCTCTTTCTACTAACTCGTTAAAATGATTTACCGATATTTTTACGCTCGTTTCTCTTTCACTTATAAACGGCTCGGTTTTCTTGTCTAAATTCATTACCATTGCTCTATCGTATACTTTATCCGATATCGCAAACGTTGAATCATCGTTATTCGCCGTGCCTATAAACCACATATTTGGTGGTAAACGCAATCTTCCGTTTTTAAGTAGTTTTGGGTCGTTATCCCATTTGTCCGAAACTACGTCTATATTTCTATCTTCTACTTTTGGTATTTCTAATAACGATAAAAATTCGGCAAAGTAATACTCTACCCTTGCGATATTCATTTCGTCTAATATCGCTACGTACATTTCTTCGTTATAGTTTGCTTCGTACATTTTTTGTAGTAATAACGTTTCGTTAAACTTTTTAGTAAATTCGTTATAATAACCTAACAAGTCAGTCCTTTCTTTCCACATTGGTTGTATTGGTATTACTACTGAAGAATTGTTTAAAAACTTGCCAAACGCTAACGCTAACGATGTTTTACCTGTACCCGACATACCTTGCATTATTATGATATGCGATACTGATAAGCCTGCTATGAATTGCCTTATATCGTCAATACTATAATATAAATTTAATTCGTACGAGCAAAAATTCCTAAATCTTATACATATTTCTTCTAACGTTATTTCGTTGTTGTATTTTGGCTTTACGTAGTTTTCCATTAAACTATCCGTTTTACTTAATATGAAAAACCTTGGGTCTCTTCCCTCTTTGTCTTTTTTGCCAACGAATTCTTCTTCCTCGTAACCATCTTCGCCTTCTAAAACAAGCGAGCCGTCTTCTTTAACTTGTCCCTTTTTATACGAGTTAGACTTTTTTGCTGAATTATACATTAAAATTCTTTGAGTAATTTTACGCCTTTTAATAACGAATACGAGCAAAACGACTAAAAATATTACGAGTAACAACATTAAGGTTATCAAAACGTAGATTGATTCAGTTTTTACTAAAAGATTACTTTCATCATCAGTTGGTTCAACCATAGGAAAAAATAATGCAGATATTAAAAGTGCACCAAATATTAAAATTGATAAAATTGTACCTAAAAATATAATATTTTTTTGCTTTCGAAACATTATTTTTACCCTTTAATTTTTATTTTTTGTCTTTCTTATTGTTGATAATTATTGGACTATCTTTTTTAACTTCACTTTGTTTTACTATTTTATCTTGCTTAACGTCTACAACTTGTGAAGTAGTTTGTTTTTTAGATAAAACTTCTTTTCTTATACGCTTTTTAGTCTTTTTCCATTGAGTAGCAAAAAAGTCTTTAAACGCATTGTATTCTTCTTCAATTTCACTAAACCTTTCTTGTGAAGTAAAATCTTCACTTGAAGTTATTATGCCGTACTTTGACCTTAACCCGTTAAATTCAGCCCTAACGAAAATAAGTTGCTTTTTAATTTTATTATATTCGTCAGTCGCAGATTTTTTATAGGCGTTATAGTCTTCAGTAATTTTTTTATATTCTTGTTTATAATCTTCTTCAAGTTTAGCGAGTTTTTTAGTAAATTCTTCGTTTAAATTAGTAATTTGAGTTTCATACGAAGCCTTTAATTCTCTCACTAATAATTCGTGTTCGTGATTTAAATTTTCAATTTCCTTTCTATGAGTTTCTTCAATAGTTTCAAGTTTTATATATATTTCGTTTTCACGCTTTTCAGTTTCTTTAAGCATATTATTTAATATGCTAAACTCTCTATCTAACGCTGAATATTTATTAGTTAAAACCTCGTATTCTTCTTTTAATGCTTTTAAACTCTTTCTATCTTCTTGCAAAGACTTATTTACGCTTTCAAGTTCTATAATATAGTCGTAAGGCGAAATTTCTTTATTTGATAATCGCCTTTTTAAGTCTTCTAACTTTTGAACGCTTTCTTCTTTTTGTTTTTCCTTTTCGGCTTCTAATTCACTTAAATATTCACTTTCGAGTTTTGCCGTTAAATTATTACCATACTGATAACTTAAAAATGCAGTTAATGACATAATTTCAGCAAATTCACTCGTACTTTCACTAATAAGTGGCGAATATATTTGCCTTTTTTCTTCAATAGTAAAACCATCTTTATTATAAGTTGCAATAAAGTCGTATAACGTTAATGAATTCCTAAAATTAGTATTCATTTTTAATACGTTAGTTTTAGTTATAGGCGGTTTTATCAAAGGTACTTGCGATAAAATTTGCATTAAAGGCGTTTTTAAAAGCATTTCAATATCAAATTCGATTTTACGAATTCTATCAACAAGTTTTATCGTTTCGATATCAAATAATGAATTTTCATCATCGTGCACTTCATCAGTAAACGACATTTCAAAAGTCATATTTCTCTTTTGAAGCGATACGTTTTTTTTGTAATTAAGCCAAGATTTATACGTTTTACCTATTTCTAATATCTTTTTTAGTCTTGTACTAACGAAAAAATTAAGGTTTTGCAATAATAAATATAAAAATTTATTCTCATATACGGTAAAATCACTTAGTTTTTCTTCCATATACAAACTATCAGGAATAATATCTTCCCCTTGATTTGGCAAATGCCTTATCATATTAGAGTGCTTTGCTAAGTGTGAAATAGTTGCTTTTGATACCTTTCTTACCTTTTCAATCGGTACAACGCTACCTTCATTTGTAATAAATTGCCTTTCTTCTGCTATTGCTTTCATAACGTATGGAAGATACGTTTCTATTTGAATAATCCACTCTTCTTCAATTTTACAAATAGCACGAAGCGTTTCAAGTTTATCATCACCCTCGTATGAGTTTTTTATTGAGTTGTTAAGTTTTACACATTCTTTTTGCGATAAAACGTCTTTATTATAACGCTTGAACGCACGAAAGTAGTGTTTTAATAATTTCATAAACTAACCTCTTTAAGCAATATTTTCTAAACGGTGTAAATACTCTTTACATTTTAGCATTTTATCTTCGCCAAACAACTCGTCTATATAACTTATTAAGTCTCCTACTATATTCTTTATTATTAGTGGGTTTTGCGCCTCTAACTTTCTCATTTCTTTCTTTGATAAAATATCGTCTATTGCATCTAACTCTTGTCCTCCACAAGCGATAAATACCGGTATGTACATTTTTATTTGCTTCATTATTCTGTTACCAAACGAAGTTCTAAAATTGTCTATCATAT
>JAZONZ010000011.1:0-9922 GCA_045654765.1 Christensenellaceae bacterium
ATCTTCAACGTTTATAGGATATCCTATTTTTTATATAATAGTAGGTAGCATTTTAATGCTTATAGGCAGTTTCTTGCATTTCTTTGCAAAAAGCCTTAAAAATGATAGTCAAAACATTATCTAATATTGACTTTAAATATAATTTATGATAACATAATACTTATTAAAGGTGGTATTATGTTATTTATTTTTGATTTTGACTATACGCTTGTAGATACTTCAAAAGGTATAATAAAATCTTTCAACTACGCCTTTCAAAACACGATAGGCAAAACTTTTTCGGACGGTTTAATTTCCAACACGATAGGCTGGGGGTTAAAAGAGGCTTTTTATGAACTTTCAGGAAACGATAGTGAAGAAGACTACAAAGTTTTTTACAAATATTTTATGGAATGCTCTTCAAAGTGTATGACGGAAGAAGCAAAAGTTTTTACAGATACTTTATACGTTTTAAAAAGATTAAAAGAAGAACAGCATAAAATTGCAATTTTATCAGCGAAAGATACTTATACTATAAATAAAATTGCTGAAAAATTTCAATTCAAAGAATATATAGATAGGATTGTTGGCGAAGACACCGTTAAAAATACAAAACCTAATACTGAAGGCGTTGAAAATATAATTAAGCACTTCCCTACCTACAATAAAGATTCTATTTGTATGGTGGGCGATTCTATCGTTGATTATAACACCGCTAAAAATATGGGGCTTAAATTTATCGCCGTAACAACGGGTAAAACAACGGCGGAACAATTTACCGATGCCGGCGCTACTTTAATTACTAAAAACCTTGTTGAAACGTACGAACTTTATAAAGAAATGTCAAGCGCTAAACTATTTTTAAGTTGGTCGGAAACAATGAGTAAAAAAGTGGCAGAAAAATTTGCCGACCTTCTTTGCAAAGTATTTGGTCCGTCTTTTAAAAATAAAATATTTTTATCAACTAAGATTGAAGCGGGCATAAATTGGTATAATAATATCAATAACAATTTAGAAAATTCGTCTTACGGCGTTTGTTTCGTAACCTATCACAACGTTAAATCGGTTTGGATGAATTACGAAGTTGGCGGGCTTTCAATAGGAAAAACTAAAAATCTTACCGCCCTTTTGTTAAACGACAATATTTCGCTTCAAAACTTACCCTTTGGGCATAGGCAAACGTGTCAATTAACAAGTGACTCCGTTTTAACGCTTGTAAACAACATTGCTAAAACTTTTAGACTTAAAGACGTTCAAAATAGCGACCAAGCACTTGAGTTAATTGATGAATTTATAATAAAGTCTAAAGAAATTACTTCAAAATATTGGCTCGATTTACACTATTTACACGATAAATCTCGTCAAGAAGACGTTGCAACTTTACTTGGATTATTAAACGGCTATTTATCATCTAACTTCGTTAAAAGCGATTTTAAATTATATATAAATATACAACTATGCGATTTTGACAATAATAAGCGTAAAATAATGTACGAGTACCCTAAAAATACTCAAGAAAATAAACTTTACGACTTGTATTTTGGCGATATGGGCAGTTTAATAAACACCTACTCTACGACCAAACAAAATTTAATGAACGCATCGCAATTTAAGTTTATTCCACTAAATTACTTAGACTGGTTAAAACAACCCGAAGAATATAGGCAAGTCGTTTCGCCAAACCTACGATTTATTGCTGGCTTTCCTATAATGTTTGAAGGTAAAATTATAGGGGTTATGGAAATTCACTTTTATTCAAAGGAAAAGAATAAATCTCCTTTCCCGCAAAAGTTTATAAATATTTTAAATTCTACTACGGTTACCCAAGCGTGCGAATCTTACGCAATACTTTTAAGTAATATACTTTGTAAATAATTTTTATAAAGAATTATTTAAAAGCACTTAAAAGTTATAAATTAAGCATTAAAAATGAGTTCGGCTAAACCCGAACTCATTTTTTCGTTAAATATAATTTTATTCGCCCGCATAGCCCCACTCAATAGGACGCTCTAAATTATTCCACCACATATCCCAGCCACTAGGCTTACTTTCGGCTTCACAACGTATCGTTAAACTACTGCAATCATAAAACGCTTTATATCCTACACTTTGTACGCTATTTGGAATAAGTATATTTTCTAAACTATCACAACTCTTAAAAGCATATTCTCCTATACTTTCTACGCTGTTTGGAATTAGTATGTTTTCTAAATTAGTGCAATTAGCAAAAGCATAACCTCCTATACTTTCCACGCTATTACCCATTGTTACGCTTGTTAATTTATTACACCAAGAAAAAGTAGAAATGCCTATACTTTTTACGCCGTTTGGTATTATTATGCTCGTTAAACTATAACAATTTTGAAAAGCAGAGTCACCTATACTAATTACGCTATCGGGAATAACTATACTCGCCAACGTTTCGCAATTGTAAAACGCATAATCTCCTATACTTTCTACGCTATTTGGTATTGTTATACTCGCTAATTTATCGCAATGAAAAAACGCATGATCCCCTATACTTTCTACGCTATTTGGTATTATTACGCTCGTTAAATTCTTACAATCGTCAAAAGAATTATTCCCTACGCTTGTTACAGGTTTACTCTTATAAAAAGAAGCAATTACAATATCACTATCTTTGCAAGAGCCTATGCCCGTTACTGAATAACTTTCACCATCTTCATTTAAAGCGTATAATAATCCTTGACTTGGTATTAAATCATTTTCATCTCTACTACAAGCCGTAAAGGTAAATAAATGCGTAGTTATTGCAAATATTATAAGAAAAACTAATATATTTCTCTTCATAAAACCCCACTATAGATAAACTTTTAAACTTTTTAATTTATTGACGTTAAAATTTAATATGTTCTATATCTTTTCTTTTGCTTTTACGATATAACACTATTTTATGTCCTATTACGCATACAGGCTCAGCCTTTAATTTTTCACTAAGTTCTTGAATTAACCATTTAGCATCGTCTTCACTATTGTTTAAAACGGTTATTTTAATAAGTTCCCTCTTTTCTAACGCTTCACTATAAAAGTTTAAAACGTTATCTGTTATACCACCTTTGCCTATTTGTCCTATCGGCTCTATATTTTGTGCATAACCCCTAAGTACGCTTCTTTGCTTTGACGTAAACATTTTTTACCTCCTAATCAACAAAATCAAATTCAATATCGCCTATTACTACGATATCGCCGTCTTTTGCCCCTTTATCTCTAAGTGCCTTTATAACACCTTTTACTCTTAAATATTTTTGCATATACGCTATTGAATCAAAATCATCAATAACTACGTTTCTTGAAAGAGTTTTAACTAAATTACCTACGATTATAAACGCTCCGTCTTCATCTTGTTCAATTTCAAACGAATCGTCGTTATCAACGTTATAAGTAAATCCGCTATCTTCTTTCGGCAATACAACGGGAATATCTTTTAACGTTTCATAAATAGCCTTTACTAACTCTTCCGTCCCTTCGCCGTTTATTGCTGATATCGTGTATATTGGATATTTTTTAACCTTTTTCTTAAACTCAATTATATTCTCTTCCGCACCGTATAAATCGCATTTATTTAAAACTATAATTTGCTTTAAACTTGCTAATTGCTTGCTATATGAAGAAAGTTCTTTATTTATCTTTTTATAATCTTCTATTGGATTTCTTCCCTCTATACCGCTTATATCTATAACGTGGCAAAGCATTCTCGTTCTTTCTATATGCCTTAAAAACTCGTGACCTAATCCCGCACCGTTTGACGCTCCTTCAATAAGCCCCGGAATATCCGCCGTAACAAAAGTTTCGTCATAATAACTAACGACGCCTAAGTTTGGCGATAACGTTGTAAAGTGATAGTTTGCTATTTTTGGTCTTGCTGACGATATTTTACTAAGTAGCGTTGATTTTCCTACGTTTGGAAAGCCTATTAAACCAACGTCGGCAATAACTTTTAACTCTAATCCTATTCTTTTAATTTCGGTTTTCTCTCCGCTTTGGCAAAAGTGCGGACAATGTCTTCTAGAAGTTGTAAATTTTGCGTTGCCTTTACCACCTCTACCGCCTTTCATTATTAAGCGTTTTTGACCGTCTTCGTAAATATCACAAATAAATTCGCCACTTTCAACGTCCGTAACTACCGTACCTAACGGAACGCTTATAAGTAAGTCTTTACCATTTTTTCCGTGACAATTCTTTTTATCGCCTTTTGCTCCGTCTTCTGCCACGAATTTATGCTTAAATTGAAAGTCTGCTAAACTTGTTTTATGCCTATCTCCAACTAAATAAACGGCACCGCCGTCGCCACCATCTCCGCCGTCAGGTCCGCCGTCAGCCACACCTTTATAACGTATAAACGATATACAACCGCTTCCGCCGTCACCAGATTTTATTAAAATACTCTCTCTATCAATAAAATTATCAGTTATCATTTTTACTTACCTTTTTATAATATTTGCAATAGTTTTTACAACAACAATCTTCGCATTTTGGACTTCTTGCTTTGCAAATTAGTCTTCCGTGCCAAAGTATATAGTGATGCGATTTTGACCACTCGCTTTTATCTATTAGTTTCATTAGTTGCCTTTCAGTGTTTAAAGGACTTTTTGCATTTGCTAAACCTATTCTATTAGCCACCCTAAAAACGTGAGTATCTACCGCAATAGCATCGCCGTTAAAAGCAACTGAAATCATAACGTCAGCAGTTTTCCTACCAACTCCTGAAAGCGATATTAAATTTTCAAACGTGTTAGGAACTTCTCCGTTAAACTTTTCAATAATATCTTTCGTTGCTTGTAATATGTGTTTTGCTTTTGAATTAAATAAACCAACAGGTCTTATTATTGACGACAACTCACTTTGAGTTAAATTTATTAAATCATTAGGCGTAGGATATTTTAAAAACAAATCCTTAGTAACTTTGTTAACCCTTTCGTCAGTACATTGTGCTGATAATATCACGGCAACGAGTAGTTGATAAGTCGTGTTATATTTTAGGGCTGTTTGAGCATTAGGGTATTCGTTTTTTAATAATTCTATTATTATTTTTGCCGTTTGCTTGTCCATACCCTCACCTTAAAAACGCTTGTTTGTGCTTATATATTTTAACACAAACAAGCGTAATATTCAATCATTTTTATATTAAATTCTTATAGTTGACGTTCTTAACCCGTTTTTTTCTATAATTATAAAGCCGTTAAAAGCATCTAAACTTCTATTAGAAATTATTTTTTTGGCTTCATTTAAAGCGTTTAATTGAAAAACAACACTATACCCGCAACCTAAACGTGCCTCTTTCGGTGTTGACACTATTCTACATATAACGCCGTTACTATTTAACATTTCTTTAAATATAGATGCTTGTGTTTTTGAACGAAACAAAGCATAACAATTTTTCATTATTCCTCCTTTTGCATAAAAACTAGTTCGTTATAATATATTTATACTAAATAATTATAAATTAAGTGAGGAATTTAATGTTATATTTTGACAATTCTGCAACAAGCGGATACAAGCCAAGCAACGTTTTAGATAACACTATTAACGTTATCAAATATTTATCTACAAACGCTGGAAGAAGCGGTCATAGACTGTCTAAAACGGCAAGCGATATGATTTTTAATACTCGGAAAAAAATTAGTGCTTTTTTTAATAATCAAAGCATAGAAAAGGTTATTTTTACTAAAAATTGTACCGAGGCTCTTAATATGGCTATTTACGGGACGATATCTCAAGGCGACAACGTTATCACAAGTGTATTTGAACATAATAGCGTACTTAGACCTTTATTTACTCTTAGGGATAAAGGGATTATCACTTTAACTATAATATCGCCTAAAAACAATCAATTTATAAATGGAGAAGATATAAAAAACGCCTTTACTCCTAAAACAAAAGTAGTAGTTATAAATCATATTTCTAACGTAAACGGCAGTATTAACGATATTGATAGTATAGGTGAATTTTTAAAAGATAAAGATACGACCTTTATAGTTGACGGTGCTCAATCTGGCGGACACTTAAAAATAGATATGCAAAAATCTAACGTTGATATCCTATGCCTTGCTGGTCATAAAGGTTTATACGCTATACAAGGTAGTGGTATACTTGTCCTTAATAAAAATATAGATATAAATAGTTTTATGCAAGGAGGAACGGGAACAGAAACGTTTAACACGACTCAACCTGACTGCTATCCTGAAAAATTAGAGGCTGGGACGTTAAATTTACCAAGTATCTGTTCACTTTACGAAGGAGTTTGCTACGTTGAAAATAATTTAAATTACATATCCACTTCGTTAATGAGTTTAACTAAATTTTTAATAGAAAATTTACAAAAATTACAAAATATAACTATTTATAGTAAGCCAAATATTGCGGGAATAGTAGCGTTTTCAATGAAAAACGTAAACTCAATAGAACTTGCTGAAATTTTGTCAACTAAATACGATATTGCCTCTAGAGGTGGATTTCATTGTGCTCCTTTTATGCATAAATTTTTAAAAACGGAAGAAAGCGGGCTTTTAAGAATTTCTTTATCGCCCGCTAATACTATAAATGAGTTGATTCAATTACTTTCAGCATTAAAACAACTTACTTAATGCTTTTAATCTTCGCAATAACGCTATCTAATTCTTTTAACTGACTACTATTTAGCATAGGCTTTAACATTTCAACAAACCTATCAATATCTTCGTCTTTTAAAGTGCCTTTACGCCTACCCTTTTCAGCCTCAACTAAAATTGCTGAAATAATGTCGCTTTGTGATGCGCCTTCATACTTAGATGCAAAACTTTTTAGTATGTTCATGTAATTACTTTCGTTATTGTCACTGTTGCTGGTAAAATCGTTAAAACTACGCATTTTTATCTCCTTTTATATACAATTATTATTATGCCATCATAAAATATAATGTTACGGAGTGTTAAATTATGAGTTATATGTTATTGTTTTTAGTAATAATTTTTCTTTTTAAAGGAAAAAACAATGATTTTTTTAATTTACTTTCTAATTTAGATTTATCTAACGTTTTGCCACTTTTAGAAATGCTTGGTGTTGATAAAGACGTTTTAAACACTATATCTTCTACAAATTTAAAAGGTTTATTTGAAAACGGTTTTGATATTAAAAATATTCTACCTGTAATTACACCGCTATTAAAAACCTTTATGGCTAAGCAAAATTTTACTTCGCAAGCAAATCAAGAAGTTAATTTTACTATGCAAGAGTCTTTAAACGTTTCGCCTATTAAAGATTTTGCAAGTGAAGAAATAAATCAGGCTTTTTCAAGTTATTTTTCTTCTTGACTTTTTTAAAAAATCTATAAAACAACTGAAATAACTATTTACTTTATATTTTAAGTATAGTATAATATTTATATAAAATTAAAAGAGGTACTTTATGAAAACTCAAATTATAAATGCAAAAGTTATTTTAGACGACCAAATTTTATATAACGGCGTTGTTGCTTTTAACGATGGTATTATTACGTACGTTGGTAATGAAAAACAACAAGTTGATAAAACTATAGATGCTAAAAACAATTACTTGTTTGCCGGCTTTATTGATATTCATTGTCACGGCGGTAATGGTCTTGACTTTATGGATGCTACTCAAAGTGAAATGACTGAAATTTCTAAATTCCACTTAAAACACGGAACTACTACCTTATACGCTACCACTTTGACCGATACTATGGAAAATATTGAAAACGCTTTAAAAGTTTATGCAACTATAGAAAATCCATTAACTCTTGCAGGCGTTCATTTAGAAGGTCCTTGGTTTTCACCTTTACAATGCGGTGCGCAAGATACTTCTACAATGTCGCTCCCAACCGTTGAAAAATTTGAAGAATTGAAAAGAAAATATTTATTTATTCAAAGAATTAGCCTTGCTCCTGAACTTGACGGTGCATTAGAAGTTGGTAGATATGGTAAAAGTTGGAATATGTGTATGAGTATAGGTCATACTGATGCTGACTTTGATACGGTTGTTAAAGCGTCTGAAAAAGGTTTTAATTTAATGACGCATTTTTACTCGGGTATGCGTGGCGTAGTTAGAAAAAATGCGTATAGAGAGGCTGGCGCTATTGAGGGCGGTTATTATTGCGATAATTTGGCTGTTGAAATTATTGCTGACGGCAAACACTTACCACACTCTTTATTAAAACTTATTTATAAACTTAAGGGTGCTGACAAAATTTGTCTTATCACTGACGGAACGAGAGGTAGTGGCTTAAAAGACGGCGAAACTTTTATGCTTGGTAAACTTGACGGTGGCACTCTTTCTATTATTGAAGACGGCGTTGCTAAACTTCCTGATAGAACAAGTTTTGCTGGTAGCGTAGCAACTACTGATAGGCTTGTTAGAACAATGCACGAGTTGGCTAACGTTAGTTTATGTGATATTAGTAAAATGGCTTCAAAAACGCCTGCTTCAGTTATGGGATTAACTGACAGAGGTTATATTAACGTAGGTATGCGTGCCGACTTTGTTTTGATGGATGAAGATTTACAAGTTACAAAAGTAATCTTTAAAGGCGAAGAAGTTGAAGATAATTAAAAAAGTAAAGAGTAGCAAAATTTTGCTACTCTTTTTTAATGCCAAAAAACACTAAGGGCACGCCCTAATTTTTAAACATTTTTATCTTTCAAACATACACTCGAAAATTTTAACGCCGTTTGACACACCTTCAATATACACGCCATCATCTACTACACTCTTATATATTTCTATTTCGTCATTAAACGTTGTTTCTTTATTAAAATGTATTTCGTATCCATTAAAATTATAGTTTGAAAATTCGCTTGGAGAAAAACAATTTAACGCCATTTTAACGTAACTTACGTTATTTGTGTGATTGTTAAAATCTAAGTCGGTATACCTAACTTTATGCGTATACACTTTTTCGCCTCTATCAATTTTCACATAACTATTAAAACTTTTATCGTCACTTTTTTCGATATTATGTATTAACTCTTTTGGATATTTTACTGAACTTATTTTTCTTAATTGCCTTGTTTCATAATCTAAAACACACCACTCAGAATGCCCGTTTATCGCACTATATCCGCCTTTTTGTATTTGATATTCCCTATTAAACCTAATAGGTGAACTTATTTGAAGTGGCCAAGTGCGTACGCTTATAGTATCGTTAAAAAACACGTCTTGACTAATAGAAAACCTTAATTTTGTAAGTACGAAAAAGGCATTTGACGACTTAATTAAACTATCTTTATCAATACCCATTATATACGAGTGAAAGTTAGTTGCATCTTGAAAAATTTCTAAAACACTATCAAATTTTATTTTACAATTATTATCACATAAACGAGAATTTATATCTAATTTATAATTATACTCGTTATTCATACTTAATCCTCTTTAACAACTTTACGATACCTTAACGAGCAAACGTCATCGCCTTTTGCTATACATTTAGGTAAATCTAAAACACTTCCATATTTTTCGCCTATGCCGTTATCTCCACACATTGCAATATCGCAAAGCATAGCAATTTCCTCGTCAGTACAGCCTGCTTTTTGCCAAGCCTTTACTAACGGACAATAACTAAAATCTAACGACAACTTATCATCAGTAGACTCTAATACTTTCATTTCAAAAACCCATTGTGCCGCTTTTGTAAATAAAGTCTTTTTTAAGCCTTTTAAACTATCCGTACCGCCTTTTTCTACTAAGTTATCCCCGTGAATATGCCCACACCTTTTAATAGCGTCACTTGCAAATTCCTTAGGGTCTAATCCCCTTTTTTTAGCCTCGTCACACAATAAATATAGCCATAAAGCCCTATGCTCTAATTGTTCTCTTATTTTTTGTAAAAGTTTTACTTTGATTTTCGGTTCGTTTTTTACGATACTCATAATTTTCTCCTTTGCATAAATTTATTCATATAAATTTTTATTTATTATACTATACTTTG
>JAZONZ010000012.1:0-32874 GCA_045654765.1 Christensenellaceae bacterium
TGAAGATAAAACAATAATTGATAATAATAAAAAAGGCGTTGATGAAGAGCCTTTATTTAATTTTTCACCAGCAGAAGATTTAGCGTATGCTGAGCCGGTTAAACCAACGTCAAAAAAAGGTTCGGTGCACGAACAACAATACAACGGGGTAAGAGAAGAAAGTTTATCGTTTAGTGAGCCTGTAAAGGTAGAAGAAATAACTACTGACGTTGAAACGGAAGTTTTATTTGATGAAAAGCAAGTTACTTTAAGTGAAGAAGAACTTACTTTGCCTACGCAAGTTGAAGAAGATGAAGGCGTTACTTTACAAGAAGAAAGTTTATCGTTTAGTGAGCCCGTTAAATTAAATACCGTTAGTGAAGAATCATTATTCGATGAAGAAGAACCTACTATAGAAGTTGAAAGTCATACGTTTAGTGATAGTATAGTTGATACTACGAGTGTAAGCGATATTATTTTTTCAGCCATAGCGCCTATTAAAGTTGTGTATGAAGATAAAAAGTTTGCTCAAAAAATACTTGAACAAGAGCCTATTATTTTAAATAGATATACTGAACTTAAAAATATAATATTATCATATAAAAAAGTTAAATCAAGAATTTCTAATAACTATGATAGTTTTAATATGGGTAGGCTTCAATTATTTAAACTTGCTACGTCAGGAAAATCTTTAAAATTGTATTTAAATCTTGATATAAATGAAGTTGAATCAAGGCTTAAATGTAAAGACGTTTCTGATAGGAATTGCTACAAAGAAGTTCCTGTATTATTAAGAATTAAGTCGGAAAGAGCAATGCGTAACGCTAAATATTTAATAGATTTAGTTGCTAAAAAATACAATTTAGAAATAAATAAAAAATATAAGCCGGTAAACGCAATCGAATTATTAAAAGAATATTTAAATAAATAAACTGAAAGTTTAGCGAAAATACTTAAAACGTGTTAAGTATTTTCGCTATTTTTTTATTTCCGTTTTTAACGTTTGAATTAGTTAAATTATTTATATAGTAATCTTTACTATTATATAAGGCAAAAATTTCATTTTTTAATAAATTTATATCTTCTTGCATTAAAACTCTACAAAGTTTTTTGCTTTTAAAATAAAGTGCGTTATCTATTTGGTCGCCTCTTGATTCGCTTTTTGGTAGCGGAATAAATAAAGTGGGTATTTTTAAAGCCATAAGTTCAAAAGCCGTGTTTGACCCGCATCTTGATATGCAAATATCAGCCAAATTATACGCATATTGCATTTTGGTAAATTCAACTTGATAGTAATCTTTTTTGTTTATATTTGTTAAATTTCCTTTGCCTACTATATGAAATATAGTAAACTTTGTTAACAAACCATCTAAATTGTCTAAAATGGCTTTATTTATGGCTTTTGCACCAAGTGAACCGCCCGTAATTAGTAAAATAGGCTTATTAGTTTTAATATTGTAATAGTTTAATGCTTGTTCTTTACTAACTGAAAATAATTCTTCTAAAAGCGGTGGGCCTACGACTTCTTGATTTTTTATCTTAAAGTCTACGTCAAAACTCGTTAAAACTTTTTTTGCGTATTTTGTTGATATTTTATTAGTTAAACCCATTGAATAATCACTTTCGTGTATAATAACGGGAATATTTAATTTTTTACTTGCTAAAATAACGGGTAACGAAACGTAACCGCCTTTTGAGAATACCACGTTAGGTTTTAATTTTTCTAAAATTTTCTTCGCTTCGTTCACACTTTTTAAAAGTTTAAATGGAATTAAAAAATTGTCTAAGCAAAACTTTCTTTTTAGTTTTACTGAAGGAATTTCAAAATAAGGTATATTTTTTTCGCTAACTAATTTTTTTTCAATACCCGTTTTTGAGCCTATATAATAAACGTTAGTAAAATTTTCTTTTAAATAGGGAAGTATAGAAAAGTGTGGTATACAATGACCAGCCGTTCCGCCTCCCGTTAATACGATAGTTTTCATAATATATAATATGTGTAAATTTTAAACGATTACACAACAAATTAACGTAAGTTAATAATTTAAGTTAAAATCTATTGCTAAAAAAAGTTTATTTTGATATAATATTTTTAATAAAAGGAGAAATTATGCAAACAATACTTGTCACAGGTGGCGCGGGATATATAGGCTCGCATACTACAATTGAACTTATAAAAGCAGGATATGAAGTAGTTATCATTGATAATTTAAACAATAGTAAATATGAAGCGGTTAAACGTGTTGAAAAAATCGTCAATAAAAAAATCACTTTTTATGAAAACGATATTTTAGATAAAGACGCTTTAAGAAAAATTTTCAAAAATCATAAGATTGATGCGGTTATCAATTTTGCCGGCTATAAAGCGGTTGGCGAATCTGTTGAAAAACCTTTAGAATATTACGACAATAATATAGGTGGGTTAATTTCACTCGTTAACGTTATGAGAGAGTTTAATTGTAAAAATTTAGTATTTTCATCTTCGGCAACTGTTTATGGTAATCCTAAATCAGTACCTATAAAAGAAGATTTTCCACTTTCAACAACAAATCCATATGGTAGCACCAAATTATTTATTGAATATATTTTAAAAGACGTTGCAAAAGCCGATAAAGATTTTAATATTGCAATATTAAGATACTTTAATCCGGTTGGTGCTCACGAATCGGGCACGATAGGTGAAGACCCTAATGGAATACCTAACAATTTATGTCCATATATAACTAAGGTTGCAATAGGTAAACTTCCTTGTTTAAGGGTATTTGGTGGCGATTATCCTACGAAAGACGGTACGGGGGTTAGAGATTTTATTCACGTAGTCGACCTTGCCGTTGGTCACGTTCTTGCCGTTAAAAAATTATTAACTAATAGCGGTTTATTCATAGTAAATTTAGGTACGGGCGTTGGATATAGCGTACTTGATATGGTTAAAGCCTTTTCAAAAGCGTTTGGGAAAGATATTCCTTACGAAATAGTTGAAAGAAGAGCGGGCGATATCGCCGAGTGTTATGCCGACCCTACTTTAGCATATGAACTTTTAGGTTTTAAGGCGCAAAAAACACTTGACGATATGTGTCAAGACGCTTTAAGATGGCAAATAAATAATCCTAACGGATATGAAGATTAAGAGGTAAATTATGAAAATAGCATTGATTGCACACGACAAAAAGAAAAACGAAATTATTGAAATAGCAAAACAATATAAAGATATTTTAATAAATCACGAACTATATGCAACAGGTACAACGGGCACTTTAATAATGGGCGAAACGGGACTACCTATACATAGAATGAAAAGCGGTCCACTTGGTGGAGACCAACAAATAGGCGCTATGCTTGCTAACGGCGAACTTAATTTAATTATATTTTTAAGAGACCCTTTAACAGCGCAACCACACGAGCCTGACGTTTCAGCACTTTTAAGACTTTGTGACGTTCAGTCTATTCCACTTGCAACAAATGCAAGTAGCGCTATTATCATGCTTGAAGCATTGAAAAACGGGCATTTTTCTAAATAAATTCAAAAAAGATTATTGGGTTTCAATAATCTTTTTTTTATATGAAAATCGTAAATGTTTATAGTAAGAAACTTTTAAAAAATTAAGAATATTTACGTTATTATTAAATAAATTAAAAAGTTTTTAAAATGAAATAAATTTTAGTAGTTGATATTTACATTAAAATTTTAATGTGATATAATATTTTAGACAATTAAAAATACGTGTTAAATTAAATTTAATTAACGCAAAATGAGGGAATTATGGATAATTATTTTCAAAAAGTGACGCCTGAAAGTCAAGGAATTTCATCTAAAAAGATTATTAACTTTATAGAAACGATTAAAAAGCATAAGTTTGGAATGCAAAGTTTTGTGCTTGTTAGAAATGATAAAGTTATCAGCGAAGGCTACTGTAAACCTATAACTAAAGATTTTATTCATAGAATATATTCTTGTTCAAAAACACTTGTATCTCTTGCAATAGGTAAACTTTATGGCGAGGGTAAAATTAAATTAACTGATAAATTAGTTGATTATTTTCCTGAATATAAAGATATTTGCAAAGAAGAATTTGCTAAGGCCACTATTGAAGATGCTTTATCAATGCGTATATGCTTGCCTTCTACAACTTACGGTAAATGGAAATCGGATTGGGCTAAATCTTCGTTCGTTAGCGAAACCGATTATCCTAACGGTATGCTTTTTAGATACAATTCTTCTGCATCGTATTTACTTGACGTAATCGTTGAAAAAGTTACGGGTATGACTTTTTTAGAGTATTTAAGACCTGAATTTGATAAAATAGGCGTATCTAAAGATATTGAGTGTATTAAAAGTCCTGATGGATATAGTTGGGGAGCAAGTGGCGTATTGACAACTACTATAGATTTTGCAAAAATAGGTAACCTTATTTTAAATAAAGGTAAATTTAACGGCGAGCAATTGCTTCCTTACGACTATATGCAAAAAGCCACTTCAAAAATTGCCGACAATGCAACGTTCTCAGCCACAACGATTAGCACGACTGGTTACGGTTATCAAATTTGGATAGAAGAAAAGGGTTTTGCAATGCACGGTATGCTCGGTCAACAAGTACATTGTTTGCCACTTAAAAATTTAATGCTCGTATATAATGCAATATTTATGTCAAATTACGATAATTATGCAAGAAATATGATATACGATATGCTAATGGATATATACGAAAGTGCAAGTGATACACCGCTTGAAGAAGATAAAGAAAGTTTTGATAAATTAAATAGTATTTTAGAAAGTTGGGAAACTCCTACAGGCTATGGTGAAGCACATAGTGATTATGAAAAGGTTATAAACGGCAAAAAGTTTGAACTTAATGATAACGCTATGGGATTTAAATGGGTACAATTTGATTTTGAAAAAGATTATTGCGTGTTTAATTATGAAAACGCTCGTGGAGTATTTAAACTTAAATTTGGTTACGAAGAGTTTATTAAAGACGAGTTTCCTGAAATTTATAGCGGAAAGCAAGTGCATACGCCATATCACAAAGGTTATGACGTATTAAATATGCTTAGTTGGTCAAGAGAGCAAAATATGATATTGCAAATTAAAGTTGTAGATATTTATAAAGGCGAACTTTTTATAAACGTAAACTTTAAAGACGATAAAATGTTGCTTACAATCAACAAAAATACTGAACTTTATATGGTTGATTACTACGGTACTGCAATTAGTAAATAAATTTTAATTAAAAGGTGAAAATATGGAAAATCATAATTTAGAAAAGTTTTGTGATATGCATATTCATATGTCAAACGTTGATTTTGACGTTTGCGAGCATTATTTAGACGTTGTTTCAAAGTGTGTTACCGATACAACTTTAAACTGCTTAACGTATAGGGCTCTTTGTTACAATCTTTCAGCGCTTTACTGGAAGAAAAACTACAAAAAAATCAATATTTCAGTTTTTGGTATGATACATAATATGCCTGGTTATGATGGAAAGCCAGACGATATTTATAAAGATATTCCTTATGAAGAACAAGTTAAAACGTTGATGGATTTAGGTTGTGACGGAATTAAACTTATGTTTTGCGCTCACACCGTAAAAACACTTGGTCACGGAATAGACGATAGCCGTTATGACGCTATGTTTAACTATTTAGAAGAAAATAATATACCCATTGTAGTTCATTTAAATGATGACGAGCGTTACTGGATACCAAGAGAGTTAACGGAAAATGAAATAAAACGCCATTGGGGATTATTTTTAGAAGGTTATCCTAAAAAACAAGAAATTTACGACCAAGCGTATGCAAGGTTAAATAAAAACCCTAATTTAAGGATGACTTTTGCACACTTTGCTTTTCTTTCAGCAGATATTAAAGAGTGTGAAAGAATATTTAATACTTATCCTAACGTTAGTTTCGACCTTACGCCTGGTAAAACGATGTATTTCAATTTTTCAAAAGATATTGATAAATGGCACGACTTTTTTGTAAAATATCAAGATAGAATAATTTTTGGAACGGATTGCAATAACATTAAAAGTGACGAAGGTAATATAGGTCTTAATAAACTTGTATGGAGTGCTCTTTCTCACGATAGAAACGAGTTTCATTTACCTAATTTTGGGGGTATGGATATTAAAGGTCTTGGCTTATCAAAAGAAATTTTAAATAAAATTTGTTATGATAACTACAAAAAACTCGTACCTAAAGTTAAACCTGTAAATTACGATTTACTTTTAAAATGTGCTAAAAAGATGTATGAAGATATTAAAGATAGCGATAACGAGTTTTTAAACGAAAGTAAAAACTGGTTACTTGAATTGTTTAAAAGAAGCAAATAAAATCATTTTTTTGTTTTTAGGGAATAATTTTTCCGTATTATTTTTTCGAGGGGATAAAAATGACTGTTAATGATGCTGTGGCAAAAAGAATAATTAACTTACTTGCTGAAAAGAAAATGACTCAGTATCGTTTAGAGCAACTTTCAGGTATTCAACACGGGCATATGCAATGGATTATGAGCGGTAAAAGTAAAACGGTAACTTTTTCAACCGTTTTGCGTTTAGCAAATGGTTTTGGTATGACGGTGCTTGAATTTTTAGATAACGATATGTTTTTATTTGAAAATCTTGACGTGGAATAATTTAAATGTAATAAAAAGCCGAAATTGAACGAACAATTTCGGCTTTAACGTTTATTTGGTTGTTAAAATCTCGCTATAAAAAAGCGGTTTTAACAATCTTTTTTTATTATTAAATAATTATCTTTATCAAGTGGGCATATGTTTAAGTTGCACATATATATTGCGCCGGTAATAATATCTATAACCCTTTGCTTTAAAGTAGAGTTTAATGAACTGATATTTATTATTGCGGGATTTTGTTTTATATAAGTTAATACTTCTTCAATATTTGATAAATTTTTAATGAAAAAACTTTTAATATCTTTCGTGCCTTGACTATTTATCGCAATACTCAAATTTAATACCTACTACCAAAAATTAAAGTGCCTATTCTTATCATATTAGAGCCGTTTTCTATTGCAATTTTATAGTCGTTACTCATACCTGCCGACAAGAATTCAAAATTGTATTTTTCTTTGAATTCATCGTAAATTTTGCGTAAATCTTGATACTTTAATTTTAACTCTAATTCATCTTCTAAATTAGGCATAACAGCCATTAAACCTTTAACTAAAACGTTTGGGTAATTAACCATATTACTAAGTATATTCTCTAATTTACTAACTTCAAATCCACCTTTTTGTTCTTCGCCCATATTTACTTCTAATAGTACATTAGTTTTTACGTTTAATTCTTTACTTTTTCTATCAATTTCACTAATTAAATCTAAACTGTCAACACTGTGAATTAAACAAGCCTTACCAACTAAATATTTAACTTTATTTTTTTGAAGTCTACCAAAAAAATGATAATTACAAGGCAAAACTTTATCAAATTTATCTCTAAATTCTTGCGCTTTGTTTTCGCCTATATCAGTTAAACCAAAAGAAATTGCTTCGTTTATTTTTTCAATATCAACAAATTTAGTAGCGCCTATTAGCGTTACTTTTTCGCCAAAATTGTTTCCGTTTTTAATTTCGTTAAAAATTCTATTTATAGTGTTTTGCATAATATTATAAAAGAGTTTTAGAAATCTAAAACCCTTCTCCTTTAAAAGTTACTGTGCATCCCTTTTTGTTAGTGTATACCGAAGCGGTCACAAAACAGTTTGCTCCGTCAAAGTTTCCTTATGGCACACAAAATAAACTGCTTAGTGCTGCTATATTCCTATCCTGACACGGTTCACAGCGTTTCATTGCATAAGACCTTAACATCAACGCCACTTATTTTATTCAGCCTTCCATAAACAAAATCGAGAAGGGCATTCAGCCTTGCTGTAGCGGATTGCAAGTACAGGGCACCGCTAACTCCCCACCTAGCACAGCAAGTTAATTTTACTATAAAAAAGCAAAAATATCAAGTATTTAAATAAACAAAAATAATTTATAACAATAAATTAGCCTAATTTGCTTTACTTAAATTGTTTTATTTGCTAAAATATACTAAAATATTACTTTTATTTAAAGGCGATAATAGAAAATAGGTTATATAACGTCTATAAAAAGAGAGTACGGGGCTGGTGAAACTCGGCAGTAGTAAGTTATATAACGAATCCTTTCTTATGCTGAGGGCTGAACTAATAGTAGGCTTTTCCGTTTATCTCGTTACGATATTAAGTTGCACGTTTATTTTATTAAAGGCGTGAAAAGAGTGGTACCGCGGGTTTATTCGTCTCTAAGCGAATAGCCCTTTTTTATTTTAACGATAATTGTTTTATGTGAGGTAATTTATGTATAAAAAAGTTGAAACAAATCTAAATTTCGTACAAAGGGAAAAAGAAATTATAGAATTTTGGGAAACTAACAAAATTTTCGAGCAAAGTATTAAGAAAAATGAAGGTGGAGAAGAATTTTGTTTCTATGACGGCCCTCCAACAGCTAATGGTAAGCCACATATAGGCCACGTGTTAACTCGTGTTATGAAAGATATTATTCCAAGATATCAAACAATGAAAGGTAAACACGTTTTAAGAAAAGCAGGCTGGGATACTCACGGTCTTCCCGTTGAACTTGAAGTTGAGAAAAAACTTGGGCTTGACGGCAAACAAGATATTGAAAAATACGGCATAGAGCCTTTTATTAAACAATGTAAAGATAGCGTTTTCAAATACACAACCGAGTGGAAAATTATGAGTGACCGCTTAGGCTATTGGTGTGATATGGACAATCCTTACGTTACTTATCACGATGATTATATTGAGTCGGAGTGGTGGGCGTTAAAAGAAATTTGGAAAAAAGGTTTACTCTATAAAGGTTATAAAATCGTTCCATATTGTCCAAGATGCGGAACTGCTTTATCTTCACACGAAGTAGCGCAAGGCTATAAAGACGTTACTGAAAAATCAGTATTCGTTAAATTCAAAGTTAAAGGCGAAGAAAACAAATATTTCTTAGCGTGGACTACAACTCCTTGGACTCTTCCTTCAAACGTGGCTTTATGTTTTAATCCTAATGCAAAGTACGTTGAAATTAAAGTTGAAAGTGGCGAAATTTACGTTTTAGCAGAAGATTTAGCAAGCAGTCTTTTTGAAAACTATGAAATACTATCTACAAAAACGGGTAAAGACTACGAATATACTGAATATTTACCTTTATTCGATTACACTTCAACGGCTATTGAAAAAAATAAAAAAGCATTTATTTGTATTGTTGACGACTACGTAACCTTACAAGATGGTTCGGGTATCGTTCATAACGCTCCAGCATTTGGTGAAGACGATTCAAGGGTATGTAAAAAATACGATATTGCTTTTGTAAATTTAGTTGATACAAGCGGTAAAATGACGAGTGAGTGTGGCGAAATTGCAGGTTTATTCGTTAAAGATGCCGATAAAGTTATCATAAGCGACCTTCAAAAGAGAAATTTACTTTTTGCCGTTAAAGAATTTACGCATAGTTATCCTTTCTGCTGGCGTTGTAATACTCCGCTTATTTACTATGCAAGAAGTAGTTGGTTTATTAAAACAACGGCGGTTAAAGAAGATTTAATTAAGTCAAACAATTCAGTTAACTGGATGCCTGAAACTATCAAAACGGGTAGAATGGGTAACTTTATTGAAAACGTTATCGACTGGGGTATTTCTCGTGAAAGATATTGGGGAACGCCACTTCCTGTTTGGACTTGTGATAAATGTGAAAAAGTCCACACGATAGGTTCAAAGCAAGAACTTAAAGATTTATGTGGTATTGAAGGGGATATTGAACTTCATAGACCTTATATTGACGTACCAACCTTTAAATGTGAGTGCGGTGGCACTATGCGTAGGGTTAAAGACGTTATAGACTGTTGGTTTGACTCTGGCTCAATGCCTTTTGCTCAACTTCACTATCCGTTTGAGAATAAAGAATTATTTGAAAAATTATTCCCAGCAGACTTTATTAGTGAAGCGGTTGACCAAACGAGAGGGTGGTTTTATACTTTACTTGTTATTTCAACTATTTTATTTAAAAAGTCGCCGTTTAACAACTGTATCGTTTTAGGTCACGTTAATGATAAAAACGGTATTAAAATGTCTAAGCATATAGGTAACGTTGTAGACCCTTGGACTGTTTTAGATAATCAAGGCTCTGACGCTGTAAGGTGGTATTTCTATACCGGTTCAAATCCATGGCTACCATCAAGGTTCTATCCTGAAGCCGTATCGGAAGCACAAAGAAAGTTCATAGGTACGCTTTGGAACGCTTACGCTTTCTTCGTTTTATACGCTGATATTGATAAATATAATCCAGCAAATTACGATATTAAAAAGTGTAAACTTTCACTTATGGACAAGTGGGCGTTATCTAAACTCAACACTTTAATTGAAAAAATTGATAAAGGTTTAGATAATTATCAAATTTTTGAAACTTCAAGGTATTTACAAGAATACGTAGACGATTTATCTAACTGGTACATTAGAAGGGGCAGAGAAAGATATTGGGGTAAAGAAATGACTGATGATAAAATTTCAGCCTATACTACTTTATACACAATTTTAGTAACTTTATGTAAACTTTCTGCACCATACGTTCCGTTTATAAGTGAAACTATGTATAACAATTTAGTTCCTAACTTCTTTAAAGACGCTCCTATTTCCGTTCATCTTTGCGACTTCCCTAAAAAAGATGAAAGTATGGTAGATAGCGTATTAGAAAAGGGTATGGATGAAATTTTAGAAATAGTTGTTTTAGGTAGAGCATCTCGTAACGCTTCTAATATTAAAAATAGACAACCACTTTCTAAACTTTACGTTATAACTGAAAGAAGACTTACTTTAAATAATCAACTTTTAGAAATTGCAAGAGATGAACTTAACGTTAAAGACGTTGAATTACTTGAAGATGCTGAAAAGTTCGTTACTTATAAAATTAAACCACAACTTAAAACGTTAGGTCCTAAATACGGGGCTAAACTTGGAGCGATTAGAAAATTCTTAGAAACTTGTAACGCAAGTGAAGTTGTTAAAACTGTAAAAAACGGCGAAGTTTACAAGGTTAATTTAGATGGCGCTGATATTGAGTTTACTATTGACGATTTACTTATTTCTTCTGAAAGTATGGAAGGTTTCGTATCGGCAAGCGATAAAGGTTTAACCGTTGTTTTAGACGTTAACATAACTAAAGAGTTACTTTTAGAAGGTGTTGAAAGAGAAATTATTTCTAAAATTCAAACAATGAGAAAAGAAGCAGGCTTTGAAGTTACCGACCGCATCAATATTACTTATGAGGCTGACGGCAACGTGGCTTTAGTATTAGAAGAAAGGGCTGAACAAATTAAAAAAGTCGTTTTATGCGAAAATCTTATTAAGTCAACGGCAGAGCGTGGATACGTTAAGACTTGGGAAATTGACAACGGAAAAATTATTATCGGGATTGAAAAGTGCTAAATGAAAATCGCTAATAAGTGGAAAGATTATCGCATTATAGCAACGGGTTCAGGATATAAACTTGAAGACTGGAAAGGGGTAAAACTTCTTCGTCCAGACCCTCAAGTTATTTGGAAAACTGACGTTGATATGGAAAATTATCCTTCTTTAAACGCTAAGTATTGTAGAAGTGATAAAGGTGGCGGTAAGTGGAATATTAAAAAAAGATTTCCAGACGAGTGGACTATTTGCTATGGCGAACTTAAATTTTTAATAAAACCTATGGGTTTTAAGCATACGGGATTATTTCCAGAGCAAGCAGTCAACTGGGATATTATGACTGAACTTGTTAAAAAGGCTAATAGACCTATAAAAGTGCTTAACCTTTTTGCGTATACGGGCGGAGCAACGGTTGCCTTATTAAAAGCGGGGGCAAGCGTTTGCCACGTTGACGCTTCTAAAGGTATGGTAGAAAGGGCAGGCGAAAATTGTAGACTTTCTAAGGTTGGGGAAGGAACGGTTAGGTTTATTATTGACGATTGTTTAAAATTCGTTCAAAGAGAAATTAAAAGGGGCAAAAAATACGATGCCATTATTATGGACCCTCCAAGTTATGGTAGAGGACCTAATGGCGAAATGTGGAAAATCGAAGATGAACTTTATAATTTAGTTAATACTTGCGTTAAAGTTTTAAGCGATAACCCTTTATTCTTTTTAATAAACAGTTACACTACGGGATTACAGCCACAAGTATTAAATAACATTATTTCTTTAGCGTTAAAAGATTTTGACGGCGAAGTTGAAAGTTATGAGGTTGGCTTGCCTACTGATGAGGGAATTGCTTTACCTTGCGGTTGCTCGGGAATTTGGAAAAGTAAAAATTAAAGGAAGAATTATGGAAGATTTAATAATTTTACACGAAGATAATCATATAATCGTAGTTTTAAAACCTCAAAATATGCCGTCTTGTGAAGATAGCAGTAAAGATTTAGATTTACTTACAGCATTAAAAGAGATGATAAAGGTTAGAGATAATAAACCGGGTAACGTATATTTAGGTTTAGTTCATAGGTTGGATAGACCAACGGGCGGTATTATGGTTTTTGCTAAAACTTCAAAATCGGCTGAAAGGTTATCTGCGCAAATTAAAAACGGTGATTTTCAAAAGAAATATCATACCGTTTTAGTAGGTACTTTACCTAAAAAACAACAAACTTTAACTAATTATTTAAAGAAAAATCCTATAAATAATATCGTTTACGTTTGTGGCGAAACGGTTGAAGGCGCTAAATTTTCAAAACTTGATTATAAAGTTTTAGAAGAAAAAAACGGACTATCTTTTGTAGAAGTAACTTTACATACGGGTAGAACGCATCAAATAAGAGTGCAATTATCGCATTTAGGCTATCCGGTATATGGCGATATGCGTTATGGTGGCGAAAACGCAGTTAAAGGAAAGTTGGCGTTATTTGCTACTTCTTTATCGTTTACTCACCCCGTAACTAAAGAGCGATTAGTTTTTAAAACTGAACCGCCAAAAGATTTAGTTCCTTGGAAATTGTTTGATACTTCCGTTGCAGTTAATTTATCGTTATAATAAAAAAAATCTCAAAATTATTTTGAGATTTTTTTAATATTCTAAAAGTTTAATAATGCCTAAAATAAACAAAATACATGAAGGGATTATATCTATGATATAATTTTTTTCAAAAGCAAAAATATTAGAAACGATAAAAGAAGATAATAATAGTATAACGTGCATAAAAGTTATTAACGCTGTAACAAGTAAGTAATTAAATCCTAAAATTGTTAACATCATACAACCTAACGCGCCGTCAAGACCTATTGAAAATCCAATTAAAAAAGCCTCGTAAAATAAGTTGCCGTTACTTGTTTTGTTTAATAAAGTTTTTATAGGTTGTTTATTTTTTAACGTGTCGCTAAAAGATATTATTATTAAAATTAAACCGCCAACGAGTGAAGAGTAGGTTTTGATAACGCTACTTGCGGTGCTTCCTAATTTTGCACACGTAAAACACATTAAAAATACCGTTATAGCAACGATAAAAATCACTTTTATTTTATTGTAGCGTTTTAATGATAAGGAAAGTCCTGAAAAAAAAGAATCAATACTTACCGAAAGCGAAGTTATAAGTAAAAAAAAGTATTCCATAATATTTAACAATTGTGAGTTCGCAAAACTATTCGAATAAAAGTGTCAAAAATAATCATATTTTTGCATAAAACGTATATTCCGCAAAGATTTTGCATTAGCAAAAGATTTAACTTCTTATAGTTTTAATACATAATATTCTTTTTGAATAAAATGTGTTAACGATAAAATTTGTCATAATAAAGCAAAAAACACAAAATAAATTCAAAATTACTAAAAAAATTAACACAACATTATTGACAAAAAGATATATAAATAGTAAAATAAATAAAGTATAATGATAAAAACGGCATTTTATGCCTTTAACTTATAGCAGTATGCAATGCTTAAAAAACATATCTATAAAATTCTTATAATAATTCTTTGTTTTGCTTTCTTGCCTATTACTTTACTAAGTAATAGTGAGGTTAAGGCTAGTCAAACGGCAACGATTTTAAGCGGTACTGAATATATGTATTACACTTCTGATGAAATTAAAAGTGCAGAATCAGGTACCGTTATTATTAAAGTTAAACTTGACGGGGAAACAACTGAAGAAGTTATTTACGGCTATGGTGTTATTGAAAGAGAAGAAGATAAAACTATAAGCAAAAACGTTACTAACGTAAGATATACTAACGGTTACGTTATTTTAGTTTTCAAAAACGTTGAAAATAATTACGTTATTACAACGAGCGTTAAAGATACGGAAATTAAACACGAACAACAAATTCACGTAACGAATAATAGTGCTAATTTAACTAAGCCTTCATACGTTTCAAGTGGTCAAAATTATGATGCTTTTATTACAGCGTTAGAAGACGTATATAAAAATGACGAAAATGAAAATATCATCAATGCAGGGGACTCTTTTACTATTCCTATGCAAGAATTTGAGGCTCTTATAGATACAACTTCATTAGGCTTTAGGCAATATGAGAAAAAACTTTACGTTGTTGCGCCTGGGTCTAAGGAATATGCGGTTAAATCAACTATAAGCATTGAAAATACTTCTACAGAGTTATCTTTCTCAACAACGCTTGCTGGTAAATACAGATTCTACGTAACGTTAGAAAGTGACGTTATTTATGATGACGTTAAATTTTCAATTTTAAACGATGGTTTAGTTGAGGTTGTTGACGGTATGCTTTTAGACGGTACTCCAGTTAGTGGCGTATCAGTAGATGGTTTATACAGGGCTAAAAAAGGTAGTGCCGAAGTTGTTGCCGTTTATGAAAACGGAGAATATAAATACACTTTAAAAGATGACGAAGATACGAAAGTTGAAGCAAGTGAAATTGATGGTTATGAATTTGTAATACCTACGTTTACTTTTGAAGTTGGTGGTGATGCAAGTGACGTAACTCAATATAAGCCAACCGTAGAATATAAAGGTAAAAGCCAAGAAAACGGTTACGTTGGTTTATCTTATACGATTAGCACGTTTAACGTAACGGGAAATGAGGTTAAAGAAACTTATACTTTAATGTATTCTCAAAGTTATGATGAAAATGATGCAAGCGTAGCCAACTGGGAAGTAGTTGAAGATGGTTTTGATGCTATCAATATGAAATTTACTCCAACTAAAATAGGATATTATAAAGTTGTTCTTGAAGTAGAAGATAATTACGATAACGAAGTTGTTTCAGCAGAAAGTTTAGTAATTTCAGTTTTAAGCGAACCTACTACTCCTAAATACAAAACAAGTTTTGCTGAGTGGATTAAGGTAAATACGTTACCATTTGTTTTACTTTGCATATCGTTTGTTTCATTTGTTGCAATATTGTGCTTATTATTCATTAAGCCAAGTAATAAAAGTGCAAAAATCGAAGAAGAAGATAGATAAAAAAATTGGCGATTGATATCGCCAATTTTTTATAGTGAAAAGTATGTATAGTTTTATTGTAGAAAAAAATCAAAAACTTATAAAGTTTATACAAGAAAAATTTAATAATTCAATAAAATATTCTCAAATATTAAAACTTATTAAAAATAAAGATATTAAAGTAAACGGCAAAAGAGTAAGTAAAGATATTGACCTAAGCGTTGGCGATAAAATTGACGTTTATACTACTATTGAGATTGTAAAAAATCAACCTAATATTGTGTACGTTGACGAGAATATCTTAGTAATTGATAAGCCTGTAAAAAAAGATTATTTATCAATTTTAAATGATATAAAAGAGAGTTACCCTACGTTAGTAGCAGTTCATAGGCTTGACACTAATACTACGGGACTTATGGTGTTTGCCTTAAACGAAAAAAGTGAAAAAGAACTATTAAAAGCATTTAAAAAAGGGGATATTCAAAAGAAATATATTACCGAAGTTTACGGCAATTTTGATAAAGATGAATTAGTTTTAGAAGACTTTTTAGTTAAAGACAAAGATAAAAGCATTGTTAAAATTTATAAAAATAAAGTTGAAAATTCTCTCACCGTTAAAACGGGGTGTAAAGTTTTACAGCGACTAAATGAAAGTACCATTTTAGAAGTAACGTTATATACGGGTAGAACACATCAAATAAGGGCGCATTTATCCTATTACGGTCACTTTGTTATAGGGGACGGCAAATATGGTAAAGAAAAAATAAATAGGCAATTTAAAGCAAGCCATCAAAGGCTTTGTGCGTATAAAATAGCCTTTAAATTTAATGAAAATAGTTTGTTAAATTATTTAAACGGCAAAGAAATTTCTTTAAATAGAAAACCGTTTTAAAAGTTGAATTTAGAAATTAAAAAAACTTGCAAAATGTTGCAAGTTTTTTAATTTTTTAAATATTCTTCATAACTATTTGGCGTAACTAAAATAGTTTTATAATCTGTGTAAATAACACTTCCTAATTTAGAATTAGGTTGTTTTTTTACAAACTTTTTTAAAGTGTAATCAACGGCTATTTTGTCGCCGTTTTTACAAGTAGAATAATATGCGCATATGCTACTTGCAATTTGTATTATTTTATCTGGAATATCTTGCCCTTTATTTTTTATTATAGTGTGTGAAGAGTGGTAATTTTTAACGTGTAACCATAAATCAAACTTATCGCTTGAAAAGGTTAAAGCGTCGTTTTGAATATTATTTTTTCCACATAAAATAGTGTAGCCGTCAACTTCGTAACGTCTATAATTAAATTGTTTTTTCTTAGAGTTTTTCTTAACCGCCGTTTTATTTGGCAAAATAATTTTTTCGTATGTCAACTCTTCTTCAATTTCAATTAAATCGTTAAGAGTTTCCGCATTTTTTAAGCAGTTTTTTATATTTTGAGAGTAATCTAATTCACTCGTAATTTCATCAATTTGCGGTGATAAATACTCAAGCGATTTTTTTTGCTTAGAGTATTTTTTAAAGTATTTTTGAGCATTTTGAGGCGGAGTTAAACTTTCATCAAGCGGTATTTCTATACTTTTTGAGTTTTCATCATAATAATTTATAACGGCAATTTTTTTATCGCCTTTTTTAATTAAATAAACGTTATCGAGTATAAGTTGACCTAAAATTTTATTTTTTTCATAATCTAAGGATTGTCTTTTTTTGTCTTCTAAAATTGTTAATTTTTTTAATAATTTATTTTCATAAGCGTTAATTTTTGCGTTTAAAGTAGTTTGCAAAGTGATAAATCTTTTATTTTTTACTACGTTTTCATAATATTCGCTTTGTGCTGAAAGTAATGAATTAAAATATATTCTTTCGCCTTCTAAATGGGTGTAGTCGAAAGGAAAAAAGTCATATACTCGTTCACTTTTTATTATTACGGGATTATCTTTTTCATTTATAAAATCATTAAAAATTTTAATTGCGTTTTCAACGTTATTTTCGCCTATTCTATAAGCAATTTCTTCAGCGGTTTGTTTTGAAAAACCTATAAAGGTTTTATATATATAATTTGCTAAATCTTGTTTATTTATAAGACTATAATAGTTTTTTAACGCACTTTCAATATTGTTTACATTATAAGGCGACAATTTATCTTGCTTTTCGGGTAAAGTATAGTTAGCGCCGTATAAGGAAATTCTTTTTCCATCAAGCGAAATAGGTATATTTTTTAACGAGCCTATAATTTTATTTTCTATAACTAAAAACACGTTAGAATATTTACCCATTATTTCAAGATACAAACTCACGTTATTTATTAAAGAAAAATCATTTTCAGTAGAAAAATCTATTTTAACAATTCTATCTTCGTTAACCAAACTGACGTTTGTAATTTCACTTGATAATAAATGTTTTCTAAGTAACATACAAAAATTAGTTGCTACTATAGGATTTTCATACTCGTTATTTGATATTGATATATGACAAAGTGTGGCATTTGCCGATACGTTAATAGTTATAACTTCGCCTTTATATAAAGTTAAAAATATATCGTCATTAGTTGGTTGGGTAATTTTATTAACTTTACTACCAACAAGTTTATTTTTTAAACTTGGAATATATCTATTTAGCGTAAAAAAATCTTGTGGCATAGTTTTTTCTCCTAAAAGTGAATAAAATCTACAATTATTATACATTTATTATAAATAAAAGTAAATTAAAATATAAATAATAATCATAAAACCTTTACAATAAGTTTAATTTTTGCTAAAATATATAGGAATTAAAATAATAAATTGTTTAAGGAGATATTTTTATGCAATATACTTATGAAGCTGGCGAAAAGTCAGTTGTAAAAATTAAAATAACTCTTAATAAAGAAGAGTGGGCAAACGCACAAGATAAGGCGTACCAAAAAATTAAAGGTAGATTTAGTGTTCCTGGTTTTAGAAAGGGTAAAGTTCCTAAGCATATAATAGTAAAACAATACGGCGAAGGCATTTTATACGAAGAAGCGATAAATACCGTTTTCCCAGAGCATTACTATGCTATTTTAGATAAAGAACCAACTATCGAGCCTGTTGACCGTCCTGAAATTGACGTTGAGAACATTAGCGCAGAAGGTATTACTATGGTTGCAATCGTTCCTGTAAAGCCAGAAGTTAAAATCGGTGCTTATAAGGGTATAAAGATTGACAAAGTTGAGTATAATGTTAGCGATAAAGACGTTGAAGATGAAATTGAGCGTTTACGCCAAAGAAATTCTACTGAAACGGCAGTAACTGATAGACCTGCTATGAGTGGCGATATTACTATTATCGATTATAGCGGTAGTGTTGACGGTGTTAAGTTTGACGGCGGTACTGCTGAAAAACAACAACTTATTTTAGGTAGTGGTCAATTTATACCTGGTTTTGAAGAACAAGTTGTTGGTATGAATATAGGCGAAGAAAAAGACGTTTTAGTTAAATTCCCTGAAGATTATCACGCTGAAAACTTAAAGGGTAAAGACGCTGTTTTTAAAGTTAAACTTCACGAAATTAAAATTAAAGAATTACCAGAAGTTAACGACGAGTTTATTAAAGATGCAACCGGCACTGCAACGTTAGAAGAATACAAGGCTGAAACTAAAAAGAAAATGCAAGAGGCTAACGATAAAAAGGCTAAATACGAAACTGAAGATAAACTTATTAAAAAGATTGCTGAAGATACTCAAGTTGAAATTCCTAACGCACTTATTGAAAGACAAATTGATAGTATTTGTCAAGATATGGAATATAGAATGATGTATCAAGGTTTAAAACTTGAAGATTACCTTAAATACACTAATCAAACAATGGAAGCGTTTAGGGAAAATTATAGAAAACAAGCAGAAGAACAAGTTAAAATTCAACTTGTTATAGATAAAATCATTGAATTAGAAGGAATCAAAGCAACTCAAGAAGAAATTGATGCTAAAATCGCTGAACAAGCAAAAGCATCAAATAAAGACGTTGAAGAATTCAAAAAAGGTCTCAACGAACGCCAAATTCAATATTATGAAAATAGCGTAGTTGTTGAAAAAGTATTTGATTTCTTATCAAAAAACAACACGATTGACTAATTTTTAGGGGGATTCATATGGCACTTATACCTATGGTCGTAGAACAAACTAACAAAGGTGAAAGGTCTTACGATATATATTCACGCCTTTTAGAAGATAGAATTATTATGCTATCAGGCGAAATTGATGATGCAACTGCTAATACGGTTGTTGCTCAACTTTTATATTTAGAAAGTAAAGACCCTGATAAAGATATTTATATTTATATAAATAGTCCAGGCGGTTCAGTTTCAGCGGGATTAGCAATTTACGATACTATGAATTATATTAAATGTGACGTTTGTACTATTTGTATAGGTATGGCTGCATCTATGGGCGCTTTCTTGCTTTCAAGCGGTAAAAAAGGTAAAAGATTTTCTTTACCTAACAGCGAAATTATGATTCATCAACCACTTGGTGGGGCTCAAGGTCAAGCAAGTGATATTAAAATTCACGCTGAACATATTTTAAAAACTAAAGCCAAATTAAATAGAATTTTAGCACAAAATTCTAATAAAGATATTAGTCAAGTAGAAAAAGATACTGATAGAGATAATTTTATGTCAGCAACTGAGGCTCTTGAATATGGTCTTATTGATAAAATTTATAGTTCAAGGAATAGTTAATTAAGGAGATTTAATGGCAAATAATACTGAAAATAAACACAATGGACAAAATTGTGCTTTTTGCGGAAAGCCAAAAGAATATGCTAAAAGTTTAGTTGCTGGTCCTAACGGTTTATATATTTGTGACGATTGTTTAAGCATTTGCAATGAAATTTTAAAAGAAGAAGAAAATATTGAAAACGCTGATACGGTTGAACTTAAAAAACCACAAGAAATTAAACAAGAATTAGATAAGTATATCGTTGGGCAAGATAAAGCAAAAAAAGTTTTGTCGGTTGCGGTTTATAACCATTACAAAAGAATAAATTGTCGCTTGGCGGGTGTTATTGAAGAAGACGATACTGAGATTGAAAAAAGTAATATATTACTTTTAGGTCCAACGGGCTCTGGTAAAACTTTATTAGCAAGAACGTTGGCAAAAATCTTAAACGTTCCTTTTGCCGTTAGTGACGCTACTACTTTAACTGAGGCTGGCTACGTTGGCGAAGACGTTGAAAATATATTATTAAAACTTATCCAAAATGCTGATTACGATATTGAACGAGCACAAATGGGTATAGTGTATATTGACGAAGTTGATAAAATTGCAAGAAAAAGTGAAGACGTTTCTATTACGAGAGACGTTTCGGGAGAAGGCGTTCAACAAGCACTTTTAAAAATAATTGAAAGTACGATTGCTTCCGTTCCACCGCAAGGCGGTAGAAAGCACCCTCAACAAGAATTATTAAGGATTGACACCACTAATATACTTTTTATATTCGGCGGTGCGTTCGTAGGGCTTGATAAAATAATTGAAAAGCGTATTGATAATTCTTCATTAGGATTTGGCGGTAGAGTTAAAGGCGATAGTGAAAAATCCGTTTTAAACGATATTCAACCGCAAGATTTAACAAAATACGGCTTAATTCCTGAATTTGTTGGAAGAATTCCTATAACCGTTTCACTTGATGCTCTTGACGAAAAGGCTTTGGTTAAGATTATGACTGAACCTAAAAACGCAATAGTAAAACAATACAAAAAACTTATTAAAATGGATAATTGCGAACTTGAAGTTACTGACGATGCCGTTATAGAAATAGCAAAAAAAGCAATTTCTTTAAAAACGGGGGCAAGGGGCTTAAGAACAATTTTTGAAAACTTAATGCTTGATTGTATGTATGATTTACCAAGTGAAGATAGCATTTACAAGGTGGTTATAGATAGCGAAGTTGTAAAAGGCTTAAAAAAGGCGGAAGTTTTAAAGAAAACCGCATAAAGAATATATGAGTAAATAGTTAATAAAAAAGTAGCGAAATTTTCGCTACTTTTTTTATGCAATTTTTTACATTTCTTCAAAGATTTTATATTTAGAATTTTTTAAAATTTTAGTTATTATTTTAGGTGTTAAATTAGGAAAAAGTTTATAGAAAAAATTCATAAGGTGCGCATCAAAACCTATAATTATTCGCTTTTTATTCTTTCTAACTTTTTTAATTATTTTTTTAGCAACCGCTAACGGACTTTTTGCAATTTTATCTACTATATTTAACGCCTTTTCATCTTTATTTTGTAAAGAAAAAATATTAGTTTTCGTAACGCCCGGCATTACTGATACTATTCTAATTTTTTCTTCGCAAATTAAACTTTCAGTAAAAGATTTTAATGCTGATTTTGATGCTGAATACATACTTATTCCGCCAAAAGTGCATAAACTTGCCGAACTTGCTACGTTTATTATTAAGGGACTACTACTTTTTTTAATTGACGGCAAAAGTGTTTTTGTAGAATAAACTTGTGATAAAAAATTTACGTTAAATACGTTAGTTAAATCTTCTAAAGACGTATCTTCAAATTTTTTAAATTTAGGCAAAACACCCGCGCAGTTTATTAAAATATCAACTTGTTTATTTTCACGCTGTAAAAAGTTTAATAATTCTTGCCATTTTTCTAAACAAGAAACGTCAAAAGCGTTATAGGTAAAATTGCTTTTTGTCTTTTCATTTTCATTTTGTAAATTCTTTAATTTTTCTTCATTACGTGCAATTCCTATAACTTTAACGTTGTAATTTTCAATTAAAAATTTAGTTAAATTATATCCTATTCCAGACGACGCACCCGTAATTATGGCGGTTTTATTTGTAAAATCATATTTTTTCATATATACATATTAGCATAATTTGTAATAGTAGTCTATGAATTTTAAACATTTAATTACAAAGACTTGAAAAATATTGCAAAATGTATTACAATATATTCACTTTAAAAAATTATATTTTTTATTTTCGTAATTAGAGGTTACAATGCAAGAGTTAATTAGTACTAAAATTGATGACGCTATTAAATTTATTCCAAGTGTTACTTTAAGGGGTAGAGTTTTATTTCCTAACGTTTACACTTCTATTGATATTGGTAGATTAAAATCATTAAATGCAGTCAATAGTGCGATAAGTGGAGAAAAATTATTATTTGTAGTAAGCCAAAAAGATAAAAGTGTAGATATGCCTAAAAGTGATGATTTATATCAGGTAGGCACGGTTTGTCGTGTAGGAAATTTAGGTAAAGTTGGTGGCGAAAATTATAGAGTTGCCGTTGAGGGTTTATATAGGGCTAAAATTTTAATGCAAGATAATTCAAAAGAATATTTTTGCTTTAAAGTTGAAAAACTTGAAGTTGTTACGGGTGATGCCGTTAAAACGGAAGCAACGTTGCGTTATGCTAAACAATTATTTTTAGATAACGCTTCTCTTTATAAATTGTCTTCAAGTTTAGTAGACTCTATTTTAAATTGTGAAAGTGCAGAAGACTTTGTGAATATGGTAAGTTTTAATCTTCCTTTTAAGTTTTTAGATAAGCAATATTTACTTGAAACTACAAGCGAAGAAGAAAGGCTTAATAAAGTTATTGAACTTATTCAAAATGAAACTGAAATTATTAAGTTGGAAAAAACTATTGCTGAAAACGTTAAGAAAAGCGTTGAAAAAGGGCAAAAAGAGTTTTATTTAAGAGAGCAATTAAAGGCAATTCACAAAGAACTTGGCGATGATGAACAAGAAATTGAGCGTTTGCGTCAAGAAATTATCAATAAAAAACTTCCAAAAGAAAGTGAAGAAAAGGTTTTAAAAGAACTTAATAAAATGTCAAGAATGCAACCTTCTTCACCTGATTACACCGTTATTCGTTCGTATATTGACTGGATTTTAGACCTTCCGTTTACTGAAGAAAGTCAAGATACTGAAGATTTAAACGTTTGCAAGGAAATTTTAGAAAGCGACCATTTTGGCTTAGATAAGGTTAAAAATAGAATAATAGAGTATTTGGCTGTATTAAAATTAACAAAGTCGCTTAAAGGACCTATTTTATGTCTTGTAGGGCCTCCGGGCGTAGGTAAAACTTCTATTGCAAAATCAGTAGCAAGGGCGCTTAATAGAAAACTTGTAAGAATGAGTTTAGGCGGTGTTAAAGACGAGGCTGAAATTAGGGGACACAGAAAAACTTATATAGGCGCTATGCCTGGTAGAATTATATACGGTATGAAAGATAGTAAAACTATAAATCCCGTATTTTTACTTGATGAAATTGACAAACTTTCTTGCGATTTAAGAGGTGACCCAGCAAGTGCGTTACTTGAAGTTTTAGACCCTGAGCAAAACGCTACTTTTAGAGATAGATATTTAGAAATAGATTATGACTTATCAAAGGTAATGTTTATAACTACGGCTAATAGTTTAGACACTATTCCAGCGCCACTTTTAGATAGAATGGAAGTTATAGATATTCAAGGTTATACAGAGGAAGAAAAGGTTCAAATAGGTTTAAGATATTTATGTCCTAAACAGCAAATTGCCAACGGTTTAACTAATAAGCAAATTAAGTTTACTGAAAGTGCTATTAAAACTATAATCGCAGGCTACACTAAAGAAGCGGGCGTTAGAAAACTTGAACAAAAAATAGGTGAAGTTTGTAGAAAAGTTGCAGTAAAATTCGCTACGCAAAGTGAAATGGAAAAGCAAACTATTACAAAAAACAACGTAGTTGACTTTTTAGGTGCTGTTAAATATTTAAAAGAAGATAGAATAGAGAAAAACGAAGTAGGCTCGGCAACGGGTTTAGCGTGGACTATGCTTGGCGGAACAACTTTAACTATTGAAGTAGCCTTAATGAAAGGAAAAGGTCAACTCGTTTTAACGGGTAAACTTGGCGACGTAATGCAAGAAAGTGCAAAAATTGCTGTGGGATACCTAAGGGCAAACGCTACAAAGTATGGGATAAATAGTGATATTTTTGAAAACAATGATATACATTTACACGTACCTGAAGGTGCTACGCCAAAAGATGGTCCAAGTGCGGGAATAACTATTTCCACCGCTATTTTATCTTGTTTAACAAACAAAAAAGTTAAGCGTAATATTGCAATGACGGGAGAAGTTACACTTCGTGGTAAAGTACTTGCAATAGGCGGTCTTAAAGAGAAATCGCTTGCCGCTTATAGACTTGGAATAAAAGAAATTATAATTCCAAAAAGTAACCTTAAAGATTTAGAAGAAATTCCTAATGAGATTTTAAATAAAATAACGTTCTATCCCGTTGAAAGTATAGACGAAGTATTTTCACTTGTGATAGAAAAATAAAGAGGATTTTATGATAATAAAAAAAGCCGAATTTATAACTTCGGTTGCGTCAAAAAAAGATTTTTTAAAAACGGATAAACCGCTAATAGCCATTTGCGGTAAATCTAACGTTGGAAAAAGTTCTTTAATAAATTGTTTAGCAAACAGAAAAAAATTAGCAAAAACTTCAGTTACGCCGGGCAGGACAAGGCTTGTAAACTACTTTGATTTTGGTGATTTTATTCTTGCCGACTTGCCAGGGTATGGTTTTGCAAAAGTTTCTAAGAGTGAAAAAGATAAGTGGGCAGAGTTATTGGAGGCGTTTTTTAGTTGTTCGCAAAAAGTAACGCACGTTTTATCACTTGTTGATATTCGCCACGAGCCTACGAGAGATGACGAAGGTATGATAAATTATTTACACCACTTCGCTATACCTTTTACGGTAATAGCGACTAAAAGTGATAAAATAGGTAAAACGAGAATATATCAAAGGCTTAACGAAATAGGTAAATTTTTTGCAATAGGAAGGGAAAGCGTAATTGCAGTGTCAAGCGAAACCGGTTATGGAAAAGACAAAATTTTAGAAAAACTTAGTCACGTTTTAACCGTGTTTAACGATGATTTCTTTAAAACTGACGAAGAAGGAAACGAAGAATAATGAGTGAAATTTTTAATGCTACGCTTAATCAAATGCTTTTTATGTTTTTGCTTATATTTATAGGCTTTATACTTCAAAAACTAAAAGCAGTGCCAGAAGACTCGGCAAAAGTATTATCTAAACTTGAAAGTAATTTATTGATTCCTGCGCTTGCGTTATCAACGTTTATGCACGACTTTACTATGGAGGCTTTTAAAACTTCTTACGTCGTGTTTATAGCGGGTTTAATTTTAGCGATAATTTCTTTAGCGGTAGGCATTTTATTAAGTAAAATTTTAACCAAAGATGATTTTAAGCAAAAAGTTTATATTTACGGACTTGCTTTTTCTAACTTTTCATACGTAGGCGTTCCTGTAATTGAAGCAGTTTTTCCCGAATATTTATTAAGTTACGTTTTGTTTACTTTGCCACCACTTTTAATAATATTCGGTTGGGGAGTAGGCGCATTACTCATTCCAAAACAAACTGAAAATAGCGAAAAGCAGTCTTTTACTAAACATTTATTAAACTTTTCAAAAGCATTTTTAAACCCTATGGTAGTCGCCGTGGTTATAGGCGCTATAATAGGTTTAACGGGACTTACTTCGATAATTCCAAAACCTATTATAAACACTGTCGATACGTTAAAATCAACTATGTCGCCCGTTGCGATGTTACTTACTGGTTTAGTGGTTGCTAAATATGATTTAACAAAGGCATTTAAAGACGTTGGACTATATATATCTACTTTTTTAAGGCTTTTAGTTATACCTATAACAGCAGGGCTTATTTTAAGAGTTTTAAAGTTAGATACCGTTTACAATATTTGTATAATAACTTATATGGCAATGCCGTCAGGACTTAACACGGTAATAATACCAACTGCATATGGTAAAGATACGTCTTATCCTGCGGGGCTTGCAATATTTTCACACGTGTTAGCGGTAATTACTATTCCGCTCGTGTATATGACGTTTTGGAATTTTTTAATTTAAAACGTATTTAACGAGATTTTTTAATTAAGATTAAGAAGAATAAAAAATGCTTACGATTAGGGGCGATTAACACCTTAAACGTAAGCATTTTTATATTTTAATTATTATTTATATATTTTTTAATGGCTTCAAAAGATTTTTCACTAACAGCGTGTTCCATTTTACAAGCATCGCTTTCGGCAGTTTTTTCATCAACGCCGATAGAAATTAAAAAGTTTCGTAAAAAAGTATGCCTTTCATAAATATTTTCAGCGATATTTAAGCCTTTTTGCGTTAAAGTAATATAACCTTTATCGTTTATACAAATAAGGTCTTTATCGGCTAATATACTCATGGCTCTTGATACGCTTGGCTTTGAAAAACCTAAATATTCGCTTATATCAATAGCCCTAACGAAGTTTTGTTTTTTTGATAATATTAAAATACTTTCTAAATAATTTTCACCAGATTCGTAAATACTCATAATTCACCTATAAGTAGTATAACACATATTTAAAATTTAATCAAGTATGATATTTTTAAAATACTTGCAATATATATTAAAGTATGATAAAATTATCGAGTAGGAGGAATTTATGGCTGATTTTTTAAACACTTTTTTTGCTGGAATAGATGGTTCAATGTTTAATTTTGTAAACAATATGGCTAAAAACGGCGGTGCTTTTTTTACTCCATTTTTTGAATTTATTACAATTTTTTGTGAAAAAGGCTGGTTTTTTATTGCTCTTGGCTTAGTTTTAGCGTTATTTTCTAAACATAGAAAAGCAGGTTTTTGCATACTTTTAGCGGTGGCGTTTGGCGGATTATTTACTAATATAATTCTTAAAAAATTGATTGCACGTCCAAGACCTTATACCGTTGAAGAGTTTAGAGTGTTTTGGGAATTTGTAGGCGCTCATAAAGAAAGCGAGTATTCTTTTCCATCAGGTCATACGACTTCAGCGTTTGCTGGTGCTTTGGCATTTTTTATAATGAAAGATAAAAAGTATAGTTGGTTAATGCTTGTATTTGCATCGTTTATAGCATTTTCAAGAATTTACTTAGTAGTTCATTATACTTCGGATATTTTTGGTGGAATTATATCAGGTAGTTTAGCGGGTATATGTAGTTACTTCGTAACTAAATTATTATTTAATTACATAGACAAGAAAAGTGAAGATTGTAAGTTCTTTAAATTCGTAAAAGAGTTTGACGTTGTAGAGTTTTTTAAAAAACCTAAAAAAGAACAAGAATAAAAATAGTAAATTAAAAGGAATAGTTCAAAATTATTCCATGTTGTAAAAAGTATCAATAAGTTTCACGATACAAAAAGAACAAGAAGGCAAGTTTATAAAAATTTTAAATAGGAGATATAATTATGTTTTTTAATAAAAAAAATAAAGATGTAAGCATTTTCAAACTTTCAGATGAAGCAATAGAATTTATAAGGGTTTATTTATTAAAAGAACTCAATGTTTCCACTAAGATTGATATGGATATGTTGGATGACTTTGTATCTATAGCGTTTGATTGGGAGTCTGAGATGGTTGATGAAAACGGAAAAGATAAAACTTACGATTATCCAAATAAAGAAAGAAACGAGATGGCTGACCGATTTGTTTCAGAAGTTTCAGGTAAATTGTCTACTGATTTATGGATTCCTGATTTTGACGACTTAAACAAAAGATTGGGGTTACTTTAATATTGACGCTTAATTAGTTAAAGTGTAACACACTATTTTTTCTTATGAAAGTCGTGTGTTTTGCTAGGCAAAAAGGAAAAGACTAACGAAAAATTTTCGTTAGTCTTTTATATTCTTGAAAAAACCTTTAGTGGCACGCAGTTAACTATTCCTTTTTTATTTAATTGTTGGTGGAATTGGTGGCTCGCCGTAAAAGAAATATCTACTTTTTCTTAATGATTCAGTTGCCGTTTTATCTGGTTTTTTAGTCGAGCGATAATCAAAAGCAAAAGTAAAATCATCTAAATGCTGATATAAATTTTCAGCATAATTTTTTGTTTTTTCGTAAATTATAGATAAAAATTCTTGTGCATAACCTTTTGCATAATTACTATATTCTAATAATGACGCGTAATGGTTTAAACAAAGTCCGTTTATATCTTTAAAAACGTTTCTAAACTTTTCTTCGTTTGAATACATTTGGCATATCGTTTTATAATATCTATCCATATTACCGTCAATTCTTGCGCATATTAAACAAGTGGAAAGTTTTTCTTGTAGTTTTAAAGCGCTTTTTTTAGCGGTTTTTACGTCTTTAATAGGTGTAATTTCCTTATTTATCGTGTATAGCCTTGTTTTCATTTGTAGGGCTAAACCTAATTTATTTGCACCACTATATAGTAAATCAAAATGGTCTTTACAAAAACCGTATTTGTTTACTAAATGGCGTTCGTCATCTTCCATAACCGCTTCGTTTAAATATAAGTTTATTAAGTCACTTTCTATTTTGTTTTTTATTTGACATAAAGGGCAATCACATTGATTATCAAAATATCGCCACACTAATAACGTTGAAATACTATAACTCATAAAAATAGTTTAACATATTTTTTATTTTAATACAATAGTTACGGCGTATTTTTTGTAGCGTATTGACAATTTTAGTAGATTATAGTATTATATTTGTGTATATACTAAAACTATTATAATAGTTTTTAGGTTGTATGAGGTTTATATGTCGAACACTTTTAAAAAAATTAAAAACTTAATAGGTAGTTTATCTTTTACTCACATACTTATATACGTTTTTTCAATAGTACAAGCACTTTTAACGGTATATTTTGCTCTTACTATTAAAGACTTAGTTAATGCTGTAAGCGTGGTAAATCCTAATTTAAATAATCCTATTATTTGCGCTGTAAAAAGCGTAGTAACTATAATAAGCGTTTTCGTTATAGGGCTAATAAATAAACTTATTATTGAAAATTTAAAAATTAAAAGTGAAACAAAATTAAAAAGCGTAGTTTATAGCGGATACGTTAATAATAATTACAAAAATTTAAAAGACGTTAAAAGTGGTGAATTGATTTCTATAATGAATAAAGATACGGCGGTTGTTTCAAGTTTATACGTTACGCTTTTACCAGCCGTTATATCTACCATTATAAAAATAGTTGCTACTATTGCAGTTCTTATTTATTTACAACCTATTTTCACTATAATAGTGCTTTTTATAGGCGTTGCAATAGTTTTAATAACGTATTTCGTTAGAAGAAAAACTGCTAAACTTTATAAAGAAACTTTAAAAAGAGATAGTGAAAGTATGTCGTTTTTAACTGACACTATAAATAATTCTTTATTAGTAAAATCAATGCATGGCGAAAATAAAGTCCGAAAGTATAACGACTCAAAACTTGAAAATTTAAAAATTGCAAAGAAAAATCAAAAATTTTTTAGTGCTATAATATCTAACTTGACTTCATTTTTATTTATGCTATTTTACGTGGCAACTCTTATTTGGTGTGCTATGGGCATTTATAAAGGAGTAAACGGCATAAATTTTGGCGTTTTAACGGCAATGCTACAACTCGTTATGCAAATAAAAAGTCCATTTTCAATGCTTAGCGGTGCTTTTACAAACTACTATGAAATGAGAGAGTCTTTAAATAGAATTCTTAATTTACTAAATTATGATAAAAATGAAGATTTACAAATTGTAGAAGATTTTGAAGAAGTTATATTAAGTGACGTATGCTTTAATTACGAAGATGAAAATGACGTTATTAAAGACTTATCGTTAACAATTAAAAAAGGCGAAAAAGTTGTTATTTTAGGTCAGTCGGGAATAGGAAAAAGTACGTTACTAAAAATATTAACGGGCGTTTATAAAGTAAATAGCGGAAAGGCTATTATAAAAACTAAAAAGTGCGAAATTAAACTAAGTAGCGCTAAAAACGTGTATTCAACGGTATTTCAAGGCAATTTACTATTTAATGCTACAATCAAAGAAAATATTTGTTTTTTTAAAGAATACGAGAGAGAAGAATATCTTAAAGCCGTTAAAGTTGCAGGATTAGAAGAAGTTATAAATAACGCACCAAACGGCGAAGATACTATGGTAGGCGAAATGGCAACTGCATTGTCGCAAGGTCAGGCAGAAAGAGTTGCTATTGCAAGGGCTTTATATACTAAAAATCCTATTTTAGTGCTTGACGAGGCTACGAGTGGTTTAGACGATAAAACTGAAAAACAAGTAATAGAGTCAATTTTAGAAAATTACGATATTACGATTATCGCCGTATCACATAAAAACGCTATTGAAAAATATGCTGATAGCGTTTACACCTTTAAAGAAGATAAATTTATTAAAGTAAAATAATTTAACGTTTTTTATTGCTTAATAATATTGCTGAAACGAATAAACCTAAGTTTCCGCCTATAGTTAAGCCTAAAATTAAACCTGTAAAAAATCCCATAATAATATTTTGCTCATTTCATCAAAAAATAATCAATAATAATACAATATGCATATAAATAGGTTGAGGTGATTAAATGTCCTTGCCACTTATTGCTGAAATTGATAGTCAAAAATTGATAAATAACGCAAAAGTTGTTAAAAGTAAAATAAAAAACGCAAAGTTTTGCGCTGTTGTAAAGTCTAATGCGTACGGACACGGATTAGTAGAGGTTAGTAATTTTTTATATAGTTACGTTGATTGTTTTGCCGTTGCTTTAACGAGCGAGGCGTATGCTTTAAGGGTAGCGGGTATTGATAAAGAAATTCTTTTATTAACTCCGTCTTTTTATCAAGATATTGAAAAACTTATTGAATATGAAATAACGCTATCTATAAGCACTATCAAAGAACTTTTATTAGTTATAGAAATTTCAAATAAAATGCAAAAGTTTGCATACGTGCATATATCGTTAAATACGGGTATGAATAGATTAGGCTTTAAAAATTTAAACGATATAAATTATATAATAAAGTTAGTTAATGAAAGTGGTAAATATATTAAAATAACGGGTGTATTTTCACATTTTTGTAAGGCTGAAAACAAAAAGTTAACGGATAAGCAATTTTATACTTTTTTATATTTAGTACAGCCTTTAAAAGATTATAATAAAGATATAACGCTACATATTTCTTCAAGTGGCGGGTTATTAAAAGATAAAAAATATCACTTAGATATGGTTAGAGTTGGCATTTTGTTATATGGTTACAAACCATATAAAAAGTGTGATATAAAAGTAGAACGGGTAATGAAAATAAAAGCACCCGTATTACAAAAACATACGAATATAAAAGGCCAAAATTTATTGTATGGTGATGATATCACTACAAGTAACAGCGCTTATATAATTAGGCTTGGTTACGCTGACGGATTTTTTAGACAGGGAATAAAACACTCGCTAACTAATTTATGTATGGACTTATCAGCGGTTAAAAAAATTACGAATAAAGACTACACGGTCGTTTTAGACGATGCTACTTTTTATGCAAAAAAGTATAATACTTGCGTGTACGAGATATTGACTAGTGTTTCCAAAAGGGCGAAAAGGATATATTTAAAATGAGAATTATAAGCGGTAAATATCGTGGAAAAAATTTAAAAACATTTAAAGGTCAAGAAATAAGACCAACAAGCGATAGAGCGAAAGAGGCGTTATTTAATATATTGTCGTTTGAGGTGGTGTCAAGTACTTTTTTAGACGCTTTTTCGGGAACGGGTGCCGTTGGTATAGAGGCAATTTCTCGTGGCGCTAAAGAAGTTATATTTACCGACGTTAGAAGAGAAAGCGTTAATATATGTAAAAGCAATTTAGAATCAATCAAAGAAGATGCCAAGGTGTATTTACAAAGTGCTGATAGTTATTTATCTAATACTACAAAAAAGTTTGATATAATATTTTTAGACCCACCGTACGCCTATGATAAAATTGATAAATTGTTTGAAATTATAGGTAATAGAAATTTGTTAAACGAGGGTGGACAAGTTATATACGAGCATAAAAGCGATAGAGAAAGTCAACAATTTAAAGGTTTTGAATTAGTAGATACTCGTAGGTACGGTATAGCGATATTTGATTTTTATAAGGTGGACAAGGTATGAGAGTAGGCGTTTTTGCAGGGACTTTTGACCCTGTGACGAAAGGTCACGAAAGTGTTATAGAAAAAACTGTAAATTTATTTGATAAACTTATAGTTGCAATATGTGTAAATAAGGAAAAACATACTCTTTTTTCAGTGGAAAAAAGGCTCGAAATGTTAAAGGCGGTAACTAAAAAATATAAAAACGTAGAAGTGTGTTATCACGAAGGTATGCTTGTTGACTTAATGAAAACTCATAACGCAATATATTACGTTAGGGGCGTTAGAAACGATACCGATTATAAATATGAAAACTATATGCATAGAGTAAATTCAAGTTTATATAGTGAAATAATAACGCTATTTATTCCTTGTGAAGAAAATTTAACTTTCGTTAGTTCAACTAAGGTAAGAAATACTTTAAAAGATAACGGAGATTTAACCAACTTATTATCTAACGAAGGTATAGAAATTATTAAAAAATCAAAATAAATATAACGTAAGATATTATAAAAGAGTAAG
>JAZONZ010000013.1:0-3768 GCA_045654765.1 Christensenellaceae bacterium
AACATATATTAAACGTTTTTTAAAGGGGTATTTTTAAATTATTTTAAATTTAAGTTAAAGTTATAGATAAAATTTTTATAAAACGATTGCAATTTTATATAAAATGGTTTAAAATGTTTGGTAATGAGGTGATATTATGAAATTAACGAATAAATATTTATTAGATTTACTTGATAAAATTTGTAAAAGAAATGCAAACGAACCTGAATTTATTCAAGCGGTTACCGAAGTTTTTACTTCATTACAACCTGTTATTGAACAAAGACAAGATTTAGTTGACCTTGGCGTAATTGAAAGGCTTGTTGAACCTGAAAGACAAATTATGTTTAGAGTTCCTTGGACTGACGATAACGGCAAAACACAAGTTAACAGAGGTTTTAGAATTCAATATAATAGTGCTATCGGTCCTTACAAAGGTGGCATTAGATTCCATCCGTCAGTAAACCTTAGTATTATGAAATTTTTAGGTTTTGAACAAACTTTTAAAAATAGTTTAACTACGCTTCCTATGGGTGGCGGTAAAGGTGGTGCTGACTTTGACCCTAAGGGCAAAAGTGATAATGAAATTATGAGATTTTGCCAAAGTTTTATTACCGAACTTTATCGTTACATAGGCAACGATACTGACGTTCCTGCTGGCGATATAGGTGTTGGCGCAAGAGAAGTTGGTTATATGTTTGGTCAATACAAACGCATTAAAAACGAGTTTAACGGCGTATTAACGGGTAAAGGTTTACAATACGGCGGTTCATTAGCAAGAAAGCAAGCAACGGGCTACGGTCTTTGCTACTTTACTGAAGAAATGTTAAAGGCTAACGGAAAATCGTTTAAAGGTCAAACGGTTGTTGTTTCAGGCTCTGGTAACGTTGCAATATACGCTTGCGAAAAAGCAACTACACTTGGTGCAAAAGTTGTTGCTATGAGCGATTCTAACGGCTATATTTATGATGAAAACGGAATTGATTTAGACGCTGTTAAACAAATAAAAGAAGTTGATAGAAAGAGAATTAAAGAATATCTTAACTATCACAGCAACGCAACTTACGTTGAAGGTTGCCACGGAATTTGGACCGTTAAGTGCGATATTGCTCTTCCTTGTGCTACTCAAAATGAAATCAATAAAGAAGATGCTTTAAATCTTGCTAAAAACGGTTGCTACTGCGTATCAGAAGGTGCAAATATGCCTTCAACTCCTGAAGCAATTGACGTTTATTTTGAAAACAATATGTTATACGGCCCTGCAAAAGCATCAAATGCCGGTGGCGTTGCTACGTCTGGTTTAGAAATGAGCCAAAATAGTATTAGATATAGTTGGACTTTTGAAGAAGTTGATAATAAACTCCACTCTATTATGGTTAGCATATTTAAAGCGTGTGACGAGGCTTCAACTACTTACGGTATGAAAGGTAATTATATGGCGGGCGCTAATATTGCCGGCTTTATTAAAGTTGCCGAGGCTATGAAGGCACAAGGTAACGTTTAATTAAATAAAAACAAAATTCCTAATCGCTTGATTAGGAATTTTTTTATTACGTTTATGCAAATATTAAATGTATTCCGGCTCGGTTTCAATAACAAAATAAAACTTACCGTAAGATGAAAACTCTATAGATAGTCTTTTAACAATTTCTTGCACGTCATACTTTTTGCCGAAAGGAATAATTAAATCAAATACAATATTTGAGTGACTTACGCCTTTTACCAACCTAAAATCGTGAAATTTTACGTTCTCATCATACTCTTTTAAAATTCTTTCAACAATTTCTAAATATTTTTTCCTATCTGTATCTTTAACGTCAATCGGGTCTAAATGAATTGATAATTTAATACCCATTTTATCATATACTTCACGTTCTAAATTGTCTATAACGTCATGTATTTCTATTATATTTTCACTACAATCAACTTCTACGTGAAGTGATGCAAAATGATTTGTTTTTCCGTATTCGTGAATAATGATATCGTGTATTCCTAAAATTTTTGGACTACTTAACACTATACTTTTTAACTTATCTACTTCTTCTTTTTGCGGTATTACGCCAAGTAATGGATGTATAGTTTCTAAAAGCATTTTTACGCCTGATATAACTATAAACACACTCACTATTAAACCAGCGTAAGCATCAATATTTATTTTGGCAAAATCCATTAAAAATACTGCTATTAAAGTTACCGACGTTGATATTATATCGTTTCTTGTATCTATTGCCGTTGCCTTTAACGCCGTTGACGATATTGATTTTGAAAAATCTAAATACACTAACATTTGTACTACTTTTAGTAGTATCGCAAATATTAAAACTATATAAGTAAATAAGGTGATTGCACCTATACCTTCTTTTGATACGATTTTTTCTATACAAGACTTTAAAAATAAAACGCCTACTGCAAATATTATTAGCGCTATTATTAGTGCCGTTACGTTTTCAAATCTTTCGTGCCCGTAAGGATGCTCTTTGTCGGCTGGCTTTGATGAAATTTTAAAACCTATTATCGTTAATATTGATGATAAGGCATCAGTTAAATTATTAACGCCGTCGGCAATTATAGTTATACTGCCCGATATTATTCCCGCAATAATTTTAAAAATACAAATGAAAAAATTTGTTATTATTCCAAAAAAACCCGCAACAACTCCGTATTTTTCTCTCACTACTGCATTTTCAGTGTTTTTGTAATCTTTTATAAAGAGTTTTTTTAACATTATGAAAAAATCTCCGTAGATAAATATCTATCACCACTATCGGCAAATATAATTACTATATTTTTGCCTTTATTTTCCTTTCTTTTTGCAACTTCTATTGCACATTTTAAAGTTGCACCTGATGAAAAGCCAACGCTTATTCCTTCATTTTTAGCAATTTCTTTTGCAAATAATACACTATCACTATCGCTACAAGTTAACACTTCGTCTAAATAGTTTGTATCTAATATTTTAGGTATAAAGTTAGCGCCTATTCCTTGTATGTTGTGTTTGCCACTATATCCTTTACTAAGTAGCGGTGAACTTTCAGGCTCTACACCTATACACTTTATTTTACTATTTTGCTCTTTTAAATATTTACTCGTTCCCGTAAAAGTACCGCCTGTTCCTATACTAGCAATAAATATATCCGTATTAGGTAAGTCTTTTATAATTTCCCTTCCCGTAGTTTCATAATGTGCTAATACGTTTGCGTTATTCGTAAATTGATTTGCTAATATACTGCCTTCAATTTCTTTATGTAATTGAATAGCCTTATCTACGCTACCTTGCATACCTAAACTACCGTCAGTTAACACAAGCGTTGCTCCATAACCTTTTAACAATTTACGCCTTTCTTCACTCATAGTATCAGGCATTGTTAAAATTAAATTATAACCTTTACTTTTACATATACTTGCTAAGCCTATACCCGTATTCCCACTCGTTGCTTCGATAACCGTTCCGTTTTCTTTAAGCAAGCCTTTCTTTTCAGCATCTAAAATAACGTATAACGCAGTTCTATCTTTTATTGAGCCCGTTGGATTTAAAAATTCAAGTTTTGCATAAATATTTGCATTTAGTTGATAATTTTTAATAATATTATTTAATTTTAATAAAGGCGTATTGCCTACTAATTCTACTACAGATTTATTTAACATTATTACCTCGTGTAGTTATTTTAACATTATTTTTAGATAAAAGCAACTTAAATACAAAAAAGTGTTGCATTTATACTATTTTTATTTTAAAATATACTTATAGCGTTATTTTTTTTATTGAGGGTATATGAAAATCAAAACTAA
>JAZONZ010000014.1:0-7147 GCA_045654765.1 Christensenellaceae bacterium
TATTAGGTTAAAATTAAATTAGAAATTTAATATTGTCAATATATCTACGGTTATTTGGTCCGTAAGTTTCTACCGCAACAACCTAAAGTTGCGACTATTGAACAAATACTTAAACGTTTTACTTTTTGACATATTTTAGTATTGACAAAACAAGTTTTTTACTTGTTTTTTATTTTTTAATTTAACTTTAAGAGGAAATTATGAGAACGCTTGAACAAAAGATTTTAACTGATGGTAAAGTATTAAGTGGCGACATTTTGAAGGTCGATAGTTTTTTGAACCATCAAATGGACGTTTCCTTTTTAAATATCCTTGGCAAAGAAATATATGAGCATTTTAAAAACTGCAACGTAAACAAAATCCTTACCGTAGAAGCATCAGGTATAGGTTTGGCTTGTCTTACCGCGCAGTTTTTTAATTGCAAAGTTTTAGTTGCTAAAAAGCACAAGTCTTTAAACATTTCAAATGACGTTTATAAGGCGGTTGTTTATTCGTTTACTCACAAGACTGAAAACACTATAATATTATCTAAAGAATACTTAACCGAAAACGATAACGTTTTAATAATTGATGATTTCCTTGCAAACGGCAACGCTTGTATAGGTTTAGTAGATATTATCAAGCAAGCGGGGGCAACGTTAAAAGGTATAAGTTGCGCTGTTGAAAAAACGTATCAAGGCGGATATCAAAAACTCGTTGATATGGGTATAGACGTTTACTCTCTTGCAAGAATTAAAGAAATGAAAGATGGCAAAATCACCTTTATGGAAGATTAACAAATGAAAATAATCGCTTCTTGCGATTAAATATAGTAAAAATTGCCCAAAAGGGCTAATGGAGGTTTTTTCTATGAAAAAATTTATTACTTTATTACTTACCGTTGTTTTAGCGGTATGTACACTCGGTTTAGTAGGCTGTGGTGAAAACAATTCTATCAAAACAGTTGAAATTCCTGAAAATGCTGGAATGGAAGTAGAAATTCCTGAAGATTTCAAAGTAGGCTTTATTTTCTTACACGATGAAAAATCTACTTACGACCTTAACTTCTACGAAGCAGCAAAAGAAGCTGTTTTAACTATGGGTTTAACTTCAAACCAAGTTGTTTACAAATTTAACATTCCAGAAGGTCAAGAATGTTACGACGCTGCTAAACAACTTAAAGAAGATGGTTGTAAAGTAATTTTCGCTAACTCTTTCGGTCACGGCGCATTTATGCTTCAAGCTGCAAAAGATTTTACAGACGTTCAATTCTATCACGCAACTGGCGCACATGCAAGCGACCCTGCAAACGCTTCTGTAACAAACTTCCACAATGCTTTTGCCGATATTTATCAAGGTAGATATCTTGCTGGTATTGCCGCTGGTATGAAACTTAACGAAATGATTAAAAACGGCACTAAAATTTCTGGTAAAGTTGTAACAGCTGATAATGCTAAAATCGGTTACGTAGGTGCTTTCCCTTACGCTGAAGTTAAATCAGGTTATACTGCTTTCTATCTTGGCGCTAAATCAGTTTGTCCTACAGTTAAAATGGACGTTAAGTTCACTAACTCTTGGTATGATGAAGTTGCTGAAAAGAATGCTGCTGAAGCTTTAATCGCAGGTGGTTGTAACCTTATTTCTCAACACGCTGACTCTATGGGTGCTCCTTCAGCTTGTGAAAGAAAAAAAGTTCCTAACGTTTCATACAATGGTTCTACAATTGAAAAATGTCCTAACACGTTCATTATTTCTTCAAGAATTAACTGGACTCCATATTTCCAAGCAATGATAGCCACTGTTGCTATGAATGTACCTGATCACCTTCATCATTTTTTAGGAATGAATGACGCTCCATCTTCTAAAGATATATCAGTTCCTATGAGTGCTGGTGCTGTTGAACTTACGGCTCTTAACGCTAACGTTATGGCAGAAGGTACAGTTGAAGCTATTTATAAAGCAAGAGAAGAATTATATAGTGGCAAACGTTTCGTATTTGACTGCTCTACGTTTACAGTAAACGGCGAACACCTTACTGAGTATTTAGCAGACGTTGAAGATAAGGGTGACTTTGTTCCTGATACAAACGTTATCGAAACAGCAGAAGTTGACGGCGAAACTGTTTATTACTTTGCTGAAAGCGTATATCGTTCAGCTCCATATTTTGATATCGATATTGATGGTATCACTTTATTAACTGACGCTGAATAATAATTAAAAAATAAAATGTTGTAAGGCGAAGCCCGTCTTCGCCTTACGATAGTTTTATAGTCACATAAGATTATAAACCCTTTTTTCGTTTTATTGTTTTATGTGACTATAAATTCTTTAAGGAGACTAAAATGGATAAGGTTGCCGTTTTAAAATTAGAAAACGTTTGTAAGTATTTTGGTAAAGTAGTCGCAAACAAAAATATCAATCTTTCTGTGTATAAAGGTGAAATTTTATCGTTACTTGGTGAAAATGGTAGCGGTAAAACTACCCTTATGAATATGATTTCGGGTATTTATTTTCCTGATGATGGTAAAATTTTTATAGACGGAAAAGAAGTTATAATCGCTTCACCTAAAGACGCTTTTAAATATAAAATAGGTATGGTGCATCAACACTTTAAGTTAGTTGACGTTTTTACCGCTGCTGAAAATATTATTTTGGGTGTTGACAGCGAAGAAAAATACGATATTAAGTTGGTAAATTCAAAAGTTAAAGAAATTGCCGATAAGTATGGCTTTGATATTGTTCCTGATAAAAAAGTACACGAAATGTCGGTATCTGAAAAGCAAACGGTAGAAATTATTAAAGTTTTATATCGTGGCGCTGATATTTTAATTTTAGACGAGCCTACTGCAGTTTTAACTCCTCAAGAAATTAAAAAATTATTTTCAATTATCAAAAAAATGAGAGATGACGGCAAGTCTATAATAATTATCACTCATAAACTTAACGAAGTTATGGAAATTTCAGATAGAGTTTCAATATTAAGAAAAGGCGAATATATAGGTACCGTTGAAACTTCTAAAACTACTGAAAAAGAATTGACTGAAATGATGGTTGGCAAAAAAGTTGACCTTAAAATTGAGAGAATTAAAACTGATTTTGATAAACCTTTACTTGAAATTAGAGATTTAAGCGTTATTGCTGACGATGGCTCAACCGCTATTAAAAATATAAGTTTCTATATTCGAGGCGGTGAAATTTTAGGCGTTGCCGGTGTTGCTGGTAGCGGTCAAAAAGAACTTTGTGAGGCTATTGCTGGTTTAAGACCTATTAAAAATGGTAACGTTATGCACAAAGGCGAAAATTTAATAGGTTTATCTCCTAAAACCATTATTGAAAAAGGCGTTTCAATGAGTTTTATTCCAGAAGATAGGCTTGGTATGGGTTTAGTTCCATCAATGTCTATTTCTGATAATATAATTTTAAAAACTTATAACGATGGTATAAGTCCATTTATTGAAAAGAAAAAAGCAAGAGACAAGGCTAACGATATTATTAAAAAACTTGGCATTGTAACTCCTTCAAGCGAAACGCCTGTTAGAAGACTTTCTGGCGGTAACGTTCAAAAAGTTTTAGTAGGTAGAGAAATCGATTCAAATCCTAACGTTATCGTTACAGCCTACCCTGTTAGAGGTTTAGATATAAATTCGTCATATCAAATTTACGATATTTTAAATGAACAAAAGAAAAACGGAACGGGCATTTTATTTATAGGTGAAGACTTAGACGTTATGCTTGCTCTTTGCGATAAAATTATGGTACTTTGCCACGGCGAAGTTATGGGCATTGTCCACGCTGAAAAAACTACGAAAGAAGAAATAGGCTTAATGATGACCGGCTCTCTTGATTTATCTGAAACTAAAAATAAAGAATACGGCATTGCTAAAGATAGTCATTTAACTGAAGAAGAGTGGCAAACTATAAAACAAAATAACGAAGGGGGTAATCAAGATGAATAATACAACGATACACGAACCGTTATTTCATATTGCTAAAAGAGATGCTCTCCCTTGGTGGCAAACTTATTTAATTAGAATTTCCGCTGTATTCGGAGCTTTACTTATATCTTCGTTACTTATTATCGTGCTTATCGGCGAAAATCCTATAAATATTTTCTCATCGATAATTAAAGGTTCTTTTGGCACGACTACGTTATTTTGGACTATGCTACAAAATACGGCAATTCTTCTTGCTGTTGCCGTAGCAGTAACTCCTGCTTTTAAAATGAGATTTTGGAATATCGGTGCTGAGGGACAAGTTCTCGTTGGTTGTTTGGCTTCAACTATTTGCATTATGTACTTGGGTAATTCCGTTTCTAATACCTTATTATTAGTATTTATGACTTTGGCTTCAATTTTGGCTGGTATGCTTTGGGCTGTAATTCCCGCTATTTTTAAAGCGTTATTTAATACTAATGAAACGCTATTTACTTTAATGATGAACTATATTGCAGAGTCTTTAATTTTATATTTTATTACAAAATGGGTAAAAAGTGGCTCGGGTGTTTTAGGCGTTTTAAGTAAAGGACACTTCCCTGTTATCGCTAACAATCCTCACCTTTTACCTGTTATAGTAATTGCAATTATAACGGCTTTAATGTTCGTTTATTTAAAATACACGAAACAAGGTTACGAAATTTCCGTTGTTGGCGAATCTATGAATACGGCAAAATACGCTGGAATAAACGTTAATAAAGTTATTATTAGAACACTTTTGATTTCTGGTGCTATTTCAGGAATTACCGGTTTATTACTTGTTGGCTCAATCAATCACACCTTAACTTCTACTTTGGCTGGTGGACGTGGATTTACGGCAATACTCGTTTCTTGGCTTGCTAAGTTTAATCCTTTATATATGATTTTAACTTCGTTTATAGTAGTATTCTTCCAATGTGGAGCAAATCAATTAGCATCTGACTTTTCGGGAATTATTACAAAAGACTTTGGTGAAATTATCGTTGGCATTATATTCTTCTTTATTATAGGTTGCGAATTCTTTATAAATTACACAATAAAATTCCGCAAAAAACAAAAAGAAAAACAAGAAAAACTTACTAATGACGCTCAAAGGAGGGAAAATAAATGATAGTATCTTTTATATCTGGTGCTGTTCGACTTGGCACGGCATTTCTTTACGGCTCAGTAGGTGAAACGATAACTGAAAAGTCTGGACACTTAAATTTAGGTATCCCTGGCATTATGTGTTTTGGTGCCTTAGGCGGTTGCGTTGGCGTTAGTATTATAGGCTACGTTCCCGTAGTAACCGTTATTGTAGCAATTATATTTTCCTTTTTATTTGCTGGACTACTCGGTTTATTATACTCTTTTTTAACCGTTACACTTCGTGCAAATCAAAACGTTACGGGTCTTACTATTACAACCTTTGGCGTTGGCTGTACTAACCATTTTATAACTTTGGTTGATGATTCTTCTTTTGCACAAGCAAGCACTTGCTTTACTGATTTATTTACTTTCTATTATGATTTAGGTGCGTTTGGCGAGTTGTTCTTATCTTATGGTATTTTAGTTTACTTGGCTATTACTATTGCTATTTTAACTTCTTACGTTTTAAATAAAACTAAACTTGGATTATATTTAAGAGCAGTTGGTGAAAGTCCTGCAACGGCGGATGCTGCAAGTATCAACGTTACTAAATATAGATATTTTGCAACTATAATAGGTGCTGGTATTGCTGGTCTTGGCGGTCTATTTTACATTATGGACTACTTAACCGGTAGTTGGGAATATTCTATTGACGCTATCGGCTGGCTTTCAATTGCACTCGTTATATTTACCGTATGGCGTCCTAATTGGAGTATTTTAGGCTCTTTCTTGTTTGGTGGACTTTATATTTTACCTAATTATTTAAAAGTTAATTTCTCTCAAATGGAATTACTTAAAATGTTACCTTACGTAGTTACTATTTTAGTTTTAATATTTATTTCTATTAGGGGTAAAAAGGAAAATCAACCACCTGCTTCTCTTGGCTTGAATTATTTTAGAGAAGAAAGGTAAAACTTTAATTTAAAAGCCTCGATTTAAAATGTAAATCGAGGCTTTTTTATTTTATGTTTTATTTAAAAAAATTAACGTTTAACTAACTATACTGCCGTTTTGTACGTTTAAAATTTTAACGTCTTTTAATAATTTCATCTCATTAGTTAACTCGGTACAAGTTATTATTGTTTGTATTCCTTTTGTTACTTCTAAAAGTTTAGTACGCCTATTATTATCAAGTTCAGAAAAAGCATCGTCTAATATTAAAACGGGGTATTCGTTAAAGTTTTCTTTAAATATTTCAAGTTCGGCAAGTTTTAAAGATAATGCACAAGTTCGCTGTTGACCTTGTGAGCCGTAAACTTTAACGTCTTCATTATTTACCTTAATTTTTATATCATCTCTATGCGGACCTACCGTTGTATACCCTAAAATCATATCTTTTTCGTATCGACTTTTTAATTCTTCAAGCATTGAAGTTTTTATTTCATTTATACTGCCTGTAAATTTAGTTTCTAAACTTAGTTGTATAGTTTCTTCGTTGCTTGTTAAAAATAAGTGTTTTTCTTGGCATATAGGCGATATTTTTTCTATAAATTCATTTCTTTTAAATATTATTTCACTTGCGTATTCTACAAGTTTAATATCCCAAAACGGCAACGTTTCTAATATCTCTTCTCTATCGGCACTCTTTAACAAGTTATTGCGTTGCAATAAAATATTATTATAGTTTTGAAGAGCATAAAAATATTGCTTTGACATTTGCGACAAGGAAATATCCATAAATCTTCTTCTATCTTCAGGACTTTCTTTTATTAGTTTTAGTTCGTTAGGATTGAAAAATACTGAATTTATGTTGCCCATAAGTTCGCCTATTTTACCAACCTTTACCCCGTTAACTTTTACTATTTTACTTCCCCTTTCGTTAAAGGTTATTTCCACTAAAACTTTGCCGTATTTTGAAATTGCTTCACCTTTTATATTTGCCGTTTTTTCGCCGTAACGAATAACTTGTTTATCTTTAGTTGCCTTAGGCGAATAACCCGTGCATAGATAAAAAATGGCTTCTGCACAGTTGGTTTTGCCTTGCGCATTACTTCCTACTAAAATATTTATACCGCTATTAAAGTTAAACTCACTATATTTATAATTGCGATAATTTTCAACTATTAGTT
>JAZONZ010000015.1:0-4666 GCA_045654765.1 Christensenellaceae bacterium
TTTTTACACTTTTTAACTTAATAATTTCTTATTCGTTTTATTTGATATTAAACGCAATAAATAAATATAATTTATCTAAAATTACTCGCAAAAATATTATAGTTAATGAAGTTGAAGAAAAATTACCTATTAGCGATAGTACGAAAAAGGCTATTCTAAGATTAAACGCAAAAGAAGATTTAGAAAACTCTATTAAAGATAATTATTTTTCCGGCTATTTAAACGTTGAATACGTAAAACAACTAATTAACACTTTAAAAGAAAAACCTATATCTCAATTAGATTTATCTACTCTTACTCAATTTGAAATTTATTTAATGAATTTTTGTATTCGCCAGCCAAATAACACCGAAAGACAAAAACTCAGCGAATATCTTTCGTTTTTAATTAAAAAATTAGCAGAATATAAAATTTGCAGTTAGGTAATTTTAAACACCTAACTTTTTTGATTGTTTAAATGAGCAAAAAATCAATTTTTATGCTCGTTTACTTGCTAATTACTCTAAAATATGCTATCATAATAAAGTATTTTTAATGGTGGCAAAATGTTACAAGAAATTTTAAATAATAAAAGCATAAAATGTAAGTGTGGTAAAACTCACACCTTAAATATTGAAAATATTTTTATTGAAAAAGATGCTGAAAGGCACTTAACAAAGTTAGTTAAGCCTTACAAAAGCATTTTATTACTATCTAATCAAATAACTTTTGATTTATGTAAAGATAGTGTTTTAAAATATTTAAAAGACTTTGACGTTAAACAACTTATATTTAGTGAAAATTACATAATTGCAAATGAAGAAACTGTAAATACCATTTATAACAACTTAGATGGTATTGACTTAATAATAGGTATAGGCTCAGGCGTTATTCAAGACCTTGCTAAATATACGAGTTTTAAAAAAGGTATTGATTATTTTATTTTAGCAACCGCCCCATCAATGGACGGGTACGCTTCTATCGTTTCGGTAATGTTTTTTAACGGTCATAAAACATCTATTCCAACGCATTTGCCAAAAGTAATACTTGGAAACGTTGACATATTAAAAAACGCTCCCCTTCCAGCAATTCAAGCGGGCTTTGGCGATATTATAGGCAAATATTCTTCTCTTAACGACTGGAAACTTGCTTCGCTACTATACAACGAATATTTTTGCGATTATATTTATGAGTTAGTACAATCGTCTTTAAATAAAGTTGTTGAAAATGCTGAAAAAATATACCAAAAGCAAGATGAAGGCATTACGATTTTAATGCAAGCCTTAATTTTAGTAGGTATAGCTATGAGTTTTGCCGGTAATTCAAGACCTGCTTCTGGCTCTGAGCATCACATTTCTCACTTTTTTGAAGTTACGGGTATTCTTCATAATAAAAAGTATTTACCTCACGGTAAAAACGTTGCTTATGCAAGTATGCTTACCGCTAAAATAAGGCAAAAATTGTTAAAAGTTGATTTTTCAACCATTACCCCTATCGTTTTAGAGCATAATGAATATTTAGAAAAAATGCAATTATTATACAAACAAAGTAGCGAAGAATACACTGCTCTACAAGAAAATGCGGGAAGGTTTAAAGAAGATAGAATTTCTTTATATAGAAAAAATCAAAAAGAAATTAAAGAAATTTTAACTAAAATGCCTACTTATGAAGAAATTCGTACTATACTTAGTAAATGCGGTTTAGATTTTAAGGAATTTACTTCTACTTACAGCAAAGAACTGATTTTATACTCTTTAAAATATTCTAAGTATTTAAAAGATAGATTTTCAGTTTTATGGCTATATAACGATTTGTTAAATACTCCAACTATTTCAAATAACTTAATCTAATACGAAAGTCAATGTTTTAAATAACATTGACTTTATTTTTTATTAGATATATAATAAAAGTATATTTTTCGAGGTGTTTATGAAAAAAATTGAAAGTTTTTTAATCAATCACTTAAACTTATATAAAGGGTTATATTTATCGAGAAAAGATTGTAAAGATAACGTGGTTATCTCTACTTTTGATTTAAGAATGACTGCACCTAATCACGAACCCCCTATTGACACGAGTGCCCTTCACACTATTGAACATTTATTTGCAACCTTTCTTCGTTCATCTTCTAAGTCTACTGATATCGTTTATTTTGGACCTATGGGCTGTAGAACGGGTTGCTATTTAGTTATGTTTGGCGATTTATCACCTAATGACGTGTATGATTTAGTTTTATCTTGCTGTAACTTCGTTTTAAATTTTGAAGGCGAAATTCCAGGCGCTAAAAAAGAAGAATGTGGTAATTATTTAGAACAAAATTTACATTTAGCAAAATATTATATTGCTAAATATAAAGAAGAACTTGTAACTTATAAAAGATTTACTTACACTAACTAAGTAAATATTTGCAAAAATTTTAAATTTATAGTATTATTTAATTATGGAAAAAACAAATATATCTTGTATTTATTGCGGACACACTTATTTAGAAGATATAACTTTAAACACCACTACTTGTGAAAAGTGTGGAAAATCTTTTGAAGTTGCTAAAGGCTCTAAATATTATAAAAGTTTACAAAAAATACAAAAAGAAGAAAATAAAATAGCATTAGGCGAAGCCTATAAGCAAGTTGATTTACTTATTGATGAATGCGAATTTTATCTTGACAAAGAACAATTTATTGAAGCGGAAACTACTTTAAATAAGGCGTTAGAATTAACGACTACCGACCGCCGTATTTACGTATTATTCACATATGCTAAAACTAAAAATTTTACCGATTATCAAGATAAAAGTCACTACGAATATCTAAAAAAAGCAATAGAATTATCTAATAATACTGAAAAGGAAGAACTTCGTAAAATTTATAGCAACTTTTACAAAAAATCTTCAATGAGTGAAGAAGAACTTGAAGACTATAATCTTCAATTGTCAGCCGTTAAAAAAAGTAAAGTTGAAAACCTTTTAAAAGACGGTATTCCTAAACACTTTAAAAACGAAAAAACAATAAAATTAAGCAAAATATTACTTCCTATTTTTATAGTTTTATCAATCGTTGCTTTTTCGTTATTTTTTGTACTTGATAAAGATTTTATTTTTTATATTGCCGGCGTACTATTCGTAATAACGTTTTTATTTGTAATGACGATTATATCTACTAAACCTAAGGTAAATTTATTTAATGCCGTTTTAGATTTTTACGATAGTTTTGAAAAGTTTGATATTTCGGCAAAAAATAAAATAGAAATATTAAACCAACTTGAAATTATAGCCGTTTCTTTTATAAACGGCGAAACGGAATTTAGAATGTCTAATAACGTTTCTATTTTAGTGCAAATACTAATAAATTGCGATAATAAAGATATTGACAAATTTATTCTTTCATATAAAGCGTTTGGTCAATTTGTTTAAATTAAATAAGCGGTTTTGAACTTAATTCAAAACCGCTTTTTTTATTAAAAACACAACTTAAATATTTCTTTTATCTCTTTATCCCCTAACGGAATATAACTTTTTATAGTTCTCGTTCCGTTATAAGTACAAGAATTTACCAAATCATCAATTTTACTAATAGGTATATTAAAATCACTAAGTTTAGTAGGCATACCTATATTTACAAAAAATTCTTGCATTTTTTCAATGCCTTTTAAAACGACTAAATTATCTTCTCGTTCCGTAACGTCAAAAACGTTTCTAAAAAACGTAGCAAATCTTTCAACGTTGTACTTATAAATATATTTTATAAAAGCGGGATATAGTACCGCTAAACCAGCGCCGTGAGCAACTTCATCATAAAGCCCGCTAACCGCATGCTCTAATTGATGCACGGCTAAGTAGTTTTCTCTACCGCAACCCGTCAACCCGTTATGCGCTAAACTTGACGCCCACATTAAAGTGGCTCTTGCTTCATAATCTTTTAAATTTTTTGCAAGTTGATTACCCGCAACTATTATAGATTTTAAAATACCTTCACTTATTCTATCAGTTAAATAAGTAGGCTCAACGTTAGTAAAATATCTTTCAATAGTGTGAGTCATCATATCAACGATACCACATGCCGTTTGATAAGGACTAACGGTATAAGTTAATTCAGGATTTAATATGGCGAACTTGCACCTATTAAACTCGGTACTTATGCCCTTTTTCATATTTAACTCGCTATTTGTTAAAACAGCCGAATTACTCATTTCGCTACCCGCCGCCGATATAGTTAACACACAGCCAACGGGAAGAGCATCTTCTACTACGCTTTTACCCATATGAAAATCCCAAATATCTTTATCAGTTTTAGCACCTATTGCAGTACACTTACAACTATCTATTACACTACCGCCACCAACTGCTAAAATCATTTGAACGTTAGTGTTTTTAGCAATTTCTACCGCTTTTCTAACAAAAGACACCTTAGGATTAGGCTCAACCCCACCCATCTCAACAACTTCAATTTTATATTCTTTTAAAGACGTAATTATATCATCATACAAGCCACTTTTTTTAATACTGCCCTTGCCGTATTGCAACATTATTTTATTATAGCCAAACCCACTAATAATTTCGCCAACTTTTTTATGCGTATCTTTACCAAAATATACTTTTGTTGGCGTATTGTATACAAAATCTAACATATTAAACCTCTTATAAGTTTTACTCTTTTATATTTTTAATGCTAAATTAAAAGCGTTAAAA
>JAZONZ010000016.1:0-9946 GCA_045654765.1 Christensenellaceae bacterium
ATTATAATACTAAAAATCTAAATTATCTATCAAAATATTGCTGTATTTAAAAAAAAATTATAAAATATTGACTTTTTTAATAAATTTTTTTATATTTTTACCATTTTTTTCTTAACTTTAATCAAATAATTTCAAAAAGCAGTTATAATACTTGCTATTTTTATTACATTATTGTAAAATATTGCCATAGAGGTTTATATGCAAAAATATAATAATTTAGTTAGAGAAGTTGTAAACGGAAAATTTTTAATTGAAAGAAGTTCTAAAATTTTTAAAATGCCTTCAATGCACAGCCACGATAGTTACGAACTATATTATATGGTTAACGGAGAAAGGGATTATTTTGTTGAAACTAACTTCTTTACCGTTAAAACGGGGGAATTTGCATTAGTTCCACAAGGTATGTTACACAAAACGGGTGGTAAAGGCGGTGCGAGAATTTTAATTTCTTTCACAACTGATTTCCTGCACACTTATTTTACTCCCTTAGCAACGGAAAAATTACTAACTGCTTTTAATCGCTTTCATATACACCCAGAAAGTTCCGTTCAAGAAAGAATTAACGAAATTATAAACACGTTATTTGAATTTTATAATAAAAATTGCTTAGACGAGTTATTTCCGTACGTAGATGAATTGTTAAACATTTTAATTAAATCGCCAAGTGCCGTTGAAACGACTTCACTTCCGTCTTCTCATATAAATAACATTATAGAATACATAAGCAAGCACTTTAACGAAATAGAAGGAATAGAAGAAGTTGCTGAAAAATTTTACATTTCTAAGTTTTATTTGTGTAGAACTTTTAAAAAGTTAATGGGTATTCCTTTTATTACTTACTTAACTCAAATCAAGTTAAAACACTCGGTAAAACTATTAACCACCACTAAAATGGATATTTCTAACGTGGCTTTAGAAAGCGGATTTAATTCCCCAGCGTATTTTTGCAATATTTTTAAAAACAACTTTAAGATTTCTCCGCTTGCATATAGAAAAAAGTATTCTAATAACTAAATAAGTATAAATACCTTTAATTTGGCAATAATCAATTAAAGGTATTTTTTATGGACAAACAAACCGCTAACCAAACAAGTCAATTAAATATTTTATTAGATACTTCAAAAATATATGCTGAACAAACGTATAAAATATTTGGTGAAACTGAAGAACAAATAACTAAGGAGTTTAAAAGTTTCAAAATGGCTAAATTATTTAAAAAACTCGACTACGCCGTTATTGATAACAAACTTCTTTATGACGATTTTATCAAAAAGTGTAATTTAGCAATTGAAAATAATCTTTATAGCGTAACGGTGCTACCAAATTTTGTTCCTTTAGCGTTAAAATGTGCAAGTAATAGCCAAGTTAAAGTAAACGCCTTAATATCTTACCCTTATGGCGAAGATAATTTAAAAAGTAAAATTGCAAGCGTAAAAAGCGCCGTAACTTACGGTGTAGACGGTGTAATTATAACTTTAAGTAGTATGCTTATTAAAAATAACGAGTTTAGAATTATTTTAAAAGAATTATATAAAATTTATAAAGTTTCAAGAAAGAGAAAAATATACGCTTTAATAGACACGAATATTATTCCGTCAAGCAATTTAGAAAATTTATACAAAGTTATATCTAAAGAAAATTTAGTTTACGCAATCGTTCCTATGAATAATTTAAAGTCAACAAGCGAAGAAGATATTACCTTAGCAGTAAAAAGCGTTGAAGATAAATGCCTTGTGGCTGGCGGTGGCAATATTGAAAATTTTGAAAACACAATTTCTTTAATATCAAACGGTGCAAATATGGTTAGTAGCACTAATATGTTAGAAATTGCTAACAATTTAAAACAAAAGATACAATAAACTTGACTAAATATAAAAAAAATAATATAATTAAGCCAACTTAATAGTTGTCTTGATTTCAAGGCATAGTAAAATTCTTTGAGGCGGGGTGAAAGTCCCCACCGGCAGTATAGTCTGCAAAAGATTTAAATTTTTTATAAATCTTACGACAAGGTGCAATTCCTTGACCGACAGTATAGTCTGGACGTGAAAAGAAAAACTGTGTTTTTTCGTTTCGGGGATACTTCCCCGCTTTTTTATTTTAGTTATGGAAAAAACAAATTTATTTACTGCTAAAAAACTTTGTCTTTGCGCTATGGCAGGCGCTATTTCTTACGTGGTTTCTCTACTTGAAATTCCAATTTTTGCTCATATAGGTTTAAAACTTGACTTTTCATTTTGTATAATGCTACTTGCCGGTTATATGCTTGGCACTATTTATGCTGAAATTATAGTTATTGCCGTTTCACTTCTTGGCTCAATAGCATCACAATCTTTTGGTATAGGTCAACTTGCAAACTTTATGCTTGCTAATACTTTCGTGGTTTTGCCCGTTTTCTTATACAAATATTTTAAAGGTTTAAAAAAGGTTATTTTAACTTTATCAATTTGTAGTTTTTTAACTATTTTAGTGGCGTTACTTTGTAATAGATTTATATTTTATCCACTTTATTTTCAAGACAATGCAAGTAAAATGTTTAATAGTTTTTGGTACTTAATTATTATATTCAACGTACTAAAATGTGCTTTAAATAGCATATTAACCCTTTTACTTTATAAAAGACTTAAAAATATTCTTCACTTTTTTAACGAATAATAGTATAATGCGATTATGGAATACATATCTAACTCTATATTAGAAACAATTGAAATAGCAAAAAACTATGCTAAAACTTTGAGTAGTGGCGATATAATATTACTCGAAGGTGAAATGGGTGCTGGAAAAACGGCATTTACAAAAGGCATAGCAAAAGGTCTTGGCATAACTGATGAAATAACAAGCCCTACTTACGCCTATATGAACGATTATGATGGCAAACTTTATCATTATGATTGTTATAGGCTTTTTAGTGGTGAGGATTTTGAAGCGTTAGGTTTAAACGATTATTTTTATCTTGACGGAATTTGCGTTATAGAGTGGTCAAGTAATATTTTATCTGCGCTACCTAAAAATTGTAAAAAAGTAGAAATTATAAAATTAAGTGAAAATTCAAGGAAAATTATTTTATGAAATGGCTTGCAATAGATACGAGTGGCAAACATTTAACCGTTATTTTAAATAACGGCTTGTATATAAAAACTTCATATATAAAAGACACTAAATTACAGCACTCAACTACTTTACTTGTTGAAATTGAAAAAATTCTTGACATTAGTAACGTTTCGTTAAGTGAAATTGACGTTTTTGCAAGCGTTGTTGGTCCTGGCTCTTTTACGGGAATTAGAATAGGCATTTCAACGTGCAAGGCTTTTTCATACGCTTTAAATAAAAAGGTTTTACCTATAACTTCTTTTGAAACCTTGGCATACAATAGTAGCGATAAGGTCGTTGCGATTATTGATGCAAAACACGATAATTTTTACGCTCAATGCTTTGAAAATCAAGTACCTACTACAAAACCAAGTTTTATTGATAAAACTACTCTTTTAAATTTAGCAAAAACTCATAAAATTATAGCAAGTGAAAGTATTGACGGACTTAACGTAACGGTTGTTGATATCGTTAAAGGTTTAGAAAACGCAACTATTTCTAAACTCAATTTAGCAAGTGAAAATAGGGACGATTTAGTAGCATTATACGTTAAAAAAAGTCAAGCACAAGAGGGAATTAAATGATTATTCGCTGTTGGAAATTTGAAGACAATTTACAAATTTCTATCTTAGAAAAACAATGTTTTAGCAATTTTTGGTCTTTTGAAATGATTGCTGATACTTTTACGCAAGATAATTTTATAGGTTTTGTCGCTATAGAAAATGATGAAATTATAGGTTTTATTGCTACAAAATATTGCTTAGACGAGTGCGAATTAGAACTTATAGCCGTAAGGGAAGATTTTCGAAAACAAAAAGTTGCAACAACTCTTTTAAATGAAGTGGAAAAAACTCTAAAAACTAAAAACGTTAAAAAAATATTTTTAGAAGTTAGGCGGTCAAATGAAACTGCACAAGCGTTTTATGAAAAAAACCGCTTTGTTTTCGTTGGTTGTAGAAAAAATTACTACGCCGGAGTTGAGGACGCTTTAATAATGTCTAAAATTTTATGAGGTAATATTTATTAAAAAAATTATTCAAGGGCTTGTTACGGAAGACAAAGGTAATGGCGAGGTAATAATATTTTTACACGGTTATTTATCTAATAAAGAAAGTTTTATAAAACAAATTGACTATTTTAGCAAATATTACAGAGTAATTGCCCCCGATTTAACGGGGTTTGGTGAAAATTTAAAACTAAATAAATGCTATTCGCTTGACGATTACGTTTTAGACGTTTTAAACTTAATAAATTCGTTAAATATAAAAAAATATCACGTTTTAGCACACTCTTTTGGCGGTAGAATAGCCATAAAACTCGCCACTATTGATAATAGAATAGATAAAATTATTTTTACGGGTTCAGCGGGTTTAAAACCCAAACGCTCCCCTATTTACTATTTTAGAGTATATTTATATAAACTCTTAAAGAAAACGTTTAAAAATAAAGACTTTTCTTTTTTAGGCTCAAAAGAATATCAGTCTTTATCTCAAATAGAAAGGGCTAGTTACGTTAAAATAGTAAACGAACATTTAGATAATTTACTTTATAAAATCAACAACAAAACTCTTATTATAAACGGTCATAAAGATAAAGCAACGCCCAAATATATGGCAAAAAGGCTACGAAAAGGCATAAAAAACAGCCAACTTCGTTTTATTAGTGGCAATCATTTTTGCTTTTTGTTTAATAGTGACTTGTTTAATTCTTATATGCATAATTTCTTAAAAGGGGGATAAAAAATGTTATTACCTATGATTGAAACAACTCAAGAATTATTTACTTTTAGCGTTATTTTTAAATTCGCTATCGTAGGACTTATTAACACTATATTTATGCTCCTAATTTCTTATAAGTTTTTTCAAGCACTTCAACAATGCGGTTACAAGGGAGCGGATTACTACAAGTGGGTATTTACAAAAAATAATCAAAAAATTACCCAACTTTTTATGCTTTCGTTATTATCTATTTTAGGTTTTATTTTAACGAATATGGCTTTTTCTTTTTTAAATAGTAGTATCGTTGCATATTTAGGTTTTATTTGGTACGTCTTTTTTACAATAATTTATATAAAAGGTCAAAAAATTCGTAAAAATAAAATTCCACTTATTAAAACTAAAAGACTAATAAGATTAAGCGTAACTTTTACTATAATTACTTTAATTTTTAATATGCTTTTAAGTTATTTAGTAAACGTAATTGCTTTAATTATAAATAATCCCCTTTTAATGAATTTTAGATATGCCGTACTTTGCTTACTTCCCGTTTTCGTTCCTTATTTAGTGCTTTTAGCATATTTAATAAATAATCCATACGAAAAACGCCGTAATAGACAATACGTTATTAAAACAAAAAATATTTTAGATAGTTTTGAAGGTATTAAAATAGCAATTACAGGAAGTTATGCTAAAACTTCTGTAAAACAAATTTTAACGACTATTTTAAATGAAAAATATAACGTTTTAGCAACGCCTGAATCGTATAACACACCGCTTGGCATAGCAAAAACTTGTAAAAGATTAAATAATTCTTACGACGTTTTTATAGCCGAAATGGGAGCAAGACATTTAGGTGACGTAAAAGAATTAACTAATATAGTAAATCCTTCTATTGCGTTAATTACGGGAATAACTTCTCAGCATTTAGAAACGTTTTTAACGATAAATAACGTTAAGAAGGCAAAATACGAAGTTGTTGAAAATATGAAAAACGGTTTCGTGGCGTTTAGTAACGATAACCCGCACACCATTGAAATGTATAATTCTTGTCCACATAAAAAAGTTTTAGCGGGAATAAATAGCGAAAATGCTTTCGTTTATGCAAAAGATATTAGTTACACTATTGAAGGAACGTCTTTTACCCTTTGTCATAATAACGAAAGTGTAAAATGCACTACTTGTTTAATAGGCGAAAACGCCGTTTCTAATATAGTATTAGCAAGTAGCGTAGGTTTGCATTTAGGTTTATCGTTAGTGGAAATTGCCGTTGCTATTACTAAAATTGAACCTATTAAACACCGCCTTCAAGTAATAAAAACTACGAATAACTCGTATATTATAGACGATAGTTATAATAGCAATCCAGAAGGAGTTAAAAAGGCTGTTGAAGTTTTAAAACTTGTAAAGGGTAAAAAATACGTAGTAACCCCTGGTATCATTGAACTTGGTCTTTTTGAAAATCAAGAAAATTACAATTTTGGAATTCTATTAGCAAGCGTATGCGATAAAGTTTTACTTGTTAAACGAGGTGGAACATTAAGTATAAGAGAAGGCTTATTGTCACAAGGTTATGATAAAAATAATATAATAATGGTACAAAGCCTTGAAGAAAGTAAAAAATTCTTGCAAGAAAATCTACAAGAAGGTGACGGCGTTTTATTTGAAAACGACCTACCAGACCTTTACACAGAATAAATTTTTAAAACACCAAAGCAGAAATTTTATGCGGAGGTGTTTTTTTTGAAAAATATTTTAGTTGTTTTTGGTGGCAAATCGTGTGAGCACGATATTTCAGTAATTACGGGCGTATTAACTTTAAACTCTATTGATAAAGAAAATTACAATGCTATTGCCGTTTACGTAACAAATGACGGCGTATGGTATCACGGCGAAGCCCTAAACGATTTAGAGTGGTACAAAACGAAAAACTTTAAACTATTAGATAAAGTGTCTTTAATACAAGGTAGTGATTTTTTATATACTATTAACAAAAATAAATTAAAGCCTTTAATACAAATTTCGTGCGCTATAAACTGCTTACACGGATTAAACGGCGAAGACGGTAGTTTATCTGGTTTATTAAATTTATGCGATATTCCACTCGCCTCGCCCGATATGTTTACAAGTTCGTTTTCTATAGATAAAGATATAACGAAAATAGTATTAAAAGGCTTAGGTATAAATTATCTACCATATTTAAGAATTGTTAAAGAGTGTTTCTTTTCTAAAAAAGATTTTGCTCTTAAAATGATTGAAAATAAGTTATCATACCCTGTCATTATAAAACCGGCAAGGCTTGGTAGTAGTATAGGAATTAAAGTGGCAAATAATATAGAACAACTTGAAGAAGGGCTAATTACCGCTTTTTCTTACGATAATAAAGTTATTGTTGAAAAGGCTTTAACAAACTTTATAGAAATAAATTGTTCAGTTTATAAATGTTTTGAAGATATACGTATTTCACAACTTGAACGACCTTTTAAAGAAAAAGAAATATTATCTTTTAAAGATAAATATTTAGAGAATAAGAACTTACCTAAAAAAGAATTTCCAGCAAAAATTGATAAAAGAATTGCTGAGCAAATTACTAAAATTAGTGAAAAAGTTTATAGAAAATGTTGCTTTACGGGTATTATTAGAATAGATTATTTAGTAGATAATAACGTTATTTATTTAAACGAAATAAATACCGTTCCAGGCTCGTTAGCCTACTACCTACACTGCAAATCAACTACCGAGTTTAAAGATTTACTATCAAGTTTGATTGAAGACGCAATATCTTCTTTTAATAAACAAAAAACTTTAAAACGAGTTTATAATTCGGGCATATTAAATATTAAAGGAATAAAAGGCAAAAGATAATCTTTGACAATATAAAGCGTAAGTGTTATAATAAATTCGAGTTGGTTGTACAGTCGCGGGAATTTTATTCACGAGGAAAGTCCGGGCTTTTTGTAGCAGGGTGCTGGCTAACGGCCAGTGAAGGCGACTTTAAGGAAAGTGCAACAGAAAATACCGCGTTTAAAAACGTAAGGGTGAAAAGGCGAGGTAAGAGCTCACCGCCTTTGTGGTGACACGAAGGGCAATGTAAACCCCACCCAAAGCAAGATAGGGGCAAGAGAACGCTACGCTACAGGCGCTTGTCTGTTTTATTCGCTTGAGATTATAGGTAACTATAATCCTAGATAGATGACTGTATTAAATGACAGAACCCGGCTTATAGACCAACTCACTTTGATGAAAAAAGAGTAGTAATTTTACTACTCTTTTATTTTTTTATGTCTTTTACTGACGTATCTACGTTAAATTCCTAAGCGTAACGCCCTTTGAGTGCTTTTTCACTCTCTAAATTGTTGGCTATATAAAGTTTTGTATCTTCCGTTTAACTCAAGTAATTCTTCGTGAGTGCCTTGCTCTTTAATAACGCCGTCTTCAACTACTGCTATTTGATTAGCGTGTTTTATAGTAGAAAGCCTATGCGCAACTACTATGGTAGTCCTACCTTTACAAAGTTCGTCAAGTGACTGTTGAATTAAAATTTCAGTAGAATTATCAAGTGCGCTTGTCGCTTCGTCTAAAATTAAAATAGGTGGATTTTTTAAAAATACTCTTGCAATAGATAACCTTTGCTTTTGCCCACCCGAAAGCCTTACGCCACGTTCGCCTATTACCGTATCATAGCCCTTTTCAAGCGTCATAACGTAGTCGTGTATATTCGCACGCTTTGCTGCTAATATAATTTCTTCTTCAGTCGCATCGGGGTTGCCGTATAAAATATTGTCTTTTATGCTTGAATTAAATAAATATACGTCTTGTTGAACGATACCTATGCTCTTTCTTAAAGACTGCATTGTTATATCTTTAATGCTAACGCCGTCAATTAAAATATCGCCTTGTTCGACCTTGTAAAAATTAGGAATTAAATGGCAAATAGTAGTTTTACCACCACCACTTGAGCCGACAAGTGCAAAAATTTCACCCTTATCGACTTTAAAAGATAAGTCGTTTAAAACGTCTTTATCTTCACCATAACTATATGTTACGTTTTTAAACTCGATATTGCCTTGAACGTTTTTAATATCTTTAGCACCTACGTTATCAGTTTCAATAGGCGTGTCCATAATTTCAATAAAGCGTTGAAAGCCCGTTGTTCCGTTTTGGAATTGTTCCATAAACATTATAAGTTGGCGAACGGGTGATAAAAAGATATTTATTGAAACGATAAATACTGAGTAATCGCCAAGTTCAATTTGACCTGCGTATAAAAATAAGCCACCTGCAATCAAAACGACAACGTTAAATACTTCGGTTACGAAAGTTGAAGTAGAGTGAAAAATTCCCATAAAATGATAGGCTTTTTTTCTTGCTTTAACAAACCTTTCGTTGCCTTGTTCAAACTTTTCAATTTCCGTTTGAGAGTTGGTGTACGCTTTAGTTACCCTAATGCCCGAAATACTGCCTTCAAGCGATGCGTTAATTTGTGCGACTGCCTTTCTACTCTCCATCATAGCACTACGCATTTTTTTACGAACAAGCATTGAAATAGTTATTAAAAACGGAACGCATAAAAATATAATTATAGTTAGCGTTACGTTAATAGTTAAAAGATAAATAAACGCCGCAATAAACGAAATTGACGAAATTATTAGCGTTTCAGGACCGTGATGTGCAAGTTCGCTTACGTCGTTTAAATCGTTAGTCATACGAGACATAAGTTTGCCCGTTTCGTTATTGTCGTAAAACTTGTACGGCAATTTTTGAAGATGGTTGAACATATCGCTACGCATTTTGGCTTGCATTTTTACGCCGATTATATGCCCAACGTATTGAATAAAATAGTTAAGTAGCATTCTTATAATATAAATTGCTAATAATATAACGCCGAAAGTTATTATAAGTTCAACGTTTTTATTAGGAATAAAATCGTTTAGCATATACCTTGTAATTACAGGGTAAAGCATACCAAGTAACGATACGATAAGCGATGCAAGCATATCAAGAGCGAACGTTAATTTATGTGGTTTATAATATGATAAAAATCGTTTTAACATAATTTCTCCTTAAAACTATTGTAACATAAAAGTATAAAAAAATAAATAATATATAATAACTTTTTTAAATTACAAATAAGGTAGGTA
>JAZONZ010000017.1:0-8844 GCA_045654765.1 Christensenellaceae bacterium
AATAAAAGAATTTTTAGTAGAATACTCTAAATATCATAAAAATATGAAAAGAGTTGAAAAGGAAGAGTATTTAAACACGTTTTTACTTTTAGATGAATTTAAAAAAGGCTTATTTGTAGGTGGTATGCTTGTATACAAAAAGAAAATTATTGCTGTTTCCGTAGGCGAATATTCTGGCAAAATGTTAATTATTCATACCGAAAAGGCGTTAGGCGGGTACACGGGGATATATCCAACAATGTTTAACGAATTTATAAAGCACGCTAAAAAAGATGGCATTTTGTATATAAATAGAGAAGACGATGCGGGAGACGAAGGATTAAGAACTTCTAAAACACAATATAAGCCTATAAAATTAGTACACAAAAATTACGTAAAGGTAAAAATGCCTTTTAATATAGAGAAAAAGCCTATTTTAAAAGGTGATGGAGTGGTTTTAACTCCTATTAAAAAAAGTGATATAGACGACTATTATAAGTTATATACGGCAAAGTCATTAAATAAATACTGGGGATATGATTTTACAAAAGATTTTCCCGATTATGACAAAACAACTTTTTATAAATTGCAAAAAAATGATTTTAAAAATGGTAAAAATTTGTGTTTAGCGATAAGAAATAGTGAAAAATCTAATATGCTTGGCGAATTGATACTTTATAATTTTTCTTTTGATAACACCGTTGAGGTGGGAATAAGATTATTTAAAAAATATCAAAATAAAGGCTATGCAACAAGGAGCATAAATTTAGTTGCTACTTACGTTGAACAAGTTTTACAAAAAACACTTGTTTCAAAGTGTTATAAACAAAATATTTCTTCACAAAAATTGTTCGAAAAATGTAATTTTATTAGGGATTTTGAAGATAAAAAATTTATTTACTACAAAAGAAAATAATTTTATAAAAATTTTTAAAAAACGGGTGTAAAACGCTTTACAAATTAGTTTTTATTTAGTATTATTATACTCGTTAAAAATGCTTATCATTTTCCCCCTTATCATATATTTTTTATCAAGTGGCAGTTTACGAAGAATCGCAAACTGTCATTTGAATTTTAAGGGATAAAGGTTTTCGGCAAACACTTTTAAAAAACCGAGGTTATTATGTTAAAAAAATTAGATGCTAAAAAATTAGCAACCATAGCAATTATATCTGCAGTATACTCAACTTTAACGTTGATTTTAATGCCTATTTCGTTTGGGCCTATTCAATTTAGAATTAGTGAAGCGTTAACGATTTTACCGCTAATATTTCCTGAAGCCGTTATAGGTTTAACAATTGGTTGTTTAATCTCCAACATGTTTGGATATGGCGTTATTGATATCGTTTTTGGAACGCTTGCTACGGTGATTTCCGCACTATTGACCTATTTTATAGGCAAAAAAATAAAAAACGTTAATTTAAAATTTATACTTGGAGCAATTCCGCCCGTTATAATAAACGCAATAATTGTTCCTATAATTTTTATTTTAACAGGTAATGCAACGGAAGTGTATATTATCAACTTTTTAACCGTACTTTTAGGTCAATCAATATCAGTGTACGCAATAGGATTTAATTTGTATTTAGCAACTAATAAACTAAAAAAATAAAAAAAATTAGTCGCTTTAAAAAGCGACTAATTTTAATTAAGCCCTACTATGTCTAAACGGACTATATAAAACGGCAAATAAAATAAGCCAAAGTCCACTAATGCCAACTAATATAAAAATTAAGTTAGACATAAAAGTAGCCGTTCCAAAAATTGAAGTTACTAAATTAAAATTAAACAAGCCAACAAGTAGCCAGTTTAAAGCACCTACAATAGTGAGAACGTAAGCAATGATATTTATAGTCTTCATAAACCCCTCCACTACTATGTATTTTGTGTAGGTTTTATAAAAATTATGCTTATTCTTCTTGATTTTCTATAAATAAATAGTCATAATTAAAAGTGTCCATAAAATCATCAGCAGTAAACTTGACTGAATTGAAATTTTCATAGCACTCGCTATGGTATGATATAATAATAGGTGTAGATAATTCTAATTTTCTACAAATTTCACTCATATACGAATAGAATTTATTATGTTCATAGTCGTTTACGTTAATAAAGTTTACGCTTTTAACAACTTTATTATTTTTAAATAATTTTGCACTCATTTTAATCATAGTGATATTATATTACAAATTTTAACTAATTCAAAACGTTTTTAGGGGGATTTATGCAAAATAAAAAAATTTCCGAAAGAGTAATTACAAGACTGCCTAAATATTATAGATATTTACAAGACTTATGCGAAAATGGTATTAAAACGATATCTTCAAGCGAAATATCTAAAGCGTTACATATAACTGCATCACAAGTAAGGCAAGATTTAAGCCAGTTCGGCGAATTTGGTAGGCAAGGTTTAGGCTATGACACTGAATATTTAAAAGATAAAATGAAAAATATTTTAGGTTTAAACAAAAGGCATACGGCAATTATAATAGGTGGCGGAAGAATAGGTCAAGCATTAGCAAATTATAAAGGCTTTAAATTGGATTTAGTTGATATTAAGGCAATATTTGATATAGAGTTAACTCATATAAAAGACGTTGAAGATATAGAAGTTTTACATATAGATAGTTTAGATAATTACGTAAAGGCTAACAAAATAGATATTGCGATAATTTCCGTTCAAAAAGAAAACGCAAAAGCCATCGCTCAAAAATGTGTAAACTTAAACATTAAAACTATATGGAACTTTGCTCCTATCGACTTGTATTTCGGCGAAGACGTTGCCCTTGAAAACATAAATATGAGCGAAAGTTTAATAAGACTTATTTATAAAAGTAAACAAGTGTAATAGACTAATATGGGTATAAATAATTTACGAACAACAATTAAAAATAAAAGAAACGATTTATCAAAAGAGAAAATAGCGGTTTTAAGTAAAGAAATTACAAAAAAGTTTTTTAGCCTTGATTTTGTAAAGGGCAAGAAAATTTTTTTCGTATACAATTCAATAAAAAACGAAGTTGACACTTCGTATATAATTACCACGCTTAAAAGTGCTGAAAAAACAATAGCGTACCCTATTACAATTGGTAACGAAATGGTTGCGGTTTTACCTTTAAAAGAAGAGTTGGTAATTGGCGATTTTGGGATAAAAATTCCTAAAAAATACACGGTTACAACTGAAATAGACGTTGCCGTTATACCCTTACTTATTTGTGACGAAAACAAAAATAGGGTAGGCTACGGAAAAGGTTATTACGACAAGTTTTTAAGTAAAAACGATTGTATAAAAGTTGGCATTTGTTACGATTTTCAAGTAGTTGAAAGTATAACGCCAAACGAGTGGGACGTTCCACTTGACTATATAATAACCCCAACAAAAATTATAACAAAGTAAAAAAATCTTCTGCGATTATGCAGAAGATTTTTGTTATTAAAGTTAACTTATAGGCTGGTTTTTAAAAATCTGTTTTTATGCAGAATGCCAGTAATAATCACAATAGTTTATTGTTATTTGTAAAGAATTTCGGCTAGGGTCGTCAACAAGAATTACATTGTCACGTCCACCTTCATATGGAGACACAAACCATAATGAAGCGCGTTCAAACGTTACACTTTTTAAATTATCACACCCGTAAAAAACTTTATTTTCTATACTTGTTACAGTTTTTGGTATTACTATACTAGCTAAACTAGAACACTCATAAAAAGCCGCATATTCTATTGCGTATAATCTACTATTTGAACCAAAGGTTACACTTTTTAAGTTTTCACAATAAGCAAATGAGAATTGTTCTATAAATGTTACACTATTTGAAATTGATACGCTTGTTAATGAAGAACAACCAGAGAACGCATATTCCCCTATACTTTTCACACTATTTCCTATAATTACGCTTGTTAGTGTAGAACAACCAGAGAATGTAGATTTTCCTACGTTTTTTACGCTATCGCCAATTGTTACACTTGTTAATGAGACGCAATTAAGAAGTGCGTAATCATTTATCTCTTCTACATTTATTGTTATATTTGTTTGTAAGACATTGTTTATATATAAATCCGCCTCATCATTTAATGGGGTTGAATAATAATCGCTGAATTTTATTTGCACCCAAGTGTTTATTGTGCCTAAATAATTTACTTTTGTTAATTTATAACAACTTTCGAACGCCCACTCGCCTATACTTTTCACGCTATCGCCAATTGTCACACTTGTTAAACTGGTACAGCCAGTGAATGCGAATTTCTCTATGCTCGTTACACTGTTTGGAATAGTTATAGACGTCCCTTTATAATTATAAAATGTATAACTCCCTATTTCTGTAATATTAGGATTATTGCCCCATAATATTTGGGTAGTACAACCAGTGAACGCATATTTGCCTATACTTGTTACATTATTGCCTATTGTTATACTTAATAATGAAGAACAATTTTCAAATGCATAATTATTTATATTTTTACTGTTTATAATCGCGTTTGCTTGTAGTATATCGTTTATATATAAATTTGCCTCATTACTTAATGGGTTTGCAGAGGAATTAGCAAATTCTATACTTGCCCAATTATCGATTGTACCCGTATAGTTTACTTTTGTTAAATTATCACAACTATAGAACGCAGAACCACCTATGCTTGTTACGTTGTTTGGTATTTCTATACTTGTTAATGAACTGCAATAATAGAACGCAGAACCACCTATGCTTGTTACGCTGTTTGGGATTTCTATACTTGTTAATGAACTACAATAAGCGAACGCAGAACCACCTATGCTTGTTACGCTGTTTGGGATTTCTATACTTGTTAAACTAGAACAACCCATGAACGCACTAGTACCTATACTAGTTACTCTGTTACCTATAGTTGCACTTGTTAAACTAGAACAACCCATGAACGCATATGAACTTACTTTATTGCCATTTATAGTTATATGACCAACTAATACATTTTCTTCATTTATATTTAAATTATTAGCATAATATATAGGATTAGCGTAGTAATCATTAAATTCTATACTTGCCCAACTATCTATTGTACCCAAATAATTTACGCTTATTAATGAGTGACAGCCCTCGAACGCATTATAACCTATATTTGACACACTGTTGCCTATTGTTACGCTTGTTAATGAAGAGCAATTTTTAAATGTTCCTTCCTCTATACTTGTTACATTATTGCCTATTGTTACGCTTGTTAATGTTGATTTGCAAAGACTAAACGCAAGTTTATTTATACTTGTTACAGGTAAATTATTATATGTGTTTGGTATATAAATATCAGTAACTGTTAAATCGCTGCTACTAACGCTATAACTTATACAATCACTATTTAAAGTAAAGTTTAAACCTTTTATGTAACCACACACGCACTCATTGTTTATAAAAATGTGTTGTTCTGACAATTTTTTGCCACAATTTTTACATTCAGTATTATGTTGTGTTTTATCTTTACTATTATAAACATAAGTATGCTCTAAAAAGCTTCCGTATTCAAACGTGTCTGTCCCCTTTTTACCACACGCACAAGAAAAATAATATTTCGCTTTTTTTGTACAGGTAGCTTCTTCACTTATATAAGTGCTTGTAGTCCGTCTTCGCGTGTATTTGTGTTCTAATTTAGTCCCCGTTATAAGTACAACATCTTTTTCGGAACACCTATCACAAACGGCTGTTTTTGTTCCGTCTTGTGTGCACGATGCATTATTATCTAATATATAATCTCCAAAACTATGTCCTAATTTAGTCCCCGTTATAACTACAACATCTTTTTCGGAACACCTATCACAAACAGCTGTTTTTGTTCCGTCTTGTGTGCACGATGCATTATTATCTAGTACATAATCTCCAAAACTATGTCCAAATGGCTTAACATAGTCATCAGAATAACTATGCCCACACTTACAAGTGTATCTGGTATAACCTTGTTTTGTACAAGTAGGTTCAATTATGATTTCGGTATATCTATGTCCTAATTTGCTACCCTCTACAGTTTTAGTATCTTTTGCGGAACACCTATCGCAAGTGGCTGTTTTTGTACCGTCTTTTGTACAAGTGGCATTATTGTTCATTATATAATTTGTGAAACTGTGACCTAGTGATTTTTCTTTCGTTATAGTTGTAGACAAGGCTTCTATATTTTCAAACCCAGAAAATGAAAAATTTGCAATATAATGGCCTTTTTCTGCGGCTAAACACGTTGCGTTTGACTCTTTAACATAGATTGTTGATTCCGTTTCTTCTAATATATGCTCATTATTTCTTTCGCAAACTAATTTGGCAGTACATTGAGTAAAATCTGATGACCACTCAAAATCGGGCTCATAGTTGTGTCCTAAAGCGTCACCAGATGTGGCAGAACAGCGAAGGCATGTTTCTGGTTTTGTGCAAGTTGCTGCCGTATAAGTGTGTCCAAAAGCATTTTGTTTTTGTAAACAACTTGAGCAAGTGCCGTCAGAAATGCAAGTGGTGCCCACGTAATTATGCGCAAGGGCAAAACCTTTATAAAATTTTCTTGTAGTGCTTTTGTTTCCGCATTCGCAAGAATACCAATAAGATTCAGCTAGTTGACACGTGGCTGAACTACATAAATATTCGGTACCCGTATTCTTTTTATTGAATTTACAAGTATGCACTGAAGTACAACCAGCCAATCCTGTCAAAAGAAAAAAAATCATAAAAATGAAAATCAATTTAAAACGTTTCATAAAAATCTCCTTATATTGTAAATTATAGTCAGTTAAAAACTGACTGTCAAGTAAAAACTGACTATTTTGCTTATAATATATATATATGGAATTCACAAAAAGATTTAATGAAGCATTAAAAAATTCAGGTAAAACGCAAACGCAAATAGCGAAAGAAATTAGCGTTACAAAGCAAAGTGTTAACGATTATAAAACGGGGAAATGTATGCCGTCAATAGAAACTTTGTGTTTAATTTGTAAATGTTTAGACATTACGGCTGATTATTTATTAGGTTTAAGTGATTATTGAAAGTAAAAAAATCTTCTGCGATTAGGGCGTTCCTATAAGGGAATTTTAATTTAATACAAAAGTGTAGCCCACTATACTTCGCTTTAAGGCGAAATATGGTGGGCTTTTCTTTATCCACAAAATCTTAAAATAAAAAAGTTATATTTTTAGCCGTGTGGCTAAAAGTGATATGCAAGATAATTCTTGCGTTATATTTTGACCTTTGGTCAAAGTTATATTATATTTGCCCACATCTCGCTAAAGGCGAATATCACTTTGCGTAGCAAAATATCACGCCGTAGGCATATAACTTGCCGTTAGGCAAATATAGTTGTGGCGTAGTGATAAATCCCTATCACTACGCCACATATGCAGAAGATTTTTTTGTTAAAGTTAATATATAGTTTGATTAAAGTGTAATTTTTTCTTGGCCGCCCATAAATTTTCTTAAAACTTCAGGGATTGTAATAGAGCCGTCAGCATTTTGATATTGTTCTATAATTGCTGGGAACACTCTTGAAGTTGCTAAGCCCGAGCCGTTTAAAGTATGAACGAATACAGGCTTACCCGTTTTTGGATCACGATACTTCGTGTTGTTTCTTCTTGCTTGATAATCTCTTGCATTTGAAACTGAAGAAACTTCTTTATAAATACCCATTGATGGAATCCAAACTTCTATATCGTAAGTCCTTGCCATTGATGCTGAACAATCTCCAGCGGCAAGTTTAGAAAGTCTAAAATGTAAACCTAATTTTTCCATTAAACTGCAAGCCTTTGTAACAAGTTCTTCAAAGGCTTTGTCACTACCTTCGCTCGTAGTGTATTGCACCATTTCAACCTTGTTAAATTGATGACCTCTAATCATACCTCTTTCTTCCGCTCTTGCCGAGCCAGCCTCTTTACGATAGCAAGGTGTGTATGCAAAGAATTTGAAAGGAAGTTTAGCCTCGTCAATAATTTCGCCAGCATATAAGTTTACGAGTGCCGTTTCAGCAGTTGGTAACATAAAACGATTTTTCTTTTTATCTTCATCAACGTCAAGCCAGTAAACTTCTTCTTGGAATTTAGGGAATTGACCGGCGCCAAAACCGCAATTATAAGATAATTGATGTGGCGGAAGTATAAATTCATAGCCATCATTTAAATGTTCTTCAATAAAAAAGTTTAATAAAGCCCACTCAAGCCTTGCTCCGTCACCACGGTATGCCCAAAAGCCGTTACCTGAAAGTTTAACGCCCCTTTCATAATCAATAATACCTAAATTCGTGCATAAATCAACGTGATTTTTAATTTTAAAATCAAACGTTGGAACTTCGCCGTTTATTTTTACCACTTTATTGTTTTCTTTTTCGCCTGCAAGTAAATCATCGTCAGGTAAATTAGGTAAACAAGCAATAAATTCAAAAATTTCTTCACTTAATGCGTTTATTTTTGCATCACCTTGAGTAATTCTATCGCCTATTTCACGCATTTGTGCAAAAATAGGCTCAACGGGCTTACCTTCCTTTTTAAGTTTAGGAATTTCCGCAGAAACTTTATTACGCTCAGCCTTTAAAGACTCAATTTCAAATAAAAGTTTTCTTCTTTCAGCATCTTTTGCTATAATTTCAGTAAAATCTACGTCATAACCCTTTTTTAATAAAGCATTTTTTACGTACTCGGTATTTTCAATTATAAGTTTAATATCTAACATAAGTTACTCCAAATATTTCTTTTAATAAAGTATAAACCAAAAATAGACTTTTTGCAACGATTTTTACGTAAAATTACTTTAAATATATTTTTATATTTAAAATATGTAAAAAATAATTGCAAAAGAGGAAACAGCAAGACAGATGTTATCGAACAAAATTTTTGGAATTATTTCGTTGGGATGCGATAAAAATCGTGTAGA
>JAZONZ010000018.1:0-57365 GCA_045654765.1 Christensenellaceae bacterium
GTAGTAAAAATATTATCGTTATTAAATTCTTTAATTTCTTCAACGCCTTTAATAATTAAAGGTAAAAGTGTTTTTGCTACTTCTATAGAAGATTTTTGTTTACTGTTTTCATATAAAGAGTTATCAAAACTATTATATTCAACTAAAAATTTAGTTTTTTCTTCAATTTCAGATAAAACTTCTATTCTCGTACGAATAAGTTTTGAAATTTTTAATAAATCAAATTTTTCAACGAGTTTAGTTTTTTCAAAGAAAGGTTTTGAACGCTTTAAAAATTCCTCATCAGTCATAGCCTTTAAATATTCGCCGTTTAACCAACGAAGTTTAGTATCGTCAAAAATTGAAGGAGATTTTGAAATTCCAGATAAATCAAACAACTCTATCATTTCTTGTAAATTCATTTTTTCAGCGTTGTTTTTAGGACACCAGCCAAGTAACGCAACGTAGTTTAAAATAGCCTCTTCTAAATAACCTTTATTAACAAAATCGTCAAAGTTTGCATCGCCGTACCTTTTTGAAAGTTTTCTCGTTGCATCTTTCATAATGGTAGGAAGATGTATATAAACGGGTCTTTCCCAACCAAACGTATCGTACATAAGATTGTATTTAGGTGTAGAAGATAAATATTCAGTACCCCTTATAACGTGTGAAATTTGCATTAAATGGTCATCAACAACGTTTGCAAAATTGTAAGTAGGCATACCGTCAGACTTTATTAAAATATTATCTTCAAGGTCGGCGTAATCAACGTCAATAGAGCCGTAAATTAAATCATCATAATGGCTTGTACCTGTAAGTGGAATATTTTGTCTAATAACGTAAGGCTCGCCGTTTTTTAATCTTTCTTCAATTTCTTCTTTAGAAAGTTTTAAACAATGTTTATCGTATTTTCTATTACCGTTTTCATCAGTTAAACTCTCTAAACGTTCCTTAGTACAAAAACAATAATATGCTCCGCCAAGTTCTATTAGTTTTTTAGCGTATTCTAAATAAATATCTTTTCTTTCGCTTTGAATATAAGGTCCAAAATCGCCACTTTTTGACGGACCTTCATCAAAAATAAGCCCAGAGTTTAAAAGGGAAGAATAAATAACTTCTAATGCGCCTTCAACAAATCTTTCTTTATCGGTATCTTCAATTCTTAAAATAAAATCGCCGTTATTGTGTTTTGCAAATAAATACGCATAAAGAGCGGTTCTTAAACCGCCAAGGTGCATAAAACCCGTTGGGCTTGGAGCAAATCTTGTTCTTACTTTTTTATCCATAATAACTCCTATAATAATTCGTTTTTAATTTTGTTTTTTATAAGTTGAATTCTATTATCGTAAAAATAACTGTAAATTTCGTTTCCGCTAACTATTAAATGGTCGTAAAAGTTTACCCTTAAAGAATTTAATAAATAAATTAGTTTTGCCGTCGTTTTATCATCGTCAAGCGAAGGTTTTGGGTACTTTGCAAAATGATTGTGAGCAATTATTATTGATGCGGGATTATTTATCGCTATACTTTTTGCTAATTTTTGCATATCAATAACTACTTGATTTTTATCGTTTGAATCAAATTTTTCTATTTTTGCAACTAAATCTTTCTTGTTTAAAAATAGTACGTAAAAAAGTTCGTGGTCGGCTTGCTTGAATAAATCTATAATAGTTTGTTTAGATTTTTCAATAGTAGAAAGTTTGCCTTGTGATTGTTGGCTACTTTTAGTTTTTTCAAAAATATAACTTATTAAATTTATAAGTAGAGCGGAATTTTCACCTAAACCGTCAATTTCTTTAAGTCCGTCAATATCGGCGTTTAAAACATTTTCAAGTGAGCCGAAAGTTTTAAGTAGGTGGTGAGCAATATCGTTAGTGTTTTTACGTGGAATAGAATAGCAAAGCAAGAGTTCTAAAATCTCGTGCTCTTGTAAAGAGTTTTTAGATAAATAATATCTCTCTTTTAATCTTTTTCTATGACCGGCGTGTAAATTTTCCTTTTCTATACTCATAAAACGACCTATTTAATGTTTTTTTTAACAAATACACGAATATTATAGCACAAAAGTCAAAAAAAGTGTATAATATAAGCATACTATTTTAGGAGTTTTTTAAAATGGACAAACATTTTAATGAAAGTATTGAATTTTTAAAGCAATTATTAAAAATTAAAAGTGTTTATTCAACACCTTTAAAAGATATGCCGTTTGGTAAAGGGGTTTACGATGCGTTAAATTTTACACTAAACAAAGCAAAAAATTTAGGGTTTGAAACGATAAATTATCAAAATTACGTTGGAGAAGTAATATTTGGCAAGGGAAATGATGAAGACGGTCTTGCAATTTTATGCCATTTAGACGTTGTTCCCGAAGGCGATGAAAGTTTATGGACTTATCCACCTTATTCTGGAGCGGAAGTTGATGGTAAAATTTATTCAAGAGGCGTTATTGATAATAAAGGTCCAACGGCAATTTGTTTATACGCTTTAAAGCAACTTAAAGACGAGGGTTTTATTCCAAACCGAAAAATAAAACTTATTTTAGGGTGTAACGAGGAAAGTGGTTTTTTATGTATGAAACATTATAATAAAGTTGCAAAAGCGCCTATTCAAGGCTTTGTGCCAGACGGACACTTTCCTGTAATTTATGCCGAAAAGGGAATTTTAAATTATACCTTAAAGGCTAAAAAAGATAAAAGACTTTTAAAAATTAGTGGCGGAAGCGCTATTAATATAGTTTGTGATTTTGTAGAGTGTGAAATTGATAAATTAACTGATTTTGAAACGGAAATTGCTAAAAAACACAATTTAAAAGTAGAAGGAAATAAAGTTTATTCCTATGGAAAAAATGCACACGCATCAATTCCAGACGAAGGCGAAAACGCATTAGATAAAATGACTGAATATTTAGGCGAAATAAATTTAATTTCAACGGACGTTCATAACGGACTTTTTAAAGATTGTTATAAACTTAAACAACAAAGTGACCACTCAGGCTGTTTAACAATGTCGCCAGATATTGTTAAAAACGATAACGAATATATATATATTGAAGTAGACGTACGTTATCCGGTAAGTGTTGATGCGGAATATTTAATAAATACAATAAATAAACTTGGCGAAGTTGAAATAAGCGAAAATAAAGCGCCACATTACGTTGATAAAGAAAGTGATATAATTAAAAAATTACTTAAATGTTATAGAGAAGTAACGAACGATTATAGTGAGCCTATCGCTATGGGTGGCGGAACTTATGCTAAAACGTTAAAGCAAGGCGTTGCGTATGGGCCTATATATTCACAAGGAACGGGTGCGCATATAGTAAATGAATTTGAAGAAATTAAAGATTTAAAAACGACTTACGAAATATATTATAAAGCAATAAAAGAATTGTGTTCAAACTAAAAAAAAGTGTTTTGCAATTTTGCAAAACACTTTTTAATTTTTAGATTATAAAGCCACAACATCAACCGTAATTTTTGCTATAACTTCAGGCAAAAATTTAATTTCAACGGCATAAGAGCCTAAATTTTTAATAGTATCTTTAAGTAAAACTTTCTTTTTGTCAACGTTGAAACCAAGTTCGTTAACAGCATCAGCAATTTCTTTAGAAGTAACAGAGCCGAAAATTTTACCATTTTCACCGCATTTAATTTTTACGGTAATTTTTTTGCCCGTTAAATTTTTTGCTTGTTCTTTTAATGCTTTTATTTCTTCATTTTTATGAAATTCAAGCGATTTATTTTTAATGTTTAAACTATTTAATTTTACGGGAGTTGCTTCTTCACAAAGACCTTTTTTAATTAAAAAATTCCTTGCATAGCCATCAGATACTTCTATAACTTCGCCCGCTTTACCCGTGCCCTTAACGTCTTTTAATAAAATAACTTTCATAATAATACCTCTTAATTTTATTGTAAACCAAAAAAATAAAAATGTCAATAAGTATATGCTTAAAGCAATAATTATATATTAAAATTTTTTAAAATATAAAACAGATAAATTGTTGATATTATTATTTAAAAAAGTCTTTACAAATAATAATATATAAAGTATAATCAAAAAGAAAATAGGCAAAAACGCTGTAAAAACAGGTAAAGAGGTAATTTTAAATGGTAAAAAAATTTAAGGAAAAAAGTGGAGTTATATATAATCCGTACATAGGTTTTACAAGTTTTCAACATTTTCGTGGCGAAAGTTTGTATTCAGATTGTATCGTTAGCGTAAATTCGGGTATTGCAACTTGTGAAACGGAAGATTACGAGTGCTATCCCGTACCAGAAGGCGTAGAAGAAAATGGTAGAAGTCAAGGCTATTATCCTGATACGACTGTGGCGTATATAAGAGTGCTTTGGAAAGAGTTTGAGAAAGAACAAGGCGTTTACGACTATGATTTTATTCAATCTATATTAGATAAAGCAAAAGAAAAGGGTCAAACGGTAATGTTTAGACTTATGCCTCACAGCACTTGTAGCAGAGATGACGTTCCAGACTGGTTAAAGGAAATTATGCCTTGTCCTGAAAGACCTGACGGAATGAGGGTTAAAGATTCTCCAACCGACCCAAGATATTTAAAATTATTTGGCAAGGCTGTCGAAGCGTTTGGATTAAAGTTTGATAGTAATAAAACCTTAGACTGTATGGACGTTTCTTTAGGCGGAGCGTGGGGCGAAGGACATCAAAAATTCCCAAAAGAAGATACTGAGGCACTTATGGATATATACATTAAAGTGTTCAAAAATACTAAACTTTTAGGACAATGTAGTAACGGCACAATGCTTAATTATATTGCTAAACAAAGGGCTGTAGGTTGGCGTTCAGATGGAACGGGACACCCTAACCATACTAATATTTGGCTACCAACGGCACTTGAAAAACTAAAACACGAACACTGGAAAACAGCGCCTATATCTTTTGAAAGTTATTGGTGGATAAGCGAGTGGTATCGTCACGGTTGGAATATTGATGAAATTATTGAACGCACTTTATCGTTACATATAAGCACTTTTAATACAAAATCGTTTCCTATTCAGTATGAAATAAAAGATAAAATCGAATACTGGCTTACGAAAATGGGTTATCGTTTTAATTTAAAAGAAATTGAACATAATGAAAGTGTAAAAGCGGGCGAAAACTTAAAAATTTCATTAAGCGTAGAAAATTTAGGCGTTGCGCCTATATATAATAAACTTCCATTAACTTTAAAACTTAAAGGTGAAAAGGAATATATTATAGAAACAAACGTTGATATAACTAAATGGCTTCCTGGAAGTTATAACGAAGTTATAAACGTAGATACGAGCAATTTTGAAAAAGGCGAATATTTTATAGAACTTGCAATAGGTGGCGGTGAAATGCCGGTTGTTAAACTTGCAACGGAAGTAGACTTTGACGGCTTATATCACAATTTATCAAAAGTAGAAATTAAATAATAAAAACCAACCCCCTTAACTCAGTTAGTTGCTAAGGGGGTTAGTCATTTTAAGGTGGTTCAATTGATAGTATAATTCAACCTTATTATTAAAGATAGCATTGCATTTTGCAACGTTGTTTTTAATTATTGTTTGCGTATTATTTGTTGTTGTAAACAACAGTAACGCCGTCGTGCGTAGCCTTGCCGTAAACGCCTTGCCCACCACCAAATAATTGGTCAAACTCGCAAAGGATATGGTGGTCCTCGCCGTCATTGTGAACGTGATTATCGTCAACAACTTTGTTTCCGTTAGCGTCGGTAGGTTGTCCGTATCTAGGGTTAGAGTATGCGCTATTGCTAACGCCTTCTTGAACTCTAACGTAAGGCCAATTTGTTCCTGCAAATTCACAGTAAGTGTAATTTGCCCACTCGCCGTAAATAACGGTAACGTTTTCACAAGTGAGTTGTGGAGCGCTGGCAACGGTAGTGCCGTCAATTTCTTCGGTTGCGCCCGTATTACCTATAATCATTCCTGCACGACGATAAGCATACCATTGATAAGAAGAAGTAACGTCGTTAAAAGCATCAATTCTACAAGATATAGTACAATCTTTTAACAAGATTTCCGCATTAGTACTTGCTCCGCCTATAACTCCACCAATAGAGTTGTCAAAATCGCCCCATTGTGCAGCGACGTTAGTTGAAGAGTCTATATTGCAGTTTGTAAAAGTTGATTTACCCGAAGCCCAGCCAACTATACCGCCTGCATAATATTGATAATCGGCAACGTTAGCGTTTTTAATGGTAATATTTTCAAAAGTACAATTGTCACCTGCAACGGAAGCAACGCTACCACATAAAGCGCTTTCGCCTGAAATTTCTACACCGTCAAGAGTTAGGTTTTTAATCGTAGCGTTTTCAATTGCACCAAATAAACCTAAACCAAGGTCTCCGTAATAATATCCGTTATTAAGAGCCCACGTGTTTTGATAAAGGTTAGAAATTGTGTGCCCATTTCCGTCGAAAGTACCCATAAAAATATTGTCGTTTCTATACGAGCCGATAGGGTCGAAACAAACGTATTCGCCGTTTGCGTCTTTTATGCCAAGGTCTAAATCAGCGTTAAGGGTAATTGTTTTACCTTCAAACGTATTGCCTTCGTCAACTAACTTTCCTAAACCTGCAAACTGCTCTGCAGTTGTTAAAGTGAATTTTGTATCTTCTTCATTATACCAAGTTGTGTCAATTGTTCCGTTCCAAGTTGAAGGAATTGATGGAAGTGACGGATAAGTGGCGTTTATATCGTAATAAAAGCCGTCGCCATCGTTTTCATAACTTACTTGCGTTGCTACAAGTGCAACGGCAAAGTCAATAGATAAACCACCCGGAACGTTAAATTCGTTGTCGTTTTCAGTAGGCTCCCAAAAAACTCCTATTTCGTAAGTGATAGACTCTTGTGGAAGTAGGTACGCTTCTAAAGTAAAGCCGTTTTTAAAAGAAGGCATATTTATAGGGTCGTAGTTGGGAACAGCAGTATCTAATTGTAATGCTTCAAGATTAGAGTCACCCATAACGTTATCCGTACCCGTATTTTTGTTACGTGTTAATGCGTAAATGGTGAGCGCATCTGCAAGTGATTTACCTGTTGGGGTTAAAGTTTCGTTTGCGCTGATAATACTTAATTGATATTTAAGGGCAAGCGAACCGTTGTTAGATACTTCAAAGCGTCCACTTGCAAAAGAACCTGGTTCCCACGTTATAGTGTCGCCGTTTATATCAGTGAAAATTTTGGTATTTTCATTAACTTCTTCGGCTGTGCCGTTGTATGAATTACTATAAGTTAACGAGACGTCTAAATTGCCAGAGTGAATTTTATTTATTCCACTCGTTGATGAGTCCGTAAACCATGCAAAAGTAGTTCCAATGAGCGAACTAAAACTAATAGCAATAGCAATAAGACTGCTAATTATAATTTTTCCTGCGTTTTTAACTTTCATTGTTGTTTCTCCTATATAATTAAAAACATTTTATTTTTTGTTTTTTAAAATTTTTATAAAATTTATTTCCTTGAAATTGGGATTTTTTTCAAGGCTGTATCTTTCAGCGATTATACTTGTTAGTTTTATAGCGTTATTGCAAGCACGCTCGCTTTTGATTTTAACTGCAAAAGGAACTTCTTCATAAGCCTTTACGTCAGACATATCTTTTTGAAAATATACGTTAGGGTTAAATTCGTTTACGTCTAAATTAAAATATGCCGTTAGAGTTTTTCCACGAATACCTATCTTTGCAAGCAAAACCCTTCCTTTTTTATAAGACATGCCTCTAAACGAAATCCTTGAGTTTACTTTTTTATAAGACGCAAGTTCATTGTGTAATTTATTAAAAAAGTTGCGTACGTCTTTTTTTGAGTTAATCAATTTTTCTGAAAATGGTTTTTTTTGCGTTTCAGGAATACTTAATTTATCATTGTCAACAACAGAGTCGTCAAGCGTGGTAGCAATTGTATCAATCGTAGAAGATTCTTTTGTTTGTTGTGAGTCACAAGGTTTGTTGTTTGATGTAGTCATACTTTGACAAATAGTTGAAGCGGGCTGTACGTTAAGTTGTGGTATTTGCACATCATTACCTATTATTTGATATATAGTTATAGGTGTTTGATACGTAGCGTGCGAATTCATTGGAACGGCGTTTTCCATCGTTTGATTCGCCATAGGCATTTGTGCCGGTGCAATTACTATATCTTGATGAGCCGTCGTTTCTTGGTTTGGCGCCATTTGATATATGGTAGGTTGCGACATATAAGGCGATGGAGTATACGTTATCGATATCGTTTGGCGTATTGTAGGCGTTTGAACTTGTTCAATAGTTACTGGTGTTTGATTTTGTTCTACGATAGGAGGCTGAGTTGATTTAGATTCAACCGTTTCTAACGTAGAAGAATCAGTTTGAGTAGCGTTTGTAAGTGTGTTGTTGCTTTGTTCTTTTTCAAATTCTTTCATGCCGAGGACCTTTCCTATTCTAATGCTAAAAAATATTATTAGTGATACGCCGGGGATTAAAATACTTAAATAAAATCCACGTGGCGTTTTTAAAGCAGAAAACAAGTTGCCTATTACGGGGATTTTAAAAACGTATTTTCCTACAAGGTGTTCGGGTTTAACTTCAACAACGTCGTTTGCCCCCGTGTTTATACCGTACGTAACAAAGCCCGTTACTTGTCCTGCGCTTGAATATTTTATTTCACGTATTTTATGCGATACCGTTTTCCCCATACTTTCAGAGTTGTAAGATAAAAACGAAATAACGTCACCAACCTTAAGGTCGTTAGGGTTATCAATTCTACTAATAACTATAACGTCACCAGCGTTAAACGAGATAGGTTCGTTTTCGCTAATAGCAGACTTACTCATTGAGTTTGTGTTAACTAATAATATTTTGTGGCCAAAAATTTCTTTTCCGTTATTTTCACCACTCATTACGGCAAGCGTAGTTAAAATGGCAGTAATAACGGCTACAAAAAGAGAAACCCAAGCAAATACCGATAATATCTTATCAAATATAAATCTATTTTCTATTTTCCTCATTATTTTCCTTGAACGTAAAACGTGGTTGATTTTATTTTAAAAACGCATGCAAAAAACAAACGATAAAATCAATTATATGTGTGTTGCACATTTTTGTCAAACGTTTTTATTTAAATTTTGAAAATTTTTTATTTAAAATAATAGAAAATATCGTATTTCATACACCATATAGTTATGTGTTGTACACATATTTGAATAAAAATATAATTGTTGTGATAAAATAAAATTATGACGTTTGGGGAAAATTTTAGAAAATTGAGACGTGAAGCAAGATTGTCTCAAAATGAAGTTGCCGAAAAACTTGGTATATATCAATCAAACGTAAGCGATTGGGAAAACGACGTGTCTCGCCCAGAATATGAAAAACTTATCCAATTAGCCCGTCTATACGATTGTTCTATTGCCGAACTTTTAGGCGTTGAAGAAAAGTGTTAGGGTATTATGTATATAAAGGCGTATTATGCATATAATGCGCATTATATATAGAAAACCATAACGGGTTTTAGTGACGTTAAAAATAAACTTAAAAAATTAAGCACGCTGTATAAAAATACAACGTGCTTTTTTAAGGGTGCATTTATTGAGCTACGGAAGGTGTAGCTTTTTTTATTTAAATATTACTTGTGCTTGATTGTCTTTATAAATAATTCTATCGCCACTACTAAAAATTTTTCTTTATTTATAAATAAAGGCTTGTAATTGGCTATATTTTCATTTGCTCTTTCGCCGTTATTTGAAAGTAAAAGTTTAATCATATATACCTTTCGGCATCTAAAATAAGTTGACGATTTTTTTGAACCGCATCAATTATACGTTGCATTTTTACCTCCAAATTAAAAAAATTATTTTATTATAACGTTATCGTTTAGTTTGTTTCATTTATTATTAAATTTTGTAATTGCTGTTTTGCTTTTTCAAAAAGAACTTCGCCTTCTTCTGCTAATTTTGAAGTTTCCTCACCCTCGCCAAGTTCGTGGTTTGGCAAGTTTTTAACGCTTTTTAAATGTATATACGCTTCTTCAAGTGCTTTAAAACTTTCTTGCGCCTTTTCTACGTTTTTATTTTCTATCGCCGTAGAAAAATTTTCGTAGCGTTTATTCATTTCTTTTTGTATTATAATTATCGCCATTTTCTTTACAGATGCCATAATATTTTTCCTTTTTACTTCGTTTTGATAGTATGTTAATTATATCATTATAATAACAATAAATCAACACCTTATAAAATATAATTTTAAAAACCAAATGATAAAAAGAAATTGTGATTTTCAATTGAAATTTTGAAAAAATATTGACATCAATAAAGTTTTAATGTAAAATTAAATCAATAGAAGTATTATATAAATACAAATAAAAAACTAAAACTAAAGGAGGCACTTATGAAAAAATTACTTAGGACAACAACTCTTTTAATTGTTTTAACAATGCTTTTAAATCTCGTTGGTTGTTCATCTATTGGCAAAGTGAAAAGAGCACTTGAAGATAAAGGTTATGATATAGTTGAAAATGAAGAAAACCAAGCATCTAAAGAGGCGAAAGATGATGAAAGGGTAACTAATTTTCACATTTTCACCAACAAAGATTCTTTATCTTTATCTAATGCGTATAAAATAACGGTAGTTGTAGTTGCCGAGTTTAAAGCAACTGACGAACTTATTGATTATTACAAAGATAGCGAAACTATGCAAGGTATAGTTGCTGATATTCAAGAAGACGGTACTGCCGAGCAAATATACGAAAACTTAAAAGAAGTAGGTTTGGCTTGCGGAAATTGTTTAATTATTCCTATCGGTTTAGATGCTGACAACGTTTTAGGCGCAATTAAAGAACTTAATAAATAAAATAAGCGTTTTTAGTTGATTTTAAAATATCACTCTACTTAAAATTGACTCTATATAATAATTTTATGAGTGATAGCATTTTAATAAAAAAGAAGAGTAGCAAAATTTTTGCTACTCTTTAATTTTTTACTTTTTTAAACATACGACTTTCTTTTGAAAGTATAGTGTACTACACTTTTGAAAATTTTTCCACAAGTATTAACTATTCGCCAAATTTGAATTTGTTTATTTCTTATTGCGTGCGATACTTTTGAAACCATTTTTTGAAACGCCGTTTGTTGAATATAAGGATTTTATATTTTTCTCCGTTTTTCATATGTAACGTTGCTATCGGAAAAACAACCCATTGCCATGTAAGTTCCGCGATTTTATCAAGCGGTAATATAAGATTCCTGTACGCTTTATCAACTGTAAGTTTATTCGTTTTATAAGTAACCGAATTTTTGTCAAGATATAAAGCACCGCCTAATATGCCGTTATGGCATATTAAACTACACATAAATAATTTTTTCATTATACACCTTAATAAATTGAAATTTGTTTATTTTCTCGCAACAATAATGGGTTGATAAAATCCTGTTTCTTCGGGGAATAGCCAAATTACTTCTTTGCAACCTTTGGCGGTAAAAAGTTTCGTTAATTCCTCTCGACGAGTCGCTCTATATTCACATTCAAATTTGTTGATTTCCAAGGTTTCCCCGTCATCAATGATATACTGCGTAAGTTTATAGCGGTCATTATTCCAAATCCAAGTTTGAAACGATACTCGTTTGCCTTTTTCTGTTTCGTGGATATATGGCGGAGAGTATGGCGGTTTATCTTGAAGCAAAGCGTCATAATCTCGAATGCTTCCTACGAAAATTCCGTTTTCTTTGATTTGGTTTGCAATACTTTCTACGGCTCTTTCCAAATCCTTGCTTGTCAGCATATGCGGTAACGCATTGTCCATAGCGATAATAATATCAAACTTTTCAATAAAGACTTTAGATAACGCACGAAAGTCAGCATTCTCAAAGCGAATGGCAACATTAGCGTTTGATGCTCTTGTTATCGCTTCGGCTATTTCGCCGTTACTGATATCGGAAGCGGTAACGTTATATCCAAGCGATGCAAGACCTATCGCTTGCGTGCCTATTCCACACGCACAATCAAGAATACTTACGGTTTGACCAAAATTGAATTTTTGAAATATACTTTGCAATAATACGGCTTGTTCTTTGGTTGTAGCCTTCCAGTCAAGGAATAACTTATCGTAATGAGAAGCCATATTATCGTAAAATTTTTGTGTGATACTCATTTCGTAATCTCCGTCAAATTCTTATTTATCGGTGAGTTTATTATATCAAAAAAGCAAATTAAATTCAAGCAGTTATGAGTGGGCAAAAGAAAACTCAGCTTATCAAAAGCCGAGTTTAATAAAAATCTCTATGGGAAGAGCGAAAATATTGCTACTCTTTTAAAACGTTTTAAAAACTTCTAAGTTTTTGTTATTATTTATGGCAAATCTATTTCGTATAAATCTTTTGGTGGAAGTGGTTTAGTTGACGTGTCGACAACCTTTTTAACTTCGTTAGTTGCTTTCGCTATTGATACGTTAGTGCCTGCACCTGCAACGCAACCGCCAGGACAACCCATACCCTCGATAAGACAACCGTTCTTTTTGCCCGCTTTAGCAAGGAGCAACATTTTTTTGCATTCCGCCAAGCCTTCGGCGTGTTCAATTCTAACTTCAACGCCAGGGTAGTATTTTTTAACGCATTTTTCAATAGCGTTTGCTACTCCACCCGCTATTGCGTAACCTCGACCTGCACCCGTTGCCTCGTGTAAAGAAGTTTGACTTTTATATTTTGAAAAGTCAATTTCTTTTGCTTCAAAAATACCCGAAAGTTCTTCAAACGTGATAACGAAATCAACGTCACTTCTAACGCTCATTCTTGATGCTTCAAGTTTTTTTGCCGCACACGGACCGATAAACACGACTCTTGCATTTGGGTTTTTTTGTTTAATTTTTCTTGCCGTTGCAACCATAGGTGTTAAAGATTGAGAAACTTTGTCAATAAGCGTAGGGAATTGTTTTTTAGCAAGCATCGCCCAAGAAGGACAGCAAGAAGTTAATAAAAACGGAAGTTTACCGCTAACAACTTCTTCAACGTAAGCGTGCGCCTCGGTAGAACATGCAACGTCCGCACCGCTTGCAACTTCGTGAACTTCTTTAAATCCTAAGTCTATTAAAGCGCCTTTAATCATTGCGATTGTAACGTTTTCACCAAACTGACCAGCTATTGCGGGAGCAATTTCCGCCACTAAATAATCGCCTTTTTTAAAGGCTTGTATCATTTGAAAAATTTGTGATTTATCCGCAATTGCCGCAAACGGACAACTCACCATACATTGACCGCAACCAAGACATTTGTCGTTATCAATTTTGGCTCTACCAAGTTCATCAGTCGTAATTGCGTTAATTCCGCAGGCTTGTGAGCAAGGGCGAACTTTATGCGCTATTGCATCGTACGGGCAAGCATTTTTACATTTTCCACATTTAACACACTTTTCTTGGTCTATTTTTGCTTTGCCGTCAACGATAACGATTGCGTTTCGTGGGCAAGCAACAACGCAAGCTTTTGCAACGCAATTTCTACATTGATTAGAAACTTCGTAAACGTTGTCCTTACACTTATCGCACGCAGACGGAATAACTTGCATTAGCGGAGGCTCGTAATATTTATCTGATATATTGCTTTCAGTTATGCCCTCCGTAATGTGAACGGGTTTATCTAAAGGTCGTAAACTCATACCCATAGCAAGCCTCACTCGTTCGGCGGCAATCGCTCTTTCACGATAAATGCTTTCAAAAAATCTTGGGGTTTCCGTTGGTGTGATTTTATACGGTATTGCCTCGATTTTATCGTTTACGTTTTCGGGTTCGCTTTCAAAAGCGACTTTTGCAACTTCTTTAAACACTTCACGTCTTAAAAGTTTAACTGAAGTAGGGAGTTCTCTTAATTGTCCTGCCATAAAAAATTCCTTTGTTGTTTTTTATATTTTTACAAATTTAATTAAATAAATCATTAGTAATTTTTAAACGAATTTCGTTTAATTAGCGTAATTGTGCGTTTATCAAAATTTCCCTTTCCGTATCTAATTTGCCATACACTCTATCTTTAACGCTTTTTGTAATAGGGAGATTAAGTAAAATCGTTCCGTTTTTTACTAAAATGATAGTATTTGCAAGCGCAAGCGCCTCATCTATATCGTGCGTAACAAATATAACGGTTTTGTTTTTTGTTTTACTAATAAGCAAGTTTATTAAACTTATTTTTAACTTGACGTCAAGTGAAGAAAAAGGCTCGTCTAATAGCAAAAGGTCAAACTCGCCAAGAAGCGCCCTTGCAAAATTAACACGTTGTTTTTCTCCGCCTGAAAGTTGGCTTGGATACTTTTTAGCACAATTTTCAAGTTCTACTTCTTTAAGAGCGTCTAATATTTTAATTTCTGTATAGCCCATAATTTTTAAGTTTTCATAAACGGTTAAATGGTTAAATAATCTTGGCTCTTGAAAAGCTACGGAAACTTTTAAGTCGTTATTTTTCGCAACGTATAAAACGTTGTTTAAAAGTGTGGTCTTGCCAACGCCTGACGAACCTAATAAACAAGTAATTTGCCCGTCAATTATATCTAAATTAAAGTTTGAAAATACAACCTTTTCATTATATTTAACGTTTAAATTTCTTATTTTCATTTATACTTTTTCTCCATATTATAACATACGAGTTTGCCAATCGTTTCAACGGCTATGCCTATTATACATATAATTAAGGTTAGTGAAAATAACTCTACTACGTTTGAGTATATAGATGCGTTTGAAATATCACCGCCAAGGCTTTTATATACGTTTGCTAAAATTTCTGCAGAAACGACAAGTTTTAACGAAAATGAAAATAGAGCAGTAATTTCTTTTATAAATAAAGGCGTATATCCCTTTAAATAAACGCTAAAAATTTGAGTTTTTAACGATACGTTATATATTTTTAAAACTTCTTTTTGTTTACTATCAATAGAGTTTAAGTAGTTTAAAGTTTGAGTGTAACAAATAGGCAAAACTGATAAAACACACACGATAATAGGCGCAACTCCCCTTGGCAAACACACTAAAATTATAAGTAATATCGCAAGCACGGGAAGTGAGCGAATTATAGAAACAAACGGCAAAATTATACCTTCAAAATTGCTATTTAAGTGAGAAAAAACCGCCAAACTAACTCCGAGCAAGAACGAAATTATAATTGCTATCAACACTCTTAAAAGGGTGTTTAATAAATGAGAGTAAAAGTCGGGATTAAGAAGGTTTAAAAAACTTTCTTTTATAACGATTAGCGGAGATGGTATTAAATGATTGTTAGAAACTATAAAATAAAGAAAAAACCATAATAAAAACACAAGAAACAAGCCTAAAATGGAAGGTATTAAGTTGTTTTTTAGTGTGTTGCTTTTCATAAATCACCTAAATAGAAAAAGTTTTGGTTAAATTCTTGAACTGAAGTTGGCTCGATAGTTTTTAGGTTGTGAATAAAAAGTTCAACGGTGTCTTTTGAGTTTTTTGCGCTAATAAACCTAATTTGCGAGCGTTCAATACTTTCTTTAGTTACGTTATTTTCATTAAATACAGGAGTTAAACCACTTTCAAGTTTAGAAGTTACAAGTTGACAAATTTCTTTTTTGTTTTCTTCTTTTAAAAATTCTTCTACGTTTTTAATTTTATCAACGATATCTTTAACGGCTTGTAAATCACTTTCTAAAACGCTATTTTTTACAACTATTATCGCTTGCGGAAAACCTAAATCACTATAAAGCGAGCCTAAACTACCAACAAATTTTAAGTTGGTGGTTTTAACTTTTGCGTCCGCTTGTGGTGACGGAACTACAAATAAATCAATATCTTCTCTTAAAGTTTCAACCTTGTTTATAGCCATTAAATTTACTTTATTTGATTGTTTTTGACTTGCGTCTTGTATCGTAATAAACGAAACGCCAAGTAAGTTTAATGCGTACTTTAAAGTTAGCCCGGGAACATTTTGTAGTTGCATAACGCCTATCGTTTTTCCAACTAACTCGTTTACGTTTTTAGTGCTTACGGTAATTTCGCTACTTGATAAAAAATAAAAATTGCCGTGAGTGATAGTTCCTATCATTTTATAATTTTCGCCACTGCCAATTAACTTTGACGCCATATTAACGGGCAAAATACAAACGTCTGCCACTAAGTTTTTGCCTGTAACTACGCTTGAAATTTTATCTTTTGAAATTACGTTTATTTCGGTGTTTTCTAAATTGCTTTTCATTAAATAGGAAAGAGCAAGCGCAGGCGCACCATCAGGCGCGTAAATTGTAATTTGAGTATTATTTTTACACGCTGTTAGCGAAAATAAAGAAAGTAATAAAGTTAAAATCAAACAAGTAAATTTTTTCATATTGTATAAAGCGAATTACGCTGTAAATTCTCCTAAAAATTATTATATCATTTAATAACGATATTTGCAATTCTATTGATTAGGTTTTTTATTTAAAAAACAAAAAAAGCAGTAGGTTTTACTACTGCTTAATTTATTAAATCTTATTCACCTTTAAATGGAAGAAGGTCAGCAAGTCTTGCTCTTTTAATTGCAGAAGCAAGCATTCTTTGGTGTTGTGCACACACACCTGTCATTCTTCTTGGAAGGATTTTACCTTTTTCAGTTATAAACTTTTTAAGTTTAGCAACGTCTTTATAATCTATTTTATCAGCTTTATCAGCACAGAAAACACAAATCTTTTTTCTTGGTGTTTTTCTTATAGGCTTTTTAGCAACTACGTTTTTTTCTTCCATAATATTCTCCTTTCTTAAAATGGTACGTCATCATCAGCAACTTCTTCTAACGGAGCTTTTGTTGACTTAATATCAGCGATAGATTCTTCTTCGCCACGGTTAGTAGTGTTTAAAAACTCTACTTCACTTGCCAAAATTTCAGTAATAGTTCTTTTAGCGCCGTCTTTATCTTCATAAGTACGGTTTTGTAAACTACCAAAAATAGCAACTTTGCTACCTTTCTTTAAAAATTTACCGCAATTTTCAGCAAGATTTCTCCAAACAATAATGTTAAAGAAATCAGTTTCCCTATTACCATCAGCATTTGTGAAATTTCTATTTACCGCAATTGAAAAACGGCAAAATGCAATACCACTTGTTGTTTCTGAAAGTTCAGGGTCACGAGTTAAATTACCTATTAAATAAACTTTATTCATAATTCACCTCTTATTAAACTCTTGTTATTAATCTTCTTAAAATACCGGTAGTAATACCAGCAACTCTCTTAAGTTCAGTAATTAAACTTACGTCACTTTCAAAAGTCATAAGTACGTAATAACCTTCGGTTTCGTAATTGATAGGATAAGCAAGTTTTTTAACTCCCCACTTGTCAACCTTTTCAACTTTACCACCGTTAGATGCTACAACACTTTCAAATTTAGAAACAACAGAGTTAATTTCTTCTTCACCGAGTTTTGTAGAAAGGATATAAAGCATTTCATACTTTCTCATATTTTTTACCTCCTGGACTTATTGGAATACAGTTGACCTTGTATTCAAGGTAAATTTTTTGCGAATTAAAAACTGCACGCAAAAAATTGCTTTATTAAAGCATTATAATTATATAAAATACGTTTTAAAAAGTCAAACGTTTTTTATGCCTTTATTATTAACAATATATATAGTGTGTTAATTGTAATTAAATACAATATATAAGTTTTTGTTAAATAGTTTATAGATTTATTAAGCCTGCAATTTCTTTAATAATTTCATCTTTAGGTCTATATCCTATAAAAGTGGTAACAATTTCACCTTTATTGTATAAAACGACCATAGGAATTGAACTAACCCTAAATTTAATAGCAAGTTCTTCTTCTTCGTCTACGTTAACTTTCGCTACTTTTAATTTTCCGTCATATTCACTTGCTATGCTTTTAAGTTCAGTGCCAAGCATTCTGCAAGGATAGCACCAAGTTGCCCAAAAATCTACAAGTACGGGAATATTTGAATTTATAACTTCACTTTCAAAATTGTTTTTCGTAACTTTAATTTCCATAATAAGCGTCCTATTAGTTTTATAAAAAAATAATTCCCGAAAAAATCGGGAATTACAAAATTTTAGTAATTTTCTTCACGAAGTTCAAAATAACTTTGTGGATGTGCGCAAGTTGGACAAAGCTCAGGTGCTTTTGTGCCTACTACAAGGTGACCGCAATTTCTACATTCCCAAACTTTAATCTCACTCTTTTCAAAAACTTTTTTAGTTTCAACGTTATTTAAAAGTGCACGATATCTTTCTTCGTGAGTTTTTTCAATAGCGGCAACTAAGCGGAATTTTTCAGCGAGTTCAGGAAAACCTTCTTTTTCAGCAGTTTTAGCAAAACCATCATACATATCAGTCCACTCATAATTTTCGCCTTCTGCAGCAGCTAAAAGATTGTCTGCAGTAGTACCAAGTTCGCCAAGTTCTTTAAACCACATTTTAGCGTGTTCCTTTTCGTTTTCAGCAGTTTTTAAAAAGATTGCTGAAATTTGTTCAAAACCCTCTTTTTTAGCAACGGAAGCAAAATAAGTGTACTTATTTCTTGCTTGTGATTCACCAGCAAATGCAGTTTGTAAATTTTTTTCAGTTTGTGTGCCAGAATATTTATTCATTTTTTTCTCCTCTATTAAAATTAGTTTATCGCCAGATTGTTTACATACAGGGCAAACGGCAATTGTAGCATCAGGTGCTTCAAAAACTTCGCCACATACTTTACATTTATATTTAGCCATCGTAGAAAATCCTCCTTTACTTTACATTATTATCGTTTTTTTTGATTATATCATATTTTTTTTTGCTTGTAAATAATTAAATAAAAAATTTTATTAGCATTTTATATTAATATCATATAATATTTCAAAAATTGTTAAAAATAGACGTAAATTCATTGACATAAATAAAATTCAGTGTTACAATAAGCGTAACTTAATAATAAAATGAGATAGAGGTGCATTTATTTAATAGTAGAGCATATATTACGTTGCCAAAACTTTGCTTGAAAGGAAATAGATGCCGAAGTTAAGTAAGGTGGCACTTATTTTGCTGGCAGTATAAATAACATTTATCCTGTTGTCGCAACGTTTTTGCGGAGAGCTATTGTTTGTTATGATTTAAAATTTAACGGGGTGGCTTTCGTGCTGTCTCGTTTTTTGTTTGATATAAGGAGAGTTTATTATGAGAAAACCTATTTTTACAGGCGCTGCTACCGCCATCGTTACACCACTTAATGAAAACGGTGTGGATTACAATCAATTTGAAAGACTTATCGAGTGGCAAATTGCAAGTGGTATTGATGCAATCGTAGTTGTTGGAACAACCGGCGAAGGCTCTACGTTAACAGATGAAGAACACAAACAAGTTATGAAGTTTTGTGTAGAAAAAGTAAATAAAAGAGTGCCGGTAATTGCAGGTACTGGTTCAAACGATATAGCCTATGCAATTTCCCTTACTAAATATGCTTGCGAAATAGGAGCAGATGCTATGCTTTTAGTTACGCCATATTACAATAAAGCAACGCAAAAGGGACTTATAGCTTCGTTTACTGCTATTGCTGATGCAAGTACAAAGCCTTGTATTTTATATAACGTTCCATCAAGAACGGGTTGCAATTTACTTCCAGAAACGGTTAAAGTTTTAGCAAAACACCCTAACATTGTTGCTGTTAAGGAAGCAAGTGGAAACATTTCTCAAATTGCAAAATTGGCACAACTTTGCGGTGATGAAATTGATATTTATTCTGGTAATGACGACCAAATCGTACCAGTTATGTCGCTTGGTGGAAAAGGCGTTATTTCAGTATTATCAAATATAATGCCAACTGAGACTAGTCAAATGTGTAAACTTTATTTAGAAGGCAAAGTTAAAGAGGCTTGCGATTTACAACTTAAACTTTTACCACTAATTGACGCACTATTTTGTGAGGTTAATCCTATACCTGTTAAAGCGGCTGTTAGCAAAATGGGCTTTTGCGATAATTACGTAAGGTTGCCTTTAACTACTATGGAAAGTGGTAATGCTGAAAAACTTTACAATTTAATGCGTGAACAAAATTTAATTTAATAGGTGAATTATGAATATATTATTGAGTGGTTTTTGCGGTTTTATGGGTAAAGAAGTTATAAAACTATGCGAAAACAATTACGAAAACTGCAAAGTCGTATGCGGAGTAGATGCTTTTTGTAATCAAACTGAAAGCGTGCCTTGTTTTAAAACTTTTAACGAGGTAAACGTTGAAGTTGATTGTATCGTTGACTTTTCTCATCACACTGTTACAAAAAGTTTATTAGAATACGCCGTAAGTAAAAATATACCCGTAGTGCTTTGCACAACCGGACATACTGATGAAGAAAAGCAGTTAATTTATAGCGCTAGTAAAAATATTCCTATATTTTATTCGGCAAATATGTCGATAGGCGTATCGTTACTCGTTGAACTTGCTAAAAAAACGGCAAGCGTTATGGGTGGCACTGATATTGAGATTATTGAAAAGCATCATAATAGAAAAATTGATGCTCCAAGTGGTACTGCGCTTATGATATTCGAGGGGTTAAAAGAAGTTAGACCAAACGCAGTTGCGGTTATGGGAAGAAGCGGTCAATCTAAAAGAGCGGACTGTAACGAAGTTGGTATACACTCGCTTCGTATGGGCAACGTCGTTGGCGAGCACGAAGTTATAATTTCTTCAAATAATCAAACTATAACCTTAAAACACGAGGCTCATAATCGTGGTTTATTTGCTGAAGGTGCGTTGGTTGCGGTAAACTTTATAACTAAACAAAAAACCGCTGGAATATACAATATGAAAAATATGTTAAATGGTTAAAATTATGAATATAGCAATTTACGGATACGGCAATTTAGGTAAAGGCGTTGAACTTGCAACTCTAAATAACAGTGATATAAATTTAGTTGGAGTGTTTACTCGTAGAGAGCCTTCAACTATAAAAACTCTAACGGGTGTAAACGTTTACTCGGCAAGTTCGTTAGATGAGTTTGAAAAGGATATTGACGTTTTAATAATTTGTGGTGGCTCGGCAACCGATTTACCTATTTTATCGCCAAGTTTAGCAAAAAAATTTAATATCGTTGATAGTTTTGATACTCACGCAAAAATTCCTACTCATTTTGATAACGTTGATAGAAGTTGCATTGAAAGTGGGCATATAGCCTTAATATCGGCAGGTTGGGACCCTGGTATGTTTTCTCTTGCAAGATTGTATTCAATGGCAATACTTCCAAACGGCGAAGATTATACTTTTTGGGGAAGAGGTGTAAGTCAAGGGCATAGTGACGCTATTAGAAGAATAGACGGTGTTATTGATGCAAGGCAATATACCGTTCCTATAAGTGAGTCACTAGAAAGAGTAAGAAACGGCGAACAACCTATTTTAACTACAAGGCAAAAACATAAAAGAGAGTGCTACGTTGTCGTAGAAGATGGTGCTGATAAAAGCAAAATAGAAAAAGAAATAGTAGAAATGCCAAACTATTTTGCTGATTACGATACAACCGTTAATTTTATTTCATTAGAAGAATTAAAAGAAAAACATAGCGGAATTCCTCACGGAGGCTGTGTAATTAGAACGGGAAAGAGTGGGCTTAATAATGAAAACACTCACGTTATTGAGTATAATTTAAAATTAGATAGCAACCCAGAATTTACGGCAAGCGTGTTAGTTGCTTGCGCAAGAGCAATTTTCAAAATGTATAATAGAGGCGAAAGGGGTTGTAAGACAATGTTTGATTTATCGCCAGCCGATTTATCAAGTATGTCGCCAAGCGAAATAAGAAAAAAACTTTTATAGGTAACAAATGGATAAAAATTTAATTTGTGATAATTTACAAATAGATAGCAATTATGAATTGACGTTTGCAGGAATAAACACTCTTTCACTTGCAAAAAAATACGGCACTCCGCTTTACGTTGTTGACGAAAATAAGATAAGAGAAAATTGTCAAACTTATTACAATGCCGTAAAAAAAGGCTTTGGAGATAAGGGTGGAGTATTATATGCGTCAAAAGCATTATCTTTTAAGAAACTCTACACTATAATAAATGAAGAAAATTTAGGTATAGACGTTGTTTCAAGGGGCGAAATTTACACGGCAAAAATGTCAAACTTTCCACTTGAAAAGGCATATTTTCACTCAAACAATAAAACTGATGAAGATATAAAGTTTGCAATTGATAACGGCGTAGGCTATTTTGTAGTCGATAACAAAGAAGAACTTTTCTCAATAAACGAAATTTCGTATGATAAAGGAGTTAAAAGTAAGGTTTTATTAAGGTTAACTCCAGGCATTGACCCGCATACTTACGATGCTATTTCAACGGGAAAAGTAGACTCTAAGTTTGGTTTACCTATTGAAACGGGCAAGGCTTTTGAAATTACTGAACTTGCAACGTATTTAAGAAATATTGAACTCGTAGGTTTTCATTGTCACGTAGGCTCGCAGGTTTTTGATTCAAGCGTATATATTCAAGCAACCGAAGTTATGCTTAACTTTATTAAAGAAGTTAAAGAAAAATTAGGCTATAAAACTCTTCAACTTGATTTGGGTGGCGGTTATGGTGTTAAATATATAGAAAGTCAGCCAAAAATCAATATAGAAGATAATATTTTACAAGTAGCAAAGTTTATTGATAATAGATGTAAAGAGTTAAATATTGAAAAACCTTATATTTTATTCGAGCCAGGTAGAAGTATCGTTGCCGATAGCGGAATAACTTTATATACGGTTGGCGCAGTTAAAAAAATTGAAGGTTATAAAAACTACGTTTCAGTTGACGGAGGTATGACTGATAATCCACGTTTTGCTTTATATAAAGCAGACTACACTATACTTCCAGCATATTATATGTATGGTCCAAACGATATGGAGTGTTCAGTTGTTGGAAGATGTTGTGAAAGTGGCGATATTATTCAAGAAAACGTTAAATTACCTTCGACTATTAAACGTGGTGACGTTATTGCTTGTTTAACGACCGGCGCTTATAATTATTCAATGAGTTCAAATTACAACAAAGTTGAAAAACCACCTATCGTAATGGTAAAAGACGGAGTTGATTATTTGGCGGTTAAAAGACAATCTCTTGAAGATATGATTAAAAATGAAATTTAATATTTGAAAAGGCACTTATTTTAAAAAATTAAAATAAGTGCCTTTTTTATGTTTGTTTTCAATTCATTAAGCATTGACAAACAAAATTTAAAGGTTTATAATGAATATTACTTAGAACAAATAAAACAATAAGTAATATAATATACATATAAAGAGGTTTTTATGGGCGGAGATTTAGGAGCAGTAAGCGGAGCAAACGTAAATATAACTACTATACTTTTAATAGTAATAGTGGTGTTTAGTTTATTAGGATTTATTCTTGGTATTAAGCGTGGCTTAAGAAGAAGTGTTTTTAGATTTATTTTAACCTTAGCGGTTATTTTATTTTCATATTTTGCAAATAAAAATATCGTAGCGTGGTTATTTAATTTAAACGTAAACGGCGCAACGTTATTAGAAACAATTTCCACGATGCTTCCAGCAGAAATGGCAAGTTTAGCGGGAATTATTATGATTCTTATAGAAGTTATAGCAGGACTCATAGTGTTTATTCTTTCAGTTTTATTATTACATTTTGCGTCTTGGTTAGTTTATGGCATTTTAAAGTTTATAATTCCAAGAGGGGAAAAGAAAAAACGTTTTGCGGGCGGTATCGTTGGTCTTTTAGGTGGCGCTATTTTGTCTTTTTCTTTAATACTTCCTATAAATGCTTTTGCCGTTGACGTTGTAAAATTTTCAAGCATACAAATAAACGGCACGTCTATTGTTGACGTTCAAACGATAGGTTTAAACGATTACGTTGAATCGGACTTTTCAAAGACGTTAAACGTTATAGGTGCTCCTATTTATCACGAATTAACAAAATCTAAAAACGCAAACGGTGAAGACGTATCGCTTTCAGGCATTATAGATTCAGTTAACTCTTCAATGAAAATTGTAGAAGAAATTGGCAACCTTGCAAACGTAGATTTTAGCGGTGGTCTAAATGACGATAATATTGCAAGTTTAAAAGATGCTTTTATTGCTATTGACGAGCATAAAAATGAAATAGACCCTGTGATTTTAGATGCTATGATAGGTGTTGTGGGCGAGGTTATTCCAGATGCAAATATAAATACTGACGGAATAGATTTAAAAGACGTAAACTTTACACAAGAGGCGGAACTTATTGAAAGTTTGCACCAAATTTCGCAAGGGACAAGTGAGGCAAGCGTTACGGACACCATTAACGCATTAGCGGACAGTACGTTAATATTACCTGTTGCTGAAAACTCTAAAATAGTAGTTAATCTTGAAGGCGAAGAAAAGGCGGAAGCATTAGAGGCTATTAACGCACTTACTGACGAAAATAAAAAGACAACGCTACTTAAATTATTTGGTGAAATTGCTTACGAAGAAAACACTGAAACCGGAACGGGTGGCGAAGGTGCTGGTGAAGGCGGTGGTGAAGGCGAAGGTGCTGGCGAACCTGCCGTTGAATAATAATTGCGAAAAATAACGAATTTAAAAAGCGACCTTTTTAGGAGGTGTTATGAAATTTACTTTTACCATAAAAGATGGCGTTTTGGAAAAATATAACGCGCCTATTTTAGGTTGTGACTCTATTGTAAACGTTCCCGAGGGCGTTACCCAAATTGCTAAATCAGCCTTTTATTACATACGTGGAATAGATTCCGTAGAACTTCCTAACAGCGTGAAACGTATCGGCGAAGACTGCTTTTATATGTGTGAAGGTATGGGAAAAATTCAAATGCCCACTTATTTAGAGGAACTTGGAGCACGAGCGTTTGCTCATTGTCATCAACTTGAAAAAATAGTTATTCCAGAGGGTGTTAGTAAAATTTACACCAACACGTTTTATAAGTGCGAAAATTTGCAAGAAGTGTTTTTCCCACGTTCGCTTACTCATATTGAGAGTGGGGCTTTTAGCGGTTGTTATATGTTACGTAAATATTATTATATGGGTACTGACGCCGAGTGGGATAAAAACGTAACTTGTTCGGTAGGTAGAGGGTTAATCGTTTGTCTTGGTTATGACGAAAGTGAAAAAGAAAAAATCAATCTTGACGACTATACTATTGAAGACGGCGTACTTATAGATTATTTTGGCGACAAAACAACGGTTTTTGTTCCTGACGGCGTGCATACGATTGCATCAAGTGCATTTCGTGGAATTTTTCGTGATAATCTTATGTATCGCCTTATTTTGCCCGAAGGTGTTGTTAATATAGAAGAACATGCGTTTGAGTTTGAAGAATTGTTTACTGAAATAGTTATACCGAAAAGCCTTAAAAGTATACCACAAAACGCTTTCTTTTGTTCAAGAACTGACGGTGTAAAAGTTGTTTATAAAGGCACGAAAGAAGAGTGGCGTAGTGTGAAAGACGATATTAAAATAGAAAATATATGTATTGTCGAGTGTATAGACGGGGAATATAAAGAATAATTTTAAAAAAACGTTTACGCTCAAACGTTTTTAACAATTTTTATATTTTGCAAATAATATAACCCGCAATATTTCGTAAAAAGCGAAATATTGCGGGTTGGTTTTTTAACTAAAAAGTCCTTAAATAAATTCTTTATTTATTTTCGTTTTCTATATGATATTTAATTTGGTCTTCTATCCAGTAAGTAAATTTTGTATTTGTTAAAGTTTTTTCGTAAGGCTTGATATTTTTATAATGAACTGCGCCGTCTATTTGACTTTCCCAAATATCAGCAAAGCAAAAATCGTAGTCTTTATTATTTGCTTTGCTTAAATAGGCTATCGCATCGGCTTTTACAATTTTAATTTTGTCTTTATAAGGAAAATAAGGTAAAATATATTTCTCAAACAAGTCGATAATAGTAGGCTCAATTTCTACGATAGTTATGCTTTTTACTTGTTCTTTTAGCGATACCATAAAAGGATAATAACCAAGACCTAAGCCTAAAACTAAAACTTTGCCGTAGGCTAAATCAATTTGCTGTTGCATAGAATAAATCTCTGATGGACAAATACTCATCCAAGGCACGTCGCCTTCGTAAATGGTTGGAAAAGTTACGTCTTCAGTAAAAAAACCTAATTTTGGAACGACTAACGGCTTAGTGAAATCGGGATAGTCGTATTGAAAAAATTCCCCCTTTGCATAGTCGCAATTAGTTAAAAGTAAATTGCCTATTTTTACCGTTGGAACTTTTTTAATTGCTTGTAAATACTTATCGTCTAAAAACCATTGTTTAGTAAATTTCTTTGCATTTTTAAATATTAAAGAAAGGTATTCTTTATCAGCGTATTGTTTAACAAAAGTTGCATTTAAAAAATTATTTATAATGAAAAATTTTTCAAAATCGCCGTCATAAAATCCATCGTCACTAAGTGCTAAAAGCATTTCGGAAGTGTATAATTTTTTAGCATTTTCTAAATCTTTATTAGTGTAGGGAAAATACGGCACGTCATTTATTATTATGCTAGTTATATGTTGTTGTAATTGTAAACTTTTTTCTTTATTCATAATGTTTTACCACTTTAAAAAATGCGTTGCTGAGCAACGCATTTTCTATGCTTTCCAAACGCCGTGCTTATTGCAAAATTCGTAAACACCTGTAACGTTTTCATTATCGCTTAAAACAAATTCAGCGTAAGGCTTTGTATCGGGCTGTAAATATTTTACTTGATAGCCTAAGTTTGTTTCAACTATTATCCATTTAATATAATGGTCGCTAACCATAGGGTGTTCAACAGAACCGATACTTACTTTAACTAAACTACCATCTATACTATATACAGGAAGGTGTTTTTCAGTAGCACCGTCAAAAGTGTTAGGGGCTATTTCTTTCATTTTTTCGCCACAGCACGTTACGGGTACGCCCGTATTTTCAAGATACGTTATAATATTTTTACAATGATTACAAATATATAATTTCATTTTTTTATCCCCCCATTATTTTTGTAATTCAAAATCGCTTTTTGGATGTTTACATAAAGGACAAGTCCAACTATCAGGTAATTCTTCAAAAGGAATTTTTTCTACGTTATCATCATAGGTATAACCGCAAATTTTACACACCCAAACTTTTTTAGCGTTTTGCTTACCCGTTTCAACTTTTTTAGGTTTTGGCTTTATATTAGATAAATAATATTCGTAAGTTAACGATGGCTCGTCACTTAAAACCTTACTTTCAGTAACGTTTGCTATAATCATAACGTGAGTGCCTAAATCAATATATTTATCTACGTTTGCTGAAATAAAAGCGTTTGTTCCTTTTGTAATATAAGGCAAACCATTTTCGCTATAACTATGCTCAAAATTAGATAGTTTATCTACCTTTTTACCACTTTGGAAACCAAAATTTTGAAATACGTCAAAAGTAGAACTTGTAGAAAGCATAGAAACGTTAAACTTGCCTGATTGTATTATGATATCAAGCGTGTAATTATTTTTGTTAATGCAAATGCTTATTTTTAGTGGCGAAGACGTTACTTGAATTGCCGTATTTATAATGCAACCATTTTCTTTTCCACCCTTTGAAGTTAAAACAAAAAGTCCGTATGAAAATTTGTATAATGCTTTATTATCTATATTACTCATAATTGTATTATAACATAAAGACAATTAAATTTTTGTTGCAATCGCAACAATTTTTTAATTATTTTTAAGTGAGAGTGAATAATAAAATTTAAACAATTTGCGTAAATGGTGGACAAAACTATAAAGGTATGTTAAAATTAAAAAGTTAAATAGAAAAAGAGGGCGTTATTATGAAATATGATGTAATAATTATAGGTGCTGGGCCTGGTGGAATATACTCAGCATACGAACTCAAAAAACTTAATAAAGACGTAAAAATTGCTATGTTTGAAACGGGTAAATGTCTTGAAAAAAGAAAATGTCCTATTGACGGTGAAAAAGTGAAGTCTTGTATAGGCTGTAAAACTTGTGCTATTATGAACGGTTTTGGCGGTGCGGGTGCATTTTCTGATGGAAAGTACAATTTAACTAATCAATTTGGTGGAACGTTGCACGAGTTTATAGGCAAAAAGACTGCTTTAAAACTTATGGAATACGTTGATGAAATTAACTGTTCTCACGGGGGCGAAGGTACAAAACTTTACACAACGGCAAACAGTAAAATAAAAAAAATGTGTTTAGAGCACGATTTACATTTGCTTGATGCTTCAGTACGTCATTTGGGAACGGATATAAATTACGTAGTGTTAGAAAATTTATATAACTATATCAAAGATGGTGTAGATATTTATTTTGAAACACCCGTTAAAACTATTGAAAAGCAAGGCGAAGATTATATAGTAGTTACTAAAAACGGCGAATTCGTTGGTAAAAACGTTATAGTATCAGTTGGTAGAAGCGGTAGTAAATGGATGGAAGAAGTTTGCGAAAGTCTTGACATACCAAAGAGTTCAAACAGGGTAGATATAGGCGTAAGGGTAGAACTTCCTTATGAAATTTTCTCGCATTTAACCGATGAACTTTACGAGAGTAAAATCGTTTACAAAACACAACAATTCCAAGATAAAGTTAGAACGTTTTGTATGAATCCGCACGGCGCTGTCGTTTCCGAAAACACTAACGGAATAGTTACGGTTAACGGTCATAGTTACGAAGACCCTTCAAAGCATACTCAAAATACTAACTTTGCACTTTTAGTAAGTAAGCATTTTTCCGAGCCGTTTAAAGATAGTAATGGTTATGGCGAAAGTATAGCAAGACTTTCAAATATGTTAGGCGGTGGCGTAATCGTTCAAAGGTTTGGCGATTTAATTAGGGGTAAAAGAAGTAATGCTTCAAGAATAGAAGAAGGTTTTGTAACACCAACCTTAGGCGCAACTCCGGGCGATTTAAGTTTAGTAATGCCAAAGCGTATTTTAGATGGTATTATAGAAATGATATACGCTCTTGATAAAATTGCTCCTGGTACTGCTAATGACGACACTTTATTATACGGCGTTGAAGTTAAATTCTACAATATGCAAGTAGAAATAAATAACGACTTAATGACTAAGCATAAAGGTTTATTCGTAATAGGCGATTGCAGTGGAGTTACTCACTCTCTTTCGCACGCTTCAGCAAGTGGAATTTACGTAGCAAGATACATAACTGAAAATTTATTGTAAAATTAAAAGCGTTAAAAAATGCGTGTGTATTTGATTTACACACGCATTTATATATATAGTAAATAAAAACTACAAAACGCTAAATTTTTTCTAAAACGGGTTTTCTATTTTCAAAGTAGCAATATTCTTCCACGCCCAAACTCTTTAATAGGTTATAACCTTCTTTTAATCCGTTAGTCATATTAGTCGTATTATGAGCGTCACTACCAACGGTAAAATATTTTCCGCCAAGAGATAAAAACATTTTAATATAATACTCGTCTGGCATAAAAATATTGTAATTTATAAAGTTTGAAGTATTTATTTCAAGTGCCTTTTTTTGTTTCACTACGCTTTTTAAAATTTCTTTAATTAAATTATCAAATTTAGTTAAATCATAGCCCTTGTTATACTTTCCGTTAAAATATCTAAGAGGCAACGTTAAATGCGCAACGCTATCAAAATCCGTGTTTTTAACGGCATCTAAAATGGCGGTGTAATATTCTTCACAAAATCTATCTAACTTCTTAGTAGACCATAGCGGAATATCGCTAAAACCAAATTCGCTCTCATAAGAAAACGAAGGCATAAAATGGCGAGAAAGCAATATAAAATCAACGTTTTTAAGCGAATATATTTCTTTTGCTTTAGCAGGCTCTAACGTCGCTTCGCCCATTTCTAACCCAACTAACACTTTCATTTTATCCGCATATTGTTTTTTGGCTTTTATAGTATCTTCAATACTTTTAGAAATTTCATTAAAAACGTTTCTTAGTTTATATAAAGTTAAATCAACGTGGTCGGTAATAGCAATACCTTTTAAGCCACGTTTATAAGCCTCTTCACACATTTCAAATACGGTGTTTTTGCCATCGTGCGAATGAGTAGAGTGCGTGTGCATATTAAACATAAAATCACCTCTAACGTATCAAAATAATACTACATTTATTTTGCTTTGTCAAATATGATAAAAGTTAATTATAAATAGTTAAAAAACTTGAAAATAAAAAATAGTTTTGTTATAATAAAAATATGGTAGACGTAAAAAGAATAAACGAATTAGCAAAAAAATCAAAAGAAGTAGGGCTAACCCCCGAAGAAATTGAAGAACAAAAAGTTTTAAGAAGAGCGTACATTGATAGCGTTTTAGGCAATATCAAGGGGCAGTTAGGTAATCCGGAAGATTATAAAAAAGGTAAAAAGTAATGGATAATAATTTTGACGTTATAGAGACTAATATTAGAGAATATAGGTCTTTAAAATTAAAACTTAATACGTTAAAGCAAACCCTTTTAGAAAATAGAGAAGAAGCGTCTAATTTAAGGAAAAATTTTTCAAAGTACGATAAAGGCGAGTATAACGAAAAATTAAAACTTTTAAACGCAACTCACGATAAAGTAAAAGGGGAAATTAGTCAAACCAAAAAAAGAATTAAAGAAGTATATTCTATTACTGAAAAACTTATTTTTGACGGCGTCAATTATCATTACAGCGAAGTTTACGATAAGCAGTTATCAAAACTTTACGGCTACAACGTAGAAATTTACGTTTTTGAAATGGGCGATAATTTTGACCCGCTTATGTGTAGTTGTGACGTTATGATAGTCACGAAAGACAAGGCTCAGCACGGCAAAATTTTAAACAGCAAATCGTTTAGCATAAAAGCACTTTACAATAACGTTGTTGAAAAGAAAGCAAAAGTAGAAGTTTGCGTATATTCTAAAAAGCATAAAGCGGGCGAAGTTTTAACTTATGATGCGCAAATATTTTTAAAAGGTTAATTATGAAATACAAAGTAATAGTAACTGACTATGACGGAACTTATATTAAAAATGATAAGTCAGTATCCCCTTCTCAATTAAAAGCCGTTAAAGATTTTATATCAAGAGGGGGTTATTTTATTGTTTGCACGGGTCGTATGACGAGCGGTATTGACCATTTTTTACTAAAAGATGGTTTTAACGGATATTTGGCAAGTTTTAACGGTGGTGAAATAGTCAATTTAAAAACGGGTGAAGTTTTATATAAAAATCAAATAGACAACGCTACTTGCGTAGAAATAACCGAATATGCAAAAGAGCATAATATCAATATTTACGGATATCCTAATCGTTCGTTTATAACTGAAAAAGAAGATGAAAAAACTGAATTTTATAAAAAAATGACGGGGGTTGACTATCAAAAAGTAGAAAGTGTTAGCGGTTATTTTAAAATTAGCAAAAATAAATCTTCTAAACTCTTGTTTTTCGACAGCAAAGAAAAACTTGACGAGCATTTTGACGAAATTTACGAAAAATTTTCTCACAAAGTAGAAGTTATTAGAAGTAACGCTGTGCAAATTGACGTAAACGCAAAAGGCGTTTCAAAAGGAGAGGCGGTTAAAAAAATTAGTCAATTAATAAACGTGCCTATTAGTCAAATTATTTGCGTGGGTGATTCTGGCAACGATATACCTATGCTACTTGCGGGCGGTGTGCCGATTGCGGTGGGAAACGCATTAAAAGAAGTTAAAGAAATATGTAAACACGTAGTTTGTGATAATGAAAACGATGCAATTAAACAAGTAATTGAAAACTTTTGCATATAAATTAAATATTTTAACCACTTTGAACTTTTCAAAGTGGTTTTTTATATTATATCGCTTATATTTTAAAATATAGTCGCAAAACGTATTGACAAAGTGGTATAAATATGATATCATTTTAATATCACATAATGGAGGGTATGATTATGAAGGAAAAAATTTTAACTACAAGAAAAAACGGTTTAGCCGTACTAAGTTTAACTATTTTGGTTTACGTAGGGTTAATTGCGTTAACAGTGTATGGTGCAATAAATATTACTGAGGGTAAATTTTCTATTTACGATATAGTTTTGGCGGGTGCAATAATTTTAATGGGTATTGCGTGGATTCCTTTTTTAGGTTTAAAAATATTAAAACCGCAAGAAGCGCTCGTTTTAACTTTATTTGGTAAGTATAAAGGCACGTTAAAGGGCGAAGGCTTTTATTTTGTAAATCCATTTTGCGTAGGATTTAACCCAGCGTCAGCAACAAAGTTAAAACAAAGTGGTGACGTTAATAACTTAGAGCAAGGCGGTTTGCAGTCTTTGGCTGGCTCAGGCTTACCAAGTATTTCTTTTGCGGATAAAAAAATATCTTTAAAGATAATGACTCTTAACAACAACAAACAAAAAGTAAACGATTGTTTAGGCAATCCGGTTGAAATAGGTATTGCGGTAATGTGGAAGGTTGTTGATACTGCAAAAGCGGTATTTAACGTAGATAATTACAAAGAGTACTTATCACTTCAATGCGATAGCGCTTTAAGAAATATCGTTAGAATTTATCCTTATGACGTTGCTCCTAACGTTGATACGACAGGAGACGGCGTTGCTGATGAAGGCAGTTTAAGAGGTTCAAGTGAAATCGTTGCAAATAGAATTAAAGAAGAAATTCAATCAAAGGTAGACGTTGCTGGTATTGAAATTTTAGAAGCGAAAATTACGTATCTTGCTTATGCTCCTGAAATTGCGGCAGTTATGTTACAACGCCAACAAGCATCGGCAATTATTGATGCGAGAAAAATGATTGTTGATGGTGCGGTAGGTATGGTTGAACTTGCTTTAACTCGACTTAAAGAAAATGACGTATGCGAATTAGATGCTGAAAGAAAAGCGCAAATGGTATCTAATTTACTTGTAGTGCTTTGTGGAAATCACGATGCTCAACCGGTGGTAAACTCAGGAACAATTTATTAAGATGGAAGAAAATAAAAAACAAATACCTTTAAGGTTAACAAAACAATTATATAACGATATTTTAAAGTGGGCGGAAGATGATTTTCGTTCGGTTAACGGTCAAATAGAATTTTTGTTAACTGAGTGCGTTAAAAAACGAAAGAAATTAAAAGAAGATGAAACTCAAGGTGAAAAATGAGCAACTTAACAACAAAAAAGTATATAGTTGAAGGTATGAGTTGCTCGGCTTGTTCGTCATCAGTTGAAAGGGTAGTAAATAAAATTAACGGCGTAAAAAATGCGTCTGTAAATCTTACTTCGAAAATTCTAAGGGTGCAAGCGGAAAACGGCGTTGCTGACGAAACTATTATTAAAGCCGTTTCAAAAGCGGGATTTACCGCTACTATTTATACTGAAAATTCTTTTAGCGAAAAAGATAATAGTTTAAAAAATCTTTTAATATCTTTAATTTTCTTATTGCCGTTACTTTATATTACAATGTTTAAAGACGTATTTATCGAGCCACCGTTTTTAGCGGGGAAAGAAAATATAATTTTAAACGTTTTAGTGCAACTACTTTTAACGATACCAGTATACGTTATAGGAAAAAAGTATTTTATAAATGGTTTTTCTAAACTATTTAAGGGGGCTCCTAATATGGACTCTCTTATAGCGATAGGCTGTACTTCTTCGTTTTTATACGGGCTTTTTAGTTTTATAATGGTCGTAATAGGCACTATAAATAACAACGATTTAATTATTGATAATTACGCAGGCCATTTCTATTTTGAAAGTGGCGTTATGATAATAACAATCATTACTTTTGGTAAATATTTAGAAAGTAAAAGCAAGAAAAAAACGCATAGCGCAATAGAGTCTCTTAAAAATTTAACGCCTAAAACGGCAACCGTACTAAAAGATGGAAAAGAAGAAGTTTTAGATATCAACTTGGTTTGCGAACAAGACGTTATCGTTATAAAAGAAGGGGAAAGTATTTCGTGTGACGGCGTTATTATTGACGGTCAATGCGAAATTGACGAGTCAAGCATAACGGGGGAAAGTCTACCCGTATTTAAGAGCGTTGACAGTAACGTTATAAGCGGAACAATTTTAGTTAGCGGATATATAAAGGTTAAAGTTACCGCCGTTAAAGAAAATACTTTAATTAGCAAAATTATCGAATACGTAGAAAATGCCGAAAGCACGAAAGCGCCTATTCAAAGGTATGCCGATAAGATTAGTGGGATTTTTGTTCCCATAGTAATGACTTTAAGCGTAATTACTTTAATAGTTTGGTTAATTATAGGCAAGGCTTTTGATTTTTGCTTATTAAGGGCGGTTTCAGTTTTGGTTATTTCTTGTCCGTGTGCGCTTGGCTTGGCAACACCCGTTGCTATAACGGTTGCTACGGGAAAGTGTGCTAAACGTGGAATACTTGTAAAAGATGCTTTAACGTTAGAAGCGTTAGATAATATAAAAACGGTTATTTTTGATAAAACGGGAACTATAACTACGGGCGATATTAAGGTGGTAGATATATACAATTTAGATAATGCTACTTTGAATATTTGTTCAAGTATAGAAAGTTTAAGTTCCCACCCACTCGCAAAAGCAATAGTTAAATATAACGATAATTTTGAAAGTTGTAGCGTGCAAAACTTTAAGTCTACGATAGGCTATGGCGTTGAGGGTTTTGTAAATAATGCTCTTTACAAAATAGGCAGTTACAATTTCGTAAAACAAGACAATTTTTCAAAACAATTATTAGAAAAATTTAACGAATATAAAGATGGCGGAAAAACAATTTTATTTGTTAGTAAAGACGGCGAAGTTTTAGGTTTTTACGTTTTAACTGATGAAATTAAGGAAAATGCAAAAGTTTTAATAGAGTATTTAAAAAGACAAAATATAAAAAGCGTATTACTATCGGGCGACAATAACTGCGTAACGAATTTAACAAAAGAAATTTTAAATATAGACGAGGCGTACGGCGAAGTTTTACCTAAAGATAAGGCTTTAAAAGTTGAAGAATATAATAGAGTTGGTAAAACAATGTTTATAGGTGATGGAATAAACGATAGTCCAGCGTTAACGAAGGCAACGATAGGTGTAAGCGTTCAAAGCGGAAAAGATATTGCTATTGATAGCAGTGATATCGTTTTGTTAAAAGACGATATTTTAAAAGTTGAAAAGGCGTTAAAGATAGGCTCTAAAACGGTAAAAATAATAAAACAGAATTTATTTTGGGCTTTAATTTATAACGTTTTAACAATTCCTATCGCTATGGGCGTATTAGTTCCGTTAGGAATAACGTTATCGCCTATATTAAGTTCAATTTGTATGAGTTTAAGTAGTCTGTTTGTAGTTACTAACGCTTTAAGATTATATATAATGGAGTAATTATGGAAATTATAGTAAATGGTATGATGTGTGAAAAGTGCGTAGCAAGAGTTAAAACCGCATTAGAGAATTTAGGCGCAACTAATATCGTAATCGATTTAAAAAGTAAAAAAGTTTCTTTTGAAGGTGTAGATACAACTTTGGCTATTAGCGAAATTGAAGATTTAGGTTTTGAAATAGAGGTATAAAATGCAAAAAAACACCTATAACACGTTACAACGCACGGCAATAGACGGCATTTTTATTGGCAACAAAGAAAAAACTTATTCGGCAATGGAAATATTGTCTATTCTTCACGAGATAGGCGTTGACGCAAACAAAACGACAGTATATCGCTATTTGCAAAACTTAACTGAAAAAAAGATTTTAATTAAGTTCGTTGCCGAAAAGGGCGCAATGACGTTATATAAATATAACGACACGAATTTAGGGTGCGATAATCACCTTCATTTAAAGTGTTCAGTTTGTGGCAAAATAGAGCATTTAGGCTGTGGCGATATGGAAGATTTTAAAAATCATATACTAAAAGAACACGGTTTTTCTTTAGATTGTTCAACTTCTATACTTTACGGAAAATGTAGTGATTGTGCTAAAAAATAAATTAAAAATTTTATTTAACAGCACGTTTATAATGTTTTTTAACGCAAATATTTCATTTAATCACTAAAAAACAATGCAAAAAATATAAAAAAATAGCGTTTTATTTAATTTTTTAAGTTAAAAATGCTATGCAATATAAAAAAAATGTGTTATAATGTCTTTACGTAAAAAATAATGGCGTTATATTTATAAAATAAATATCGTTTTTTAATGGCGTAAATTAAAGGGGGACCCCTTTTTACGCTATATGTTTTAAAAAAGTTTGTTAAATTTTTAACAATCATTAAAAGTTGAGGAGGTAACGCTATGAGAAAGGTTACAATTATTGGGGCTGGCGCAGTAGGCTCGGCAATAGGGTATTTATTAGTTGCTGAAGAGGTGGCGTCAGAAATAGTTTTTATTGACGTTAATAAAGACAAGGCGGCAGGTGAGGCTATGGATATTTATCAAGCAACGCCGTTTTTAAGTCCTACAAAAGTTATTGAGGGTAGTTATGAAGACGCTGAAGGTTCGGATATTGTAATAATTACGTCAGGTGTTGCAAGAAAGCCAGGTCAAACAAGAATCGACCTTGCTAAGACAAACGTTAATATTATAAATTCAATTTCAAAAGATATTGCAAAAGTATGTCCTAACGCAATATATATAATCGTTGCTAACCCTGTTGACGTTTTAACTTATGCGTTTATCAAGGCATCAGGAATTCCAGCAAATAAAGTTATAGGCTCAGGCACGAGTTTAGATACTGCAAGGTTAAAAGCCAAACTTGCTGAAATATTTAAAATTAACTCAATGCAAATTGACGCTTTTTGTTTTGGAGAGCACGGCGACACGCAATTTATTCCTTGGTCGCTTGCAAGAATAGGTGGCGTTCCTATTGACGAATATCACAAGGCTATGACGACTAAGTATACCGAATTAGTTGAGTTTAATAAAGACGAAGTGTACGATTACGTTAAAAAATCGGGTGGATATATTATACAAAGAAAAGGGGCAACGTATAACGGCGTTGCATCTGCGGTGACGTATATTTGCAAATCTATTTTTAGCGGAGCGGATACCATACTTTGTATATCTTCGTTATTAAACGGAGAATACGGGGTAAAAGACGTGTGTTTAAGTACGCTTGCAGTAGTTTCAAGCGAAGGCATAAAAACTACGTTAACGCCAGCGCTTACTGAAAGTGAAGGCGAAAAGTTTAAAGCAAGTGCAATTGCTATGAGAAAAGTAATTGAAGAAATTAACGTTTAACGAGGTGAAATATGGAATATCGTATAGAAAAAGATACAATGGGCGAAATGAAAGTGCCTGCCGATAGATATTGGGGTGCGCAAACTCAAAGAAGTTATCAAAACTTTAAAATAGGCGAGGAAGTAATGCCTCGTGAAATAACTCACGCATTTGGTATTTTGAAAAAGGCTGCGGCAAGAGCAAACTTTAAACTTGGCAAATTAAGTGAAGAAAAGTTAAATGCCATAGAACAAGCGTGTGATGAAGTTATAAGTGGTAAATTAAACGGTCATTTTCCTCTCGTTGTTTGGCAAACGGGCTCGGGCACTCAATCAAATATGAACGCAAACGAAGTTATTGCTAATAGGGGCAACGAAATAGTTGGTAAAAAGTTGTTACACCCAAACGATGATATAAATAAAAGTCAATCAAGTAACGATACTTTTCCAACGGCAATGCATATTAGTGCCGTTATTGGTATTGAAGACAATCTTTTCCCTGCGATTGATACTTTAATCAATACTTTTACAAGGCTTGAAGAAGAAAATAAAGGCGTTGTTAAAAGTGGTAGAACGCATTTGCAAGATGCTGTTCCTATCAGTTTTTCGCAAGAAATTAGCGGTTGGAAAAATATGCTTGAAAAGTCTAAAACAATGATTGAAAAATCATTAAGTGGACTTAAACAACTTGCTCTTGGCGGTACTGCGGTAGGTACGGGACTTAATGCTCCAAAAGGTTTTTCGGAGGGCGTTGCAAAAGAAGTTAGCATTTTAACGGGCAAAGAATTTGTAACTGCTGATAATAAATTCCACGCATTAACTTCAAAAGACGAACTTGTTTTTGCACACGGTGCTTTAAAGGCGCTTGCTTGTGATTTAATGAAAATAGCAAACGATATTAGGTGGTTGTCTTCTGGTCCAAGATGCGGTTTGGGTGAAATTTTTATTCCTGAAAACGAGCCAGGCTCATCAATTATGCCAGGCAAAGTAAACCCAACTCAATGCGAGGCTATGACGATGGTATCAGTTCAAGTAATAGCAAATGACGTTGCCGTTTCTATGGGTGCTTCACAAGGCAACTTTGAACTCAACGTATTTATGCCGGTAATTATTTATAATTTCTTACAATCGGTTAAATTACTTGCTGACGGCATTACTTCGTTTAATAATAATTGTGTTCAAGGCATTAAGGCAAATAAAGAAAAAATGAAACACAATTTACATAATTCGCTTATGCTTGTTACAGCGCTTAACCCATATATCGGTTATGAAAATGCTGCAAAAACGGCTAAAAAAGCACATAAGGAAAATATTAGTTTAAAAGAGGCGTGTGTATCACTTGGCTTCTTAACGGAAGAAGAATTTGATAAAGTGTTCCACCCAGAAGAAATGATTTAAAGGGGCAAGATATGAAATTTAGTTATTATCCTGGCTGTACGTTAAAAACGAAAGCCAAAGACCTTGATTTATATGGTAGAAAATCTCTTGAAATTTTAGGCGTAGAATTTGAAGAGGTTAAAGAGTGGCAATGTTGCGGGGCTGTATATCCTATGGCTCGTGATGAAATTGCTACAAAACTTTCAGCGGTAAGAACGTTAGTTTCAGCAAAAGAAGAAGATGCAAAACTAATAACTTTATGCTCGGCATGTCATCACGTATTAAAAAGAGTTAACGATGATATGAAAAATGATGAAAATATCAATTTAAAAGTAAACAACTATTTAAATTTAGATGAAAAATATAATGGTGAAACTGACGTTATACACTATCTTGAACTTTTAAGAGATTACGTTGGATTTGACAAAATTAAAGAAAAAGTAACGGACGCTTTTAAAGGTAAAAAAATAGGCGCATACTACGGCTGTTTATTATTAAGACCATCGTCAGTATTAGCCTTTGATAACCCTGAAAATCCTAAAATTATTGAAGATTTTATTAAGGCTATCGGTGGAACGGCTGTAATTTATCCGTTTAGAAACGAGTGTTGCGGTGCGTACGTTTCGCCATCAAACAAGGCTTTAACTATTGATAGGTGCAATAAGGTTATGGATTCTGCAAGTCAAAGCGGTGCGGAAATTTTAGTAACGGCGTGTCCGTTATGTAAATATAACCTTACTGAAAATAGCAACAATAAAGTAGAAGTTAAATACTTTACTGAACTTTTATTCGAGGCACTTGGAGGTAAATTATAATTTATGGATAAGTTAGAACAAGTAAAGTTAATAAAAGAAAGAAGTGGAACTGATACTAAAAAATGTATGAAATGTGGCAAATGTAGTGGTCGTTGTCCCGTATATAAAGATATGGATATTAAACCGCATCAATTTGTTTCAATGATAGAAAAAGGCGAAATTGATAAATTGTTAAACTCTAAATCGCTTTACGTATGTTTAAGTTGTTTTGCTTGCTTAGAAAGATGCCCAAGAGGTGTTGCTCCCGTTCAAGTTATCGAGGCTGTTAGACAAGAGGCTATTAGAACGGCTGGCGGAAATAAATTAAACAGTGAAGACGTTCCTCAAATAGTTGATGAGAAAATCCCTCAACAATTATTAGTTAGTATGTTTAGAAAATTAAACAAATAGGGAAGTGATAAAATGCAAAGAATAGGTGTTTTTGTTTGTTGGTGCGGAAGTAATATCGCATCAACGATAGACGTAGAAAAAGTTAGTGAAATTTTAAAATTAGAGCCTAACGTCGTAGTTAGTGAAAACTATCAATATATGTGTTCGGAAAACGGCCAAGCGTTAATTAGAAATGCTATTAAAGAGCATAATTTAACGGGTGTCGTAGTTTGTTCGTGTTCACCAAGAATGCACGAAGCAACTTTTAGAAAAACTTGTGAACTTGCCGGACTTAATCAACATATGGTTGAAATTGCTAATATTCGTGAACAATGTTCTTGGATACATAAAGATAAAGACGAAGCAACTGAAAAAGCAATAATTTTAGGAAGAAGTGCAATAGCCAAATTAAAATTAAACACACCGCTTACTTCGGGAGAAAGCCCAGTTGTTAAACGTGCGCTCGTTATAGGTGGCGGTATTGCAGGTATACAATCAGCGCTTGATATTGCCGAGGCGGGTTTTGAAGTTGATATAGTTGAAAAATCGCCAACTATCGGCGGGAATATGGCAAAACTTGATAAAACCTTTCCAACGTTAGACTGCGCGGCGTGTATTTTAACGCCAAAAATGGTTGACTGCGCTCAAAACGAAAAAATTGATATTTTAACTTATAGTGAAATTGAAGACGTAAAAGGTTTCGTAGGTAATTTTAAAGTAAAAATTAAAAAGAAAGCAAGATTCGTTGACGAGAAAAAGTGTACGGGCTGTGGCGAGTGTATGCAAAAATGTCCTTCTAAAAAGGGACTTAACGAATTTAATATGGGCTTAAACACAAGACCTGCTATTTATATTCCTTTTGCACAAGCAATTCCAAACGTTGCGGTTATTGATGCTAACGAATGTATCAAACTTAAAACGGGTAAATGTGGTTTATGTCAATTAAAATGTCAAGTTAAGGCTATTGACTATACGCAAAAAGACGAATATATTGAAAGAGAATACGGTGCAATAGTAGTTGCAACGGGTTACAAGCCTATTTCATTAGAAAACTTTAACGAATATGGTTATTCAACGTACAAAGACGTTGTTACTTCGTTAGAGTTTGAAAGAATTATGAACGCGGCAGGACCAACGGGCGGACACTTAGTTTGTCCATCAAATAATAAAGAGCCAAAAGAAATAGTATTTATTCAATGCGTAGGCTCAAGAGACGTTTCGGGTTGCGGTAAACCATATTGTAGTAAAATTTGTTGTATGTATACGGCAAAACACGCTATGCTCGTTAGAGAAAAATATCCAAATTGTAACGTAACCGTATTTTACATAGACGTAAGAACTCCTGGCAAAAACTACGATGAGTTTTTTAGAAGGGCAGTTGAACAATATGACGTTGAATATATTAAAGGTATGGTTGGTAAAGTTTACGATAAAGACGGCAGACTCGTTGTTCAAGGCGCTGATATTTTAAACGGCGTACAAATTGTAAAAGAGTGTGATATGGTCGTACTTGCCGCCGCTATCGAGCCAGATCCATCAGTTAGAAAGATAGCAACCTTATTAACGGCAAGTATTGATACTAATAATTTCTTAACGGAAGCACACGCAAAACTTCGTCCTGTTGAAAGTCCAACGGCGGGAATTTTCTTGTCGGGCGTATGTCAAGGACCAAAAGATATTCCTGAAACGGTTTCTCAAGCAAGTGCTTGCGCATCAAAAGTTATTGCGCTTTTAGTTAAAGATAAATTAAAAACAAACCCTTGCGTAGCAAGTGCTGACGATACGTTATGTACGGGCTGTTCAGTTTGTGAAAACGTTTGTCCATACGGCGCTATTACGTACGTGGATAAAGAATTTAGACTTGGTGGCGGTAGAACGGAAGTTAGAAGAGTTGCTACAGTTAATCCAGCAGTATGTCAAGGCTGTGGTGCGTGTACGGTAACTTGTCCTTCAGGCGCTATGGATTTAAAAGGCTTTTCAACAAAGCAAATAATGGCGGAGGTTGATGCAATATGCAAGAAGTAAAAGAATATAAACCTTTAATAGTAGCATTTTGTTGTAACTGGTGTAGTTATGCGGGGGCTGACCTTGCCGGCTCGTCAAGACTTTCATATCCTGCGAACGTAAAAATTATAAGAGTACCTTGTTCGTGTAGAGTAAATCCAACCTTTATTTTAAAGGCTTTTCAAAAGGGTGCTGACGGTGTAATTATTTGCGGTTGTCACCCAGGCGATTGCCATTATACTTCAGGTAATTATTTTGCAAGAAGAAGAATGTCATTACTATTTAATATGCTTGATTTTTTAGGCATTGAAAGAGAAAGAACGAGAGTTGAGTGGGTTTCCGCTGCCGAAGGCGTTAAGTTTTCTAAGGTTATGAACGATTTTGCTAAAACTATCAATGAACTTGGCGAAAACAAGAAGTTGGAGGATTTAAGATGCAAGAATTAGAAAAATTGATTATTAAAAGGGCAAAAGAACTTTTAAACGATGGTAGTGTAAATAGAGTGCTTGGCTGGAAGAGGGGCGAATTTTGTCACGATATATCGCCAGCAGTATTTTATAATGAAGAACAACTTAAAGATTTTACTTACAATTGTTTTTGCGGTGCTAATTTATCTAAATATTTAATTAGTGAAAGTAAACTCGAAGGAAAAGTGCTTGTATTTTTAAAGCCTTGTGATACGTATAGTTTTAATCAACTTGTAAAAGAGCATAGAATAAACAAAGATAACGTGTACGTTATAGGCATAGAGTGTCAAGGCAAAGTAGACTTTGAAAAATGCCAACAAAAAGGTTTTGACTTTTTAGATAGCGCTATCGAAACGATTGATAAAATTACTTTAACTAACGGAGATAAAACGCAAACTTTTGATAAAAACCAATTAAAACTTTCAAAATGTCAAGTTTGCAATAAAGAATTAGTTGCAGGCGATGAAAAAATCGTATTACACGAAAAAGTAAAAGCAGTAGACGATAGATTTGATGACGTAAAAAAATTAGAGGCTATGACGAGTGAAGAAAGATTTGCTTTTTGGAAGGAACAACTTTCTAAATGTATTCGTTGTAACGCTTGTAGAAACGTTTGTCCTGCTTGTACTTGCACAAAATGCGTATTCGATAATGACGAGTCAACGATTTCTTCAAAAGCAAACAGCGATAGTTTTGAAGAAAAATTATTCCATATAATAAGGTCTTTCCACGTGGCTGGTCGTTGTACTGATTGTGGCGAGTGTTCAAGAGTATGTCCTCAAAACATACCCCTACATTTGTTAAACCGTAAATATATTATGGATATTGATAGATTGTACGGCGAATATCAAGCGGGTGCTGACGATTGTTCAAAAGGTCCGTTAACAAGTTACGATAAAGAAGATTTAGACCCAAACGATGCGGGGGGTAAAAAATAATGAAGAAAATTGAGTATTCTAAAATAAACGCATTATATAATGAAATATCTTCTAAAATGCCACTTTATCTTCCTATTAAAAAGGCTGATAGTTTAAACTTTTTAAAATATGAAGACGGAGCACAAGTAGATATTGAGTCTTTACAAACGGTAAAATCGGCAAAAGATTTATTTTTCCCTCAATCAGAAGATATAATGTCTTTTAAAACACAAGGTAAAACTATTGAAATTAAAGACGAAAGAGTAAAAAGTGATGAATTTGCTATTTTTGGCGTTAGGGCTTGCGATAATAAGAGTTTTGAAGTTTTAGATAGAGTGTTTTTGGCTGAGCCCGTTGACACTATGTATAAAACTAAAAGAGATAATGCAATTATTATGACGCTTGCTTGTAATAATCCTCAAAAATCATGTTTTTGTAAGGTGTTTGATATTGACGCTTCTTCGCCAAAGGGCGATATAGAAATGTATTTAGATAATGAATATCTTTATTTAGATGCTAAAACTAAAAGGGGCGAAGACTTATTAAATAGTTTAACTTGTTTGCAAGATGGTGGCGAAGAAAAAGTTGCAAGCATAAAAGAGCAAATTGTTAAAAAGATTGATAATCTTCCTTATTCTAATTTAAAATTAGATGCTTTCAAAGGCGAAAATCTAATGACGCTTTTTGATAGAAAAGAGTGGGATGAATTATCTAAGGCTTGTTTAGGTTGCGGAACTTGTACGTTCGTATGTCCAACTTGTCAATGTTTTGATATTAAGGATTTTACTACTAACGAAGGCGTTAAACGTTTTAGGTGTTGGGATAGTTGTATGTATTCCGACTTTACTAAAATGGCTGCGGAAAATCCAAGAAAAAATCAAATGCAAAGATTTAGGCAACGCTTTATGCATAAACTCGTATATTATCCTTCAAATAACGACGGATTATATAGTTGCGTAGGTTGTGGAAGATGCGTTAAAAAATGTCCGCAAGCGTTAAACATTGTAAAGGTTATTAAAAAGTTAGGGGGTAGCGAAAATGAATAATGATGCTTTAATTCCTATGATAGGCGTTATAACTGATATTAGAAAAGATACTCCCGACGTTAAAACTTTTAGAGTTGTTTCACTTGACGGCAAAAAACTTTTTGAGCATATGCCAGGTCAATGTGCTATGATTTCAATTCCAGGTATAGGCGAGGCTATGTTTTCAATAACTTCTTCACCTACTAACAAGGAATTTATGGAATTTTCTATTAAAAAATGCGGTTGCGTTACAAGTTGGTTACACTCTTGCGAAGTAGGTCAACAAATAACGGTAAGAGGTCCTTACGGAAACGGTTTCCCCGTTGAAGATGCGTTTAAAGGTAAAAACTTATTGTTTATTGCGGGCGGTATCGGTTTAGCACCACTTCGTTCGGTAATAAACTACGTTAGAGATAATAGAGAAAACTATAAAACGGTTGATATTGTTTACGGTGCAAGGTCTAAAGACGATCTCGTTGATATTCAAGAAATTGAAAACGAGTGGAAGAACGAAGAAAATATCAACGTTTATTTAACTATTGATAGAGAGCAAGAAGGTTGGAACGGCCACGTAGGATTTGTTCCAAATTACGTAAAAGAAGTAAATATTCCAACGGATAGAACGGCGGTACTTTGCGGTCCACCTATTATGATAAAGTTTACGTTGCAAGCACTTTTAGAACTTGGCTTTGATAAAAAACAAGTATATACGACTTTAGAGTTTAGAATGAAGTGCGGTATAGGTAAATGCGGTCGCTGTAACGTGGGCGATAAGTACATTTGTAAAGACGGTCCCGTATTTAGAATGGACCAACTTGAAGAATTACCTTCTGAATATTAATTAAATGGAGAAAAACAGTATGGAAAAAATGGTTAACGTTTATTTTTTCGGTAAAAAATATAGTGTTCCAAGCAGTCTTACTATTATGAAGGCTATGGAATATGCTGGCTATCAACTTATTCGTGGTTGTGGTTGTCGTAATGGTTTTTGCGGTGCTTGTTCTACTTTATATAGAATTAAGGGCAAAACCGAACTTAAAACTTGTCTTGCTTGTCAACAACAAGTAGAAGAAGGTATGTACGTTGCTACACTTCCTTTCTTCCCACTCGTAAAACAAGTTTACGATATTCAAAAGGTAAAACCAACGGAACAAATTATGATGCAATTATATCCTGAAATTTATAGTTGTATAGGTTGTAATGCGTGCACTAAGGCTTGTCCTCAAAGTTTAAAAACTATGCAATATATTGCATATGCTCAAAGGGGCGAATATGAAAAGTGTGCAGAAGAGTCTTTTGACTGCGTAATGTGCGGTATTTGTTCATCTCGTTGTCCTGCTGGTATTTCACACCCACAAGTTGCTATTTTGGCTCGTAGATTATACGGCAAATACATAGCACCTGAGTGCAAACACCTTATTGATAGAGTTGAAGAAATAAATAGTGGTGCTTTTGATAATGATATGAAAACTATTATGACTACGCCACTTGAAAAACAAAAAGAACTTTACAATACTCGTAAAATTGAGGACTAAGGAGGTAGATTATGTACGTTTATACTGATGAACAACTTAAATCTATGAAGTTGGTTGAAAAAACAAGACAAGATAGATTAAATAATCTTCATAAAAGAATGACTGCTGAAGAAAAAACTGCAGTTTTACAACAATTTCACCCAGACTATATTGAAGGGGCGTATGAAACTCTTAAAGTAGGTCCTAATAAAGGGGATAAAGTTTTACACGAACTTGCATCTTTATTACAAGGTAATCCGCGTAGCGAAGAAAAGTGCGCTGATTTATCTAATCCTGATTATGACGTTGACGTGTTAGTTATAGGTGGTGGCGGTGCTGGCTCATCTGCCGCTATAACTGCTCATAACAACGGCGCTAACGTAATGATAGTTACAAAACTTAGAATAGGTGACGCTAACACTATGATGGCTGAGGGTGGTATTCAAGCGGCTGATAAACCTAACGACAGCCCTGCAATACATTATCTTGACGCTTTCGGTGGCGGACACTTTGCTGCAAAGCCTGAATTATTAGAAAAACTTGTTTGTGATGCTCCCGACTCTATTCGTTGGCTTTCTGACCTTGGCGTTATGTTTGATAAAGATGCCGATGGAAATATGATAACGACTCACGGTGGCGGTACTTCAAGAAAGAGAATGCACGCTTGTAAAGACTATTCGGGTGCTGAAATTATGAGAACTTTAAGAGATGAAGTTTTAAATAGGGGTATTCCTGTAGTAGACTTCACTTCTGCTATCGAAATTATTTTAGATGATGAAGGTAAGGCAAGTGGCGCTGTATTAAAAAATATGGAAACGGGCGAAATTTTAGTTGCTAAGGCTAAAACGGTAGTTATTGCAACGGGCGGTGCTGGTAGACTTCACTATCAAGGATTCCCAACGAGTAACCACTATGGTGCAACTGCTGACGGCTTAGTTTTAGCATATCGTGCGGGCGCTAAACTTTTATATGCCGATACTTTACAATATCACCCAACGGGCGTTGCTGAACCAACACAAATTTTTGGTGCGTTAGTTACTGAAAAAGTACGTTCACTTGGCGCTCAACTCGTTAACAAAGACGGCGAGCCTTTCGTATATTCTTTGGAAACGAGAGACGTTACGGCATCTACTATTATTAGAGAGTGTAACGGTAGAGATAACGGTATCAAAACTACTGACGGCGTTGGCGTATGGCTCGATACTCCTATGATTGAACAAATTCACGGAGAAGGCACAATTGAAAAGAGAATTCCAGCAATGATGCGTATGTTTGGTAAATATGGCATTGATATTAGAAAAGAGCCTATTTTAGTATATCCAACGTTGCACTATCAAAATGGTGGTATAGATATAAGCGCTAACGGTATGACGAGCGTTGAAAACTTATTCGTTGCAGGCGAGGCTGTTGGTGGTATTCACGGAAGAAACAGACTTATGGGTAACTCACTTTTAGATATTATCGTATTTGGTAGAAATGCTGGTAAAAATGCGAGTGAAAAGTGTAAAAACGTAAAAGTTGGTAAACTTTCGTTAAGTCATATAGACAAATTTGAAAAAGAACTCAAAGATGCTGGCATAGATACGGGCATTGTTTCACCTAAACTATTACCAGATTATAAAAGAAAGGATATGTAACAAGAAGGTGAAATTATGGAATTATTTGGTGGAGCATATTCAATAACGGGTGTAACGTTTTTTCTATTCACTCTATTTGCTATCACGTTCATAGGCTATTTAGTAGGCGGAATAAAAATTAAAGGCGTTTCTCTTGGAACGGCAGGAGTATTTTTAGTTTCTCTTGCGTTTGGTATGCTTTTCTATGGTGACGTAGAAAATACGTATAAAAGCGCTGAGGCAGGGTATAAGGTCGTTCAAAATATAGGACTATTACTCTTTATAACTTCAGTTGGATTTATTGCAGGACCTAACTTTTTTAGTGGTTTAAAGAAAAATGCAACAAGTTACGTTTTGCTTGGCTTTATTATTATTTTAACGGCAGGCTTAGTAACGGGTGGTATTTTGGTTGTTGATAAAAACGTAAATTCAGCAATGGCAACAGGCTTGCTTGCCGGTGCGTTAACGTCTACACCAGCCTATTCTGCTGCAATTGATTCATTACCATATGAATTTCAAGCGGCTTGTTCGGCTGGCTATGGTATAGCGTACATATTCGGTGTGGTGGGCGTTGTTTTATTCGTTCAACTTATGCCTAAATTATTAAAGGCTGATATGAACAAAGAAAGAGAAAGTCTTAGAGCCATTAGCATTGATAATAAAGAAAGAAGAAAAGATTTTTTACAAATTGACGACTACGGCATTTTTGCTTTTGCTTTAGCAGTAGTATTAGGTTTAGTTGTTGGTATGATAAAAATTCCGCTTGGTAAAGGTTCGTTTTCACTTGGAACAACGGGCGGTCCGCTTTTAGTTGCTTTAATTATGGGGCATTTTTACAATATTAAAAAAGTAAAACTTATGCCAGATATAAAACTTTTAAAAGTGTTTAGAGAGTTTGGTTTAATGCTATTTTTAATAGGCGCAGGCGTTCCTGGTGGTGCTAAATTCTTACAACATTTAAATGCTATATACTTCTTGTATGGCGCAGTTATAACTATACTTCCTATGGTTGTTGGTTTTATATTTGCAAAGTTCGTTTTAAAATTGCCGTTATTAAACAATTTAGGCTCTATCACGGGCGGTATGACTTCAACTCCAGCGCTCGGCACTCTAATAAGTGTTGCCGAAACTGATGACGTTGCTAACGCTTATGCCGCAACTTATCCTATTGCACTTGTTTCAGTAGTGGTATTATCACAACTTTTAATTTTAATATTCCCGGTTGTGTAAAAATTTAATATGGTTTTTTGAGTAAACAACGAAAGTTGTTTGAAAGTAGGGGAAGTAAGGTGTAATTCCTTCGCAACGGTCATTACGGTAAAGCCCGATAACCTACCAAAAAGCGTTCAAGGTAATAAATTTCGGACAAAGGAAATATAAGCCACTAAACTATAAGTTTACGCCCGTATTATCTTGATACGGGCGTTTTTACGTGGCAAAATATTATATGAAAAAATTTTTTGTAGCACTTTTAGTAGTTTTACTACTATTTATGGTTGGTTGCCAAAGAGAAATGGCAAAAGTGGACACTTTAGAAGAAAAAGTAGTTATCACGATAACGGGTGATATTGATGAAGATATATCATTATTTGATTATATGCTTCAAATGCAAGAAAATGAAGAAATAGAATTTACTTATTCAAATGGTCAATATGGCGCTTATATTTTATCAATAAACAATATTACCGCTAAACCTAATGAGTTTTGGGCGTTATATACTGATGATGAAGAGTTTTCGTCAACGGAGTGGGGACAAGTTGAGTATAAAGAAAAAATTTACGCATCAAGTTCGCTTGGTTGTGAAACTTTAAACGTTAAAAATGGAAACACTTATATTTGGGTTTTAACGAAGGTGTAAAATGAAAAGAACGAAAGAAATTGCAATAATAGGTATGTATACCGCCCTTTTAATAGGCGCTCAACTCGTATTATTTGCAGTTAGTGGAATAGAAGTGGTAACGATATTATTTTGCTGTTTTTGTTATCGCTTTGGGGTAAAAAAAGGCGTGTTATTAGCAATAGCCTTTTCTCTATTAAGGTGCATAGTATTTGGGTTTATTGTAAACGTAGTTATTTTATATTTAATATATTATCCGCTTTTAGCGATTGTGTTTGGTGTGGTGGGTAAAAAATTAACAAAAGAAATAACTATAAAAAAAGTTATTATAGTTAGCGTTATTGCATTTATAATGACTATACTTTTTACTTTGATAGACGATATATTAACGCCGTTAATATATTTGTATAATATAAAAATGTTTAAGGCGTATTTTGTCGCTTCACTATTAACTTTAATTCCGCACGCAATAACTACGCTTATAATTTTTCTATTGCTATTTTACCCTATCGTTAAATTACTTTATAAAATAAAAATATAAAAAAGCCCGCTATTAAGTTTGTTAACTACAACATACTCACTTAATAGCGGGTTTAATTTTTAAAATGATATTTATTTTTTTAAAGAAGAAATTATATTTTTTAAAGTGTCAACACAGTAATTTACTTCGCTTAACGTGTTTTCTTTACTAAAAGTAAACCTTATAGTTGATTTGGCGTCTTCTTCGCTTAAACCTATTTCCGTTAACACGTATGATGGCTCAATAGAGCCTGCTGAACAAGCCGAGCCCGTTGAAGCGCATATTCCGTTTAAGTCAAGTAAATAAAGTAAATTATCTCCGTTTATGCCCTTAAAGGTTATATCGGCATTGTTTTGTAAACGCATAGTTTTATCGCCGTTTAAAAAGGCTATATCTATTTCGTTTAAAACTCTATTTATAAAAGTGTTTCGTAAATTTAAAATATATTCGTTATCTTTATCTAAATTTTTTCTTGTTAATTCTAACGCTTTTGCCATACCTATTGCTCCGGCAACGTTAGACGTTCCGCCCCTTCTATTCCTTTCTTGATGTCCGCCATTAAGAAGGGTTTTTACTATCGTGCTATTTTTAATATATAAAAAGCCTACGCCTTTTGGTCCGTTAAATTTATGCGCAGATGCTGAAAGCATATCAACGTTTAAACTTTTAACGTCAATTTCGTTACAGCCTATATATTGAACGGCGTCAGTAAAGAATAAACTTCCTTTATCTTTTGCTATTTTGCAAATTTCTTTTACAGGTTGAATAGTTCCTATTTCGTTATTAGCAAACATACAGCAAGTCAAAAAAGTGTTTTCATCAATTGCCTTTGAAAAATCTTCAACGCTAACAATTCCGTTTTCCTTTGGTGAAATTTCAATTACTTCAATATTGAATTCTCTTAAAGAATTTATAGCGTTTAAAACGGCAGGGTGCTCGATAGTTGTAGTTACAATTTTATTTTTCTTGCCCCTTGCTAAAAAACTTCCTTTTATTGCCCAGTTATTACTCTCAGTACCGCCAGACGTAAAATATATTTCATCAGCCTTAGCGTTTATTATTTTGGCTATTTTATCTCTTGCCTCGTCTAAACCTTTTACGGCATCTCTACCAACGCTGTGTAATGATGATGCGTTTCCATAAATAGTAGTTAAGTATGGAAGCATTTCTTGTAAAACTTCTTTATTTAGAGGGGTTGTTGATGCGTGGTCAAAATATATAGGTTTTTGTATATTGTTTGACATAAATTACCTCTATTAAGGTTCTCTAATAAGTTTAACAGGTTTTTCTTTGCATATTTTCATAATAGGTATAATTGATGATAATATTGCTGTTACAAAGCAAAGTAATGATATAACTATAACTTGACGCAAGCCGTAAAGTGCAAAGTTTGCTGAAATCATCATAACCTTTTTAACGTACATATTTACAAATATACAGCCTACAAACGATATTATTACCGCTAAAATAGTGTTTATAAATGCTATAATAATACTTTCGGAAATAAACATTCTAAATATATCTTTACTATTTGAGCCTAACGCACGTAAAACACCGATTGATTGCCTTTTTGAAACTATACTTACTGAAATATAGTTAAACAACATAAATATTGAAAATAACGCTAAAATTATTGCTACGTATAAGAATAAGTTTGATACTTGACCGATAACGTCTTCATTTTCAGTTAACGTTTCAAGTACGGTATTTTTAAACCATTTATAAGATACGGCATCGTTACTATCTAAGTAACTAGTAATTGCATTTGTGTTTTTACCACTAAGAAGTGGAGCAACTATTCTACTGTAATCGCCTTGATTTTTGTAGATGTCAAACTTATCAAAAATAACGTCAGTAGTAGCAATAGGATATAAGTTCAAGTTGCTGGTTATCGTTTTACTATCTAAGTTGGTTGTGTCGTATTCATCGCTATTTATATCAAAGTAGACGCCAACTATTTTAAAATACTCTGTATCACTATAAAAAGTTGCAGGCGGTTTTAGTTTTAAAATAGAGCAAGTTTTCTCAAACTCTTTTGAGTAAGAGTAGCCAAGCATAGAGTTAAAAAGATTTCGTACGTTATCGTAGTTACTGCCGTTCTTTATAATTTGGGCAACGTCTTTAGCCATTTGGTCTATATCTTCTTGACGTCTATAGTTATTTCTATAAAATCTATAAAAATCCCAAATATTTATTAACGCTTCATTTTCTTGAAGAATAGCGTATTCATCTGCCCTAATTCCACTATTATTTTTTTCTCTAAAATAATAAACGTTTTTATTAGGAATACTATTTGCTAAATAAAACCTGTTATCAAGATTTCCAGTATAATTTCCTGACGTTGCTTTGTAACTAGAATCACTAAAATAATAGTTAACTTTATTGTGTTGTTTAGCGTATTCTTCATGGTAGCCTTTTGCTACGAATACGTTAAGATATAAGCCTGAATTTATAAACGTAGTAAAATCTTGTTGTAGCAATCCGTCAACGTTATCTCTATTAGAATACGCTAACGCCTTGTATTTTTCAGGTATTTTACCACAATCTATAATACAGTCAATTTTAAAAGTCCTTTTATTAAAAGTAATTTCTTTACCAAAAACAAAACTATAATCACCCTCGGTAGTGGCTGAACCAGAATAAAAATGCGTAAGACTGTCGGCAAGATAAGAAGATATACCTATAGGTATCGGGTAGCCATCAATATTTTTAGGGTAAGAACCTTTTAAAACTTTTAGGTTATAGCCATCTTTATCAATAGTCCAGTTTCCGTATTCGCCTGTAACTTCGGTTTCAGCGTCAAATTCTACGTAGCCGTTTACCGCATTTGAATAATATAATTCACCAGTCTCATTTTCTTTTTTACTAAATAACGCTCCGCTTGCTATAGTGTCGGCAACGATAGAAATATTATTATTCTTTTCAGCGTTAAAAGTGTAGATAGGTCTAAATTTATAACCTGAATTTTGTGAAATTTCTTGCATAAAAGAGTCGTCTAAACTAAATCTGGTAGATTTATTTGATATAGAAGAAGTATAGTCGGCACTAATAGAAATTGAAGAATATTCACCGTTTTCAATAATATCTTCAGCTATTTTACTTTTTGAAAATGCAGCGATAGTATCGAACAAGCCGAACACCGCAAACGCAATAGCCGAAAGTAAAATTGTAAATATAAGCCTTAAAGGTTTTACTTTTAAAGACTTTACACCAAGTTCAAATGAAGATTTGAGTTTCATTTTACTATTTATAAATTTAGCAGGCTTTTCAGGTCTAACCGGTTTAATTTTAGGTGTTTGTGATTTTTCACGCACAACAACCGTATCTTTAATTTCAACCTCTTTGCCCGTCTCTATTGCTTTAGCAAGTGCAACTTGTTCATCACTACTAAGTTTAGCACGTGATTTAACGGTAAACGTAGTTTTGTTTTCATAAACGTTGCCGATTAGTTGTTTGTCAGTTAAAATAGTGTCACTTTCAACTTTACCATCTTTAATTCTAATAATTCTATCAGCGTATTTTTCGGCAAGTTCCATATCGTGAGAAACAACTATAACGAGTTTTTCTTTCGATAACTTTTTAAGCATAGTAATAACTTGCGTACCAGTAACGCTATCAAGCGCTCCCGTAGGTTCGTCCGCCATTATTATACTTGGATTTTTAATTAAGGCTCTTGCTATAGCAACCCTTTGTTTTTGACCACCAGAAAGTTGAGAAGGCATTCTCTTTTCTAATCCGGCAATGCCAACTTTTTCTAAAAGTTGTTTTAAATATTCTTTATCAGTTTCTATACCTTGAAGTTCGTTTGCAATACAAATATTCTTCTCAACCGTATAGTCGGGAAGAAGGTTGTACTCTTGAAATATAAAACCAACAAAAGTGTTACGATAGGCATCGTATTCTTTATCAGTTAATGAAGATAATTCTCTACCATTAACTATAATTTCGCCTTCTTCAATGCCGTCAAGACCACCTATTACGTTAAGCATAGTGGTTTTACCACTACCAGATTGACCCGCTATAAAAACTAAGCCTTTTTCTTCAAAATTTAAAGATACCCCGTTTAAAGCATAGGTTAATCCCGCTTTTGTTACGTATATTTTTTTAACATTTAATAATTCTAACATAGTTACCCCTTAACCAAAATATTTTAGCATATAATACGTTATATGTAAATAATATTTTGTTTAATCAATAAAAAAATATTGACAATTTTGCACATTTGTCAATATTTTTATACGTTTATTCAATATTAACCTCTAATGAGTGTGGTTTATATAAGTGCCATTTATATTTACTGGCTAACACTCTTAGAATAAGTATTGCTAAAAAGCCTATCAGCATTGAAATTATTTCGCCTACAATAGTCCATAAAACAGCACACAGTATAGCGCCTATAATTGATGCCGTGCAGTAAAAGTGTTTTATAAATATGTAAGGCGTATCTTGTGCAAAAACGTCTCTCATAACGCCTCCGCCACAGCCAGTTATTACGCCAACAAACACTATTAAAAACAAACCGTAATTTGCATTAGTTAAGTAGGCTGTTTTTATTCCTATAACAGTGAAAATTCCAAGACCTAACGAATCGGCAAAAAATAACGATATATCGTAAAATTTATGCGAACGAATTAGTTGTTTTTGTATGAAAGGTAACGATATTAAAATGCTTGTTACAATAGCCACTATTACGTATATGGGATTTATAAAAGTGGTGGGTGGCGTAATGCCTAAAATCAAATCTCTTATTATTCCGCCTCCAACTGCTGTTGTTACGCCAAGCGCTATAACTCCTAAAATATCCATATGCTTTTTAAAAGCCACCATTGTTCCTGAAATTGTAAAGGCTATCGTGCCTATAATTTCTAATATAAAAAATAATACGCCCATAGTATATAATATTCCTTAGTGTCTTGTTTTGCGTGTGTAATTTATCGTATATAAAAGTTGCATTGTTAATGAAATTTGCTTTAGTTATTTTGAGTGGTCTTTTAGCCAGTTGATTAGCGTTTCATAACTTGTTTCGTTTTTAGCGAGTGATAAGCCTAAATTTATTAGTTCTTCATCAGTACATTCAATAGTAACGCCGTTAACTTCTAAAAAGGTAAGCATTATGAGTATGCCTATTCGTTTGTTTCCATCAAAAAATGCGTGATTAGATATCAAGTTAAATCCAAGCCTTGCGCCTTTTTCAAGTAGAGAAGGATACAATTCTTGTCCCATAAACGTTTGAAAACTTGAAGATAGGGCGGAGTCTAACAAATTAAAATCTCTAACGCCGTCACTGCCTCCGGAATAATCTATTAAAAGAGTGTGCAACGTTGTTGCCAAAGCAGTATCTATTTTTATCATTTTGCTAATTCCTTAAATGCTTTAATGTGTTTTGTTAAGATATTTGTGGCAGTTTTTATGATTATATCTTGCTCTTTATTTGTTGTGTTTTTAACGTTTTTACTCGTGTCTTTTTTAGTCATAATTATTCCTTTTACGTTGTAATTTAAACAATGTATCTCTATTGTACCATATTTCATAAAAAAAATAAAGGACTTAGTATTGAATTTTTATTCTTATCGTTTTTATGAGTTAAACTACGTTTAAATTTTTAAAACAATTTTTATAAAACGCTTGATTTTGAGTTTTGATTAGGTTACAATATTTTTAACAATTTTTATTTAGGAGAGAATTATGGCTAAAATTATTATAGGAGCAGACGTTGTTCCTACCGAAGTAAATTGTCAACACTTTATAGACGGCACTATGCAAAACGTAGTTACTGAAGAAATTTTACAAATTTTAAATGATGCTGATTTCGTTGCTATGAATTTAGAAGTTCCTTTAACTGACGTTGAAGACAAACTTTCAAAATGCGGCCCTAATTTAATAGCGTCAACAAATACTATTAAAGGCTATAAGCAATTAGGCATTGACCTAGTAACTTCGGCTAATAACCATATATTAGACCAAAGCAAAAGTGGGCTTGAAAGTTCGTTAAAAGTGTTAAAAGAAAATGGAATTGACAACGTTGGCTCTGGCTTTACCTACGAAGAAGCATATAAAACTAAATTTTACAATATTGGTGGCAAAAAAGTTGGTTTTTACGCTACTTGTCAACACGAGTTTTCGTGGGTGCAAGACTACGGCTATGGTGCCAACGGTTACGACCCGTTAGAAACTTTCGACCATATTAAAGAAGCAAAAAAACAATGCGATTATCTTATAGTTTTATACCATGCCGGTATTGAAGAGTTTAGATATATTGCCCCTTTTGAACGTAAAGTTTGTCGCAAGATGATTGATAAAGGTGCTGATTTAGTCGTTTTACAACACTCACACTGCGTAAATTGTGAAGAAGATTATAACGGCGGTAAAATTATTTATGGTCAAGGTAATTTTATTTTTGATTGGCGCAACGTTGAATGCTGGAAAACAGGTTTACTTGTAACCGTTGATATTGACGGTGATGATTTTAAAGTTGGCTACCTTCCTTTAGATAGTCACAACGGCATTATTGAGATTGATAAAACAGGGAAAGTGTTAGACGGCTATTTCAAACGTACGGAAGAAATTAAAGACGATAAAATAGTTGAAGAAAAGTATTATCACCACGGCAGAATAAGAATTCACGGTTTTACGAACAATGCAATGGGTGCAATGAGTTATAAATGGATAACTCATATCGTTAAAAACGTAGATAAAAAAATAGGCAACAAATATTTATTACAAGATGAAAGAACAAGGAACTTTTTAATAAATTACTTAACTAACCCTGCACATACCGAACTTGTTAAAAACGTACTTAAGAAATTTTCTACCGAAGTAGAAAAGGACTGGAAAGAAAAAAATCCTGACGAAAGCATTTATTAAACGTATTAAAACAATATTTTGTAAAAGAGGCTGAGCGTAAGGCAAAAACCTAACGAAAAATAAACAAATAAAGAAAGTTGTTTTGAAATGCCCCTAAAAGCATTTAGTTTTGGGGCATTTCAAAATGCAATTTATTTTAATTTTTTTATTCAAGAGTCAATTTAAAATGTCAAGAGTCAGTTTCTTTTTAGTCAATATACGCTTGACATAATTTATCGCTTCCTATATAATAATTCATAATGCTCATATACCTAAAAACAATTTCTACTCGTTCTACTTTGCAAAGTTGTTATTTGGCAATTATGAGTTAAGCGAGAGTAGAAATAGCCACTTTTTAGATAGTTAAAAGTTTTAGGAATAATTTTAGGAATAAAAATAAAAAAATTTTATACATTTTGGTTCCTTAGTTAAATGGATATTTGGGCAGTAGCCCAAGGCGTTCGCAACAAGTTTGCTCGGCTCAACAATTGTTACATCCATTTTAAACAAAGTGTTTGTAAAAACTCATAAAAAATTAAATATATATTTCTCATTTGGTTCCTTAGTTAAATGGATATAACAAGCCCCTCCTAAGGGCTGAGTAGAGTCGGCTTTTTATCGTTAAAATGCTCAAAAAATGGCAAAAATAGGGGTTAAAACCCCACAAACGTGCAATTTTTGGTGTTTCGTATTAATACGCTGGAATTGATTTGGAATTATTGATTTCAAAAAGGCTAAATTTTAAGCCTTAAAAAACGCTGAAATTTTTGCTCGGAAAATTTCAATTTGGAATTATTTTTGGAATTAAATAAGGACAAGGTAGAGTCAAAATTTAATATAAATGTACCCTTAGTTAAATGGATATAACGGAATCCTCCTAAGATTCTATTGGCAGTTCGATTCTGCCAGGGTATACCACAAAACAGTCTTTTTTATCACAAAAAAGGCTGTTTTTTGTTGCCTACAACTTTTCTTCCATGTGCAGTAACGCATTGCAATTTTTGTCAAAATATGGTA
>JAZONZ010000019.1:0-14498 GCA_045654765.1 Christensenellaceae bacterium
AAAAAATCCCTTAAAAAGTGTGTTTTGTTATATTTTAACAAAGATTTGTTAATTTTGCAAGTATATTATATATGATATAATAAAATTGAAAAGATTTCGCCTAACCATATAGGCTTTTCATAATATAAGGCGTTAGTTTTCTAAAAAAATGTATATAATTATGTAAGGGAGAATAATTATGCAAACGAAAACACAAAAAAGACCTTTTGGCATTCGTGATTCGATTGCCTACGCTGCAGGTGACCTTGGTTGCAATATGAGTTTTGCTCTTAAAGGCACTATGGCACTTTTCTGGACACAAGTAATGGGTTTAAGTTTATACTATTCATTACTTTTAGTAATCGTTCAAGTATGGGACGCTATTAACGACCCTCTTATCGGTTCAATAATTGATAGTGACAATAGAAAGTATAAAAAGAATAAATTTTTATCTTATATTTGGTTTGGCTCTATCGGGCTTATAATCGGTGGTGCATTATGTTTTATACCATTGCCAAGCGCACCTGTTTGGGCTAAAATAATTATATTTATTGCCGGTTACGTTATTTGGGACGCTTTTTATACGATAGCAAACGTTCCGTACGGTTCACTTTTATCGTTAATCTCTAAAGACCCTGCCGATAGAGCGTCTTTATCTGCTTGGCGTTCAATTGGTTCAATGATTGGTAATATGCTACCTATGGTTCTTTTACCATTTCTCATTTATAACCAAGACCAAACGATAAACGGCGTTAAAGTATTTATAACTGCTTTCATTATGGGTATTTTAGGTTTCTTCTGTTTTCAATTTATGATTAAAAATACGGAAATTCGTGTTGAAGATAATTTAAAATTAAATGAGGACCAACCTAAATTCAACGTATTTAAAGCAATGGGCAACTTTATTAAAAACCGCCCAGCCGTTGGTGCTACGCTTGCCGCTATGGGTATGTTTATCGGTATGCAAGGCGCTACTACTGCAGTAACGGTTGTTTTCCAAAGATACTATCAAAACGTTCAAATTTCAGGTATAATTCAATTATTTGCTATGATTCCTATCGTACTTTTTACTCCACTTGCTCGTAAAATGGTTACAAAATACGGTAAAAAAGAATTATCTGTTATCGGCGCTATTTGTTCTATTATAGGCGGTTTAGGTTTATTTATCATAACACCTAACAATACAAACATAGATTTAATTATTTACGTTGTTTGTCAATTGATATATAGTCTTGGTCTTGGTATTTACTCAACGGTTTCTTGGGCTATGATGGGTGACGCTATCGACTATAACGAGTGGAAAACAGGCAAAAGAGAAGAGGGCGTAGTTTACTCACTTCACTCTTTCTTTAGAAAACTTGCACAAGGCATAGGTCCTGCCGTTGCATTAGTTATAATGGCTAGTCTTGGTTACGTTAACAACGCAATTGAAGTTGACGGCGAATTAGTTAGAGCAAGTGCGGAAATAGCAACGACTATTAACCCTATGTTCTTATCAGATGCAACTGCTCTTAACTTACGTATTTTAGTTGCAGCACTTTTCCTCGTAGCAGCATTGATGCAATTTGTAGGCTTAGCGCTCGTTTATAACCTTGACAAGAAAACTCTTGCAAAAATGAACGAAGACCTTAGCAAAAAAGCTGTAGTGGAAGGCGAAGCAGTTTCAACTTCTATCGTTGACGAAAATTTAAATAGTTAATAAATTAAAAAACAATAAAACGCTATCTAAATTTTTAGGTAGCGTTTTAATAGAATAATATATACAATAATCGAAATAATAAATAATTATAAAAAATAAATATAAGGAAATGAATATGAGAAAAATTTTAAATATCAATAGCGGTTGGGGTTTTACTAAAAATTCTTCAATTATTCCAACTGAATTTACTAATGAACTTGAAAAAATAGACTTACCTCATTCTTGGAACGCAACTGATGGTCAAGATGGTAATAACGACTATTATAGAGGTACTTGTTATTACGTAAAAACTTTAAATAAAAGCGACCTTCCTATCGGCGAAAAATATTACGTTGAAATTCAAGGCGCTAACTCTTCGAGTGACGTATATCTTGACGGCATTAAACTTGCTCATCACGATGGTGGTTATTCTACTTTTAGAGTTGACGTTACCGCTAATTTAAAAGATAGTAGCGTTTTAACTATTGCGGTTAATAACGAACCTAACGATTTCGTTTATCCGCAAATGGCTGACTTTACTTTCTACGGCGGTTTATATAGAGACGTAAACGTTATAGTAGTAAACAATACTCATTTTGATTTAGATTATTTTGGTGGGCCTGGCATAAAAGTAACTCCTACTATAAAAGAAAATGATGCTGACGTAGAAGTTGAGGTTTTCGTTACTAATATTTTAGCAACGCAAAAAATTCGTTATGCTATTTTTGATAAAGAAAATAACCTTGTTCAAGAAGAAATTTCTAATGAGTTAAAATGCAATTTTACTATTTCAAACGTAAACAAGTGGCATGGAAGAAAAAATCCATACCTTTATCTTGCTACTGCTGAAATTATTGAAGATGATAAAATAATTGATAACGTTAGTGCTAAATTTGGTTGTCGTTCATTTAAAATTGATAGCGAAAACGGATTTATTTTAAATGGTGAAGAATATCCGCTTCGTGGGGTTTCTCGCCATCAAGATAGACTTGGTATAGGCAACGCCTTACTTAAATGTCATCACGAAGAAGATATGGCTTTAATTATGGAAATGGGCGCTACTACTATTCGTTTAGCACACTATCAACACGACCAATATTTTTATGACTTATGTGATGAAAACGGCTTAGTTATTTGGGCGGAAATTCCTTATATTTCTAAACATATGCCTGATGGTAGACAAAATACAATTTCACAAATGACTGAACTTATCGTTCAAAATTACAACCACCCTTCAATTGTAGTATGGGGCTTATCTAACGAAATTTCTATGAACGGCTCAACTCCTGACCTTATTGAAAACCACCACGTTTTAAACGATATGGTGCACCAAATGGACAGCACTCGTTTAACTACGATAGCCGCCGTTTCTATGGCTAAAATTGACGACCCTTATATTCATATTTCAGACGTTGTATCTTACAACCACTATTTTGGTTGGTATGGTGGCGACACTTCAATGAACGGCCCTTGGTTTGATAAATTCCACCAAACTTATCCTAACACCCCTATCGGCGTTAGCGAATATGGTTGTGAAGCGTTAAACTGGCACACTTCTACTCCAACTCAAGGCGATTACACTGAAGAATATCAATCATATTATCACGAAGAATTGATTAAACAATTATTTACTCGTAAATATTTATGGGCAACTCACGTTTGGAATATGTTTGACTTTGGTGCTGACGCAAGAAACGAAGGCGGAGAAAACGGTCAAAACCATAAAGGCTTAATAACTATGGATAGAAAGTATAAAAAAGACTCTTTCTACGCTTATAAAGCATGGTTATCAAGCGAGCCTTTCGTTCATATTTGTTCAAAAAGATATATTGATAGAGTTGAAGATATAACTAAAATTACGGTTTATTCTAATCTAAGCGAAGTTGAACTCTTTGTAAACGGCAAAAGCGTTGGTAAAAAACAAGCGCCAGACCATTTCTTCTATTTTGAAGTTGAAAATAAAGGCGAAAGCGTTATCACGGCAAAAGCAGGTGAATTTACTGATGAAAGCACTATAAGAAAAGTTGATGAAATAAATCAAGACTACGTTTTAAAAGAAAAAGGTGCTATTTTAAACTGGTTTGACGTTGAAGCACCAGAAGGTAGATTTTCTTTAAATGATAAAATTGCTGATATATTATCGTCATTTAGGGGCAAACTTTGGCTTATAGGCGTTGGTTTAAAAATCAAAAAGAAAATGCCTAAAAACAAAGAAAAAGGCAAAAAGACAAAGGCTATGGGCTTTGAAATTAGCAGTGATATGATGCAAATGTTAGGCGGATTTACCGTACTTAGATTAACGAGTATGATAGGTATGATGAATATTTCGTTTACAAAAGAAGAACTTTTAAAAATGAATAAAAAACTTAATAAAATTCGCAAACCTAAAAAATAAAAAATATTGAAATTTTATTAAAAAATGTTATAATAAATTTATTAAAGTAAAAAAGGTGATATTATGGCTATGCAAATGACTTTTCGCTGGTATGGCGAAGGTAATGACAAAATATCTTTAAAAGATATTAAACAAATTCCCGGCGTTCAAGGAATAGTTTGGGCTTTACACGATAAAATGCCTGGCGAAGTTTGGCAAGAAGAAGAAATTGCTAAAATTAAATCTCAATGTGACGAATACGGTTTTAATATTGACGTTGTTGAATCGGTAAACGTGCATGACGATATTAAAATTGGCTTACCATCAAGAGACAAATATATTGAAAACTATTGTCAAACAATTCGCAATTTAGCAAAATTCGGCGTAAAAGTTATTTGTTATAACTTTATGCCTATATTTGACTGGACAAGGTCTGATTTATTTCATCCGCTTAAAGACGGTTCAACGGCTCTCTTTTATCAAAAAAATTTAATTCAAAAAGATTACAACGCTATGGCTAAGTATATTTTAGATTTTACTGAAAAATATAATATGTCTTTTCCTGGCTGGGAGCCTGAAAGAATGGCTAAACTTGATGAATTATTTACTTTATATAAAGACGTTGACCACGAAAAACTTTGGGCTAATTTAAAATACTTTTTAGAAGCCATTATGCCAACTTGTGAAGAAACGGGTATTAAAATGGCTATTCATATGGACGACCCACCTTGGGATATCTTTGGTCTTCCAAGACTTTTAGTTGATGAAAAGAGTATTGATAGATTTTTAAAAATGGTTGATAACAAATACAACTGCTTAACTCTATGCTCGGGCTCGTTAAACGCTAATCCAAGCAATAACGTTGCTTCAATCATTAGAAAGCATTGTGATAGAATTGCATTTGCTCACATTAGAAACGTTAAGCACTACCCTAACGGCGATTTTTCAGAAGCAAGTCATAGAGATTGTGATGGTGATACGGGTATTTTAGATATATTAAAAGCATATCACGATTGTAAATTTTCAGGCTACATTAGACCAGACCACGGCAGGCATTTATGGGGCGAAGGTCCTGGAACGGTTAGACCGGGCTACGGCTTATACGATAGAGCCTTAGGTATTATGTATATGTTAGGCGTACTTGATATGCTTGATAAATTAGAAGAGGTAAAATAATATGATAAATATTCCATTAAATATTGATTATAAAAATAAAGTAGTAGTTATTACGGGCGCTGGCGGACTTATTTGCGGAGCTATGGCAAAAGCATTTAGTAAATGTGGCGCTAAGGTAGCGGCTCTTGACTTAAATGAAGACAAAGTTAAAGAATTGGCTAACGAGATTAAAAGTTACGGTTATATTTGCGAAGGCTACAAGGCTAACGTTTTAGAGCCAAGCAGTTTAAAAGAAGTTCACGCAAAAATTTTAGAAGATTTAGGTCCTTGTGATATTTTAATAAACGGCGCGGGCGGTAACAATCCTCGTGCTACTACTGATAACGAATATCATCACGAAAGCAAAGAAGGCGGTAAGTCTTTCTTTGATTTATCAAGTGACGGCGTTGATTTCGTGTTTAAACTCAATTTCCAAGGCACTTTACTTCCTACGCAAGAATTTGCGGTTGATATGGTTAATAAAAAAGAAGGTGTTATTTTAAACATTTCTTCTATGAACGCTTACACTCCACTAACTAAAATTCCAGCGTATTCAGCGGCAAAAGCAGGCATTTCTAACTTTACTCAGTGGCTTGCCACTCATTTCGCTGGAAGTGGTATTCGTTGTAACGCAATTGCTCCTGGATTTTTAGTTTCAGCACAAAATAAAGCGTTACTATTTAATGAAGACGGCACTCCAACGGCTCGTTCACGTAAAATTTTAACGAACACACCAACAAATAGGTTTGTTGATGCTGATGAATTACTTGGCGCTACTTTATTTTTATGTGATAATAAATCGGCTTCGGCAATTACGGGAGTAGTGCTTCCCGTTGATGCTGGTTTTTCAGCATATTCTGGTGTATAAAAATACAAATTTAAACTATTTTACATTAAAATTAAACTTAAGGCGAAGTCAAAATTGACTTCGCCTTAAATTTTTTTCTTTTATAAATCGTCAGCATCTTGAATAGGTTTTTCATATTCATTATAAATACTTTTTCCCGTATAACTTCCAAACGGGTCAAAAGGCGATTTATAATTTACTTTTTTGTTTTTACTTTTCTTTTTCATTATTTACAATCTTTTGTTGATTTAGTAGTCTTACTATTTTTTACGTTTTTAGTATTTGACTTACTTGATTTTGTATCGTTCTTTCTCATAACTTCCCCCTTGCTTATAGTTTGTTCACTTTTTAGCCGATTATACATTTTTAATAGTATTTTGTTCTAACTTATAAACTTAGTGAATAAATATTATTATCAACTATTTAAGGAGTTTTATATGGAAAAAGAATATATGGAAATGTTAGAAATACCTGTTTCAACTTGTGACGTTATTATCAAACCTAAAAAACGCAAAAAGAAAGACATAAAAGACCAAGTTATTGATATGGTTAATAGTGAAAATTCTAATCCAACTATTGAACCTACTATGCAAGATAGCCCTGAAAAAGAAATTGCTTTACCCGCTGTACGAAGAAAAATTCCACGCTTTACTTCTTTTCACTTTAAAAAAGATAAAAGCACTAAACCTAAAAAGGCTAAAATTACAAGGGTTGAAAACGTTTCAACGAAAAGCGTTGAAGTTAAAAGTTCACGCTTTGATATAATTTCAGTTCAAGTTGTTGCAATTTTCGTGCTTATCGTGGGAATTATTTTAACTAATATTTTTTGGGAAGACAGCGGTATGAATAATCTTCTAAGAAGTGTATTTAAAAGTGAAGAGAGTTCATTAAATTCAAGCGTTTACTCTACTTTTTCAGCATACTCTCCTACTCGTGACGGCGAAGTAATTTTAGAAGACGGCGTTATGACCGTTAACGAAAGTAGCATTTACGCTCCTTGTGACGGAGTTATTGAAAAAGTAACTTTAACAGAAGATAATTACTACACCGTTACCGTTAGACACAGCGATAGTTTCACTTCTGTTTTTTCAGGACTTGACTATTCTTATTTAACTGAGGGCGAAAGCGTTTACACGAATATTCCTATAGGTTATTGTAGCGCTTCATCATCAATTAGTTTATACGAAAACGATTCATTGCTTACTAAATATGCTATTGAAGGCGATAATATTGTATGGCTAAATTAAATTTTAAAATACACCCTTTGTTTTTTATATTTGGACTATACTTTGCTTTTATAGGCAAAGTATTTTCTTTTTTACTATTTACTTTAACGGCTTGTATTCACGAGTTTGGGCATTTTTTAACTTCAAGTAAACTTGGCTATAAATTAAACACTATTATTTTAATGCCATACGGGGCTTTGCTTTTTGGAAATATTGATAACGTTTCTTATAAAGACGAGTGCAAAATAGCCTTGGCAGGTCCTTTAATGAATTTATATATAACTATAATATTTGTAGCGTTATGGTGGTTTATACCCACTTTATACCCCTTTTCGCAAGAAATTGTTATTAGTAATTTGACGCTTGGGTTAATAAATTTACTTCCTTGCTATCCACTTGACGGCGGTAGATTTTTACTTGGCACTCTTTCACTTTGTATGCCTTCTAAAACGGCTGAAAAACTTGTTAGAGTGTTGGGGTTTTTTTTATCTTTAACTATTTTTGCGCTATTTATCTATTCGATTTTTACCACCCTAAATATTACTATTTTATTTTTTGCAATATTTATGTTTATAGGTGCAATTTCTAAAAACGATAAAGCCAAATACGTTAAAATTTATTCTCTTTTTAATGCTCTTGAAATTAAGAAACCTACTATCGTTAAAAAAATAGCGGTCAACGAAAATGCTACTTTTAAAGATGTTTATAAATATCTATCTAACGATTATATTTATGAAATTGAAGTGTACTCAATAAACGGCACTTTATTAAAAACTTATAAAGGTAATTTGCTGTATTCTAAGTTAAAAAATGAAAGTCCGTACAAAAAAATATATAGCCCTTTGAAATAAATTTTATATTGCAAAATTGTAAATAATATGATAAAATAAATAGGTATGAAAACTATTGATGAAATTTTATTAAGCGTTGAAAAACCTTCCCGCTATATAGGTGGCGAATTTGGCGAAAAAACACTATCTTTATCTAAATTTAATTATTGCATTTGCTTTCCTGACGTTTATGAAGTTGCTATGAGTAATTTAGGTATTAGAATAGTTGCGGAAGTTATAAATAGAATAGATAATGCTTGTTGCGATAGGTGTTTTGCACCTTGGGTTGACTTTGGCTCTTTATTAAAAGAAAATAATATTCCACTCTATTCTCTTGGCTTAAAAAAGCCTTTAAAAGAATTTGATATGCTTGGGTTTTCTCTTCAATATGAAATGAGTTATACTACCATTTTATATATGTTAGAACTTGCTAATATTCCATTAAATAGAGAAGATAGAGATGATAGTTACCCTATAATTCAAGGTGGCGGACCTTGTGCGTTTAATCCCGAACCACTTGCTCAGTTTTTTGATATTTTCGTAATAGGTGACGGCGAAGATTCAATGCGTGAACTTGCCTTATTAAAACTACAAACTTCTTCAAAAAAAGAGTTTTTAGAAAAGGCAACGAATATTAAAGGGGTATACGTTCCATCATTAACCTATCCCGTTTATGAAAATGGTAAAATAGTGCGTTTTGAAGGTAAAAAAGTTGAAAAGGCTTTTTGTTTAGACCTTGAAAACGCCGTTTGTCCCGATATACAAGCCGTTGCAAATATTGAAGCCGTACACGATAGAGCCGTAATTGAAATAATGCGTGGGTGCTATCGTGGGTGCAGATTTTGTCAAGCAGGTTTTATCTACCGCCCCGTTAGGCATAAAAGTGTAGAAAAATTAACTCAACTTGGCTGTTCAATTGTAAATAAATGCGGGTTTGATACTTTAAGTATGAATAGTTTATCTTCAAGTGATTATCCTTACTTAAAACAACTTATAACTTCATTAAGTGAAAATTTACCAGCCTATTCAACTTTGGCTTTACCATCACTTAGAATAGATAATTTTGACGAGTTTTACGTTGAAAAGGCTAAGAAAAATTCTTTAACTTTTGCTCCTGAAGGTGGAACTCAAAGATTAAGAGACGTTATAAATAAAGATATTACTGATGAAGATATTTTAAACGGCATTAAAAAGGCGTTTAATATGGGTTATAACGGCATAAAACTATATTTTATGATGGGTTTACCTACTGAAACAGACGAGGACGTTGAAGGTATTGTAAACATAGTTAATTTAGTTAAAAGCGTATATAGTGAAAACCCTAAAAGACTTCGTGCGTTAAAAATAAACGTTAGCGTATCTACCTTTATTCCTAAGCCTTTCACTCCGTTTTGCTTTGAAAAGTTTAGTTCCCGAGAGCAAATTGAACGTAAAATTGATTTACTTAAAAAAGGCTTATACATAAAAGGCGTTACTTTTAACTGGAACGATTATAATTTGTCTATGATAGAGGCAATTCTTGCTCGTGGCGGACGTGACGTTGGAAACGTATTACTTTCCGCTTACAAAAAAGGTTGCTACTTTGATAGTTGGAACGAATTTTTTAAATATGACTTATACGAGCAAGCCATAAATGAAACTCATTACAACTTATCTTCTTCTCTTGGCGAGCAAGATGAGAATAGTATACTTCCTTGGGATTTTATTGATATAGGCATTACTAAAAACTTCTTTTTAAGCGAAAGGCACAAAGCTTATAACGAAAAATGTACGGGTGGCTGTCAAACGGGCTGTAAAGGTTGCGGTCTTATGGGGAGGTGTAATATAAAATGATACTCTTAAAATACTCTAAACTTTTAGGTGCTGAGTATATTCCGCATTTAGACACCTTAAAACACCTTGGCAAAATTATTAGAAGAACGGGTTTAGAAGTTAATTATTCGCAAGGCTTTAACCCTCATATGCTTATTTTTATGAGTGCCCCACTTCCGTTAGGTTTAAAAAGTAAAAGTGAATATTTACTTATTTCAACTGTCGCTCACGATGAAAATTTTATAGAAAAGTTTAATAATTGTTCACCGCTTGGTATTAAAGCGCAAGATATGTATTTTGTGAAATCTAAATTAAATATTGCTAATGATATTACAAGTGCTACTTATTCTATAAGCGGGCTTAATAACTTTGACGTTAATGAAGTTTTATCTTTAAACGAATTTATAATTTTAGATAAAAACGGCAAAGAAAAAAACGTAAGAGATAGAATTTTATCTTTGCGTTTTGAAAATGATATTTTGATTTGCTCGCTAAAAGCAGGAAATGAAAATTTACGCCCTGACGTTTTTTCTAATAAACTCAAAAACATTTACGGTGGCGGAAGTTTAAATATTATAAAAGAAGACGTTAAATTTTTAAATAATTTATCAGTTACAGAATATATTGCGGAGAAAGACAATGTCTAAAAATATTTTTATCGATAGTTTTGGTGGCAACGTTATAGGCGCACTTGCTAAAGACGATAAACTCATAGAATATCATATTGAAAAATCTAATAAAACGCAAATTGTAGGTAGCATATATAAAGGCGTTGTAAAAAACGTATTAAACGGTATGCAAGCGGCGTTTGTTGATATAGGCTTAGAAAAAAACGGCTATCTATCTGTAACCGATATGCTTATTGACACTGCGGGAATTGTTACAAACTCTACCCTTCCTAACTTATTAAATTTAAAAGAGGGCGATGAAGTTATGGTACAAGCAGTTAAAGACCCTACTTCTACAAAAGGCGCTAGATTAACTTCTCACATAACTTTTGCGGGAAAATATTTAGTATATGCCCCTACCTTAGATTTAAACGGCGTTTCAAGAAAAATAACAGATGAAAAAACTCGTTTAGAAATTGAAGTTTATTTAAAGAAATTAAAAAGGCCGTCAGGCGGTTTTATAGCACGAACGGCATCAAAAGATATTCCGTATAAAATTTTGGCTTTAGAAAGTAAAGCGTTAGTAAACCTATATAAATCTATTTTAAAAGAATATAAAAAGGCAACGGTAACAAGTCAAGTTTACTGTGACGGAGATTTACCTTCAAGACTAATGCGTGACGTTTTAACTGACGATATTGATAAAGTTTACGTTGCGGACTTAAAAATTTATAACAAACTTTGCTCGTTAAAGCAGTTAGAGTTTTGCTTAGATAAAATAGTATTTTATAACGAAAACGTTGATATGTTTAAAAAATTTTCACTTGATAAGGAAGTTGAAAATCTACTTCATAATAGAGTAAACTTATCAAACGGCGCTTATTTTATTATTGATAAAACGGAAGCATTGACTGTAATTGACGTAAACACGGGCGGTTTCGTTGGCGAAACGAGTATTGAAGAAACGGCTTTTCAAACTAATATGCTTGCATCAAAAGAAATTGCAAGGCAAGTTAGGCTTAGAAATATTAGCGGTATTGTCGTTGTTGATTTTATTGATATGGAAGATGAAAACCATAGAAATTTGTTAGTTGAAGAATTAACTAATAACTTGAAAGAAGATAGAAGAAAATGCAACGTAATAGGTATGACGGGGCTAGGCTTAGTTGAGTTTACAAGGAATAAAAAGCGTAAAGAATTATCATCATTTTTCAATAAACAATGTCCATATTGTAGAGGCGAAGGCTCAATACTCTCTAACGACTACATATCTATGAAAATTAGAACTAAACTCTTAGATATTTTCCACGAAGACTATAAATCGGCAATAATTGATTTAAACGTAGAAATTTGTGATTACGTTTTACAAAAAGGCGAATTGAAAAAAGATATTGAAAAGTTTTGGCAAAATAAACGCATTTATTTAATACCACATAAAACTTATCATCAAGAGTTTTTTCTAATTAAAGGCGATAACGGTGACGTTTTAGACCTTCCCGATAACGCAATTTTACTTTATTAAACATAATATATTTAAAGGGTGTTCGGCTTTATATCGAACACCCTTTTTTGTTATTCATTTTCTATAAGTTTTTTATATAAATACGGTTTTATATTAAACGCATTACAAATACTTTTAATTTCTTCTTTTGCTTTAATAGATACTTGATTATCTATTTTTTCCTTTTTAATAGCCCTTATAAGCACGTTTTTAGGCGTTTCTTCGGGGTCTATCAATTCTAATGCACTCACGCCATACCCAAACACTTCAAGCGTTTTACACCTTAAAGAATCCGTTAAACTATCACATAGTTTTTGCTTTAATATTGAATGCTCGATTAAAGCGTCTAATTTATTATTAGTTTTGCCAAGTTGATTAAATACTTCGTGGTGACAACAAGGCGTACTCATTATTACTTTAGAATTTAATTTTATACCCTTTTCTAAAACGATATCAGTCGCTATATCACAAGCGTGCAAAGATACCGTTAAATTAGGCTCTCTTTTTGCACTAAAATTAGATATATCGCCAGCAATAAAATTTAAACCTTGATAATTTAGTTTTTTAGCAATATCGTTACAATAATTAATAACGTCACTTTTTAAGTCTACACAATCCATTACAACCTTAACGTTTTTAATTTTTGTAAAGTAATAATATATTGCAAAACTTAAGTAACTTTTGCCACAACATAAATCTAAAATATATAACTCATCATCAGTAATTATACTTTTTTCAATATCTTTAACGAGTTCTAAAAACCTATTTATTTGACGGAATTTTGAAGTCTTTTTATCTAAAACTTTACCGCTTTTATTTTGAACGCCAAGTTCCACTAAAAAATCCACGGGCGTATCAATAGGCAACACGTATTGTTTTTCTTTATTGTGCGAAAAACTTGCCTTTTTTACGTTTTCACGCTTAATATTATTACTTATTAGTAGTTTCCCGCTTTTAGAAAATTTTATTTCAGCGTTTCCACTTGTTGAAAAAACGTTCATTTGCCTAAAATTATCTAAAAATAAATTTTCTAAATACTCTACCGCACTATCACTATCAACGTTTTTTTGATAAACTTTATTATCGCTATAAAAAGTTTCTATTTGCAAACAAAGTTTATTTTTAATTTCAACAAGTCTACACTTCGCTTTTAAAACTTCTTTATTTACGCTTTTACTTAATATTATTTTTTCAAGCGTTTGGTTTTGTATTACGTAAAATAAAATTTTATTCATTTTAGTCTTCTTTAAAATATTCTATATAACCCTTTTCTTTAATTGAAATAAAGTCGTTTTTCATACACCAAATATTATGGTGTTCCATATGCTCTACGCTAAACTCTTTTATAACTTCATCACATTTGTTAATAAAATAATCATAATCAACCTTGTTAGGCTCTTTTAACAAGTTGTATAAATTATCGTAGAAAATTTTATCAAGCATTTCTTGTTCTAAACCTATACCACGATATTTTTTACCTGCGTATTCGTACTCTTTTGTCGTTCCAAAAAATCTTTTTACAAAATTAGGACGATTCGTTACAGATTTTGTGAAAAGTTCTTCACTTTCATATTTGAAGTTATACATATCTGTGCCGTAGGTAAACCTATCTATATGCTTTTTGATAAAAGGAATCCAATATTCTTTATCATTTAATATATTGAAATAATTGTCGCCACCTGGAGTTAAGTCAAGCATAGTGTTTTCAAAACTCATAAACTTTTCAACTCTTTCTTTAGGAGCAAAAGTTAAAAAGCCAAAGTGAGCAAGCGTAAATTTAAGTTTAGGGTGCTTTTCAATCGCACGAATAAGTTCTTCTTGAATTTGGTCGAAAGTTGGAAACCTTTCATCAAAATAACGACCCAACCTTAACCAACCTGGAGTTATTTTATTCATATCCCACATATTAGGATTGTTGGTTAAGTGCATTATAATAGGAAAACCTTCCTTTTCACAAAAGTCGTAAAAAAGGTCGAAAAGTTCATCATCAAGTGGACAACCAAGCATATACCTTGTATCTGGGTGACCTTCGAACATTTTTATTCCGTCAAAGCCTACTTTTTTATACTCTTTCACTTGCCTTAAAAGTTCTTCGGCACCTGCTTTTTTATCGTTGAAATCAACTTTATCGTATTCAAGCCCCGCATATGCGTAGCCTTTTGGGGCAAAAGCGCACTTAAAGTACATTGCTTTAGTATTGTCAATATGTTCAGTTTCGTTCCAACCAATTCCACGAGTAGTATTCTTTTCGGGTCTAGCGTGGCAAGGTAATGCTAAAAACCTAACTCTTTCAACGTTAGTTAATTTAAACTGCTTTTTATATACTTCTACACTTTCTCTTACAGGCATTTTATTGTTATGAAACATTTGATGTGTGTGTCCTTCAAATACTTTAGTCATTTTTAAATTTTAAATAGTATAACTATTTACTCCTTTTATTTTTTATTTATATTATAACCTATTATATTTTAAAATCAAGCATTTTTGT
>JAZONZ010000020.1:0-15436 GCA_045654765.1 Christensenellaceae bacterium
GGTGAACTTAAACGAGTTAAACCTAAGCTTGGTGTTCTTGAAGTGTAAGGCGTAGGAATTTCAAGATTTGGATATTTTTCTTTAACCCAGTCTTGCTTAGCAAATTCTACGAGTGCCGCTTCTATACCGAGCGTACCGTAACCTCTATCAGCAATAAAAACTTCAAGTTTTTGGTCAGCTTCTCTATTTGCCATGTCTTCCTTACAGCCAAATGCTGTAAAGCACATAACAAATGCAAGAGCCATTACCGTAATTTTTGTAAGTAATTTTTTCATATTTTCTCCTTATAACATTTTATAGTATGTACTATAATATATTTTTTATTTTAAAAACCGTTTGCTTTTATTTCTCTTTTTAGTATACCCCCCCCCCGACAAAATTTGTCAACTAAAAGGGGGATATTTTTTATTTTACTTAATCTATTTATATTATATTATATATAGAAAAAGAATTTTAGCCTTTAAGACCGCCTATTGAGAAGTTACCCATAATTAAGTCAGAGAAGCCAACGAACATAGCAATAACAGGTATAGTACCTATAATTAAGCCCGCAAAGTATACAGGTCTATTGTATTGACCTATCTTCGTTTCACCCATTCTATATAAACCAGATGCAAGCGTTGGATAACTTGGTAAGAAAATAAGCATTGTATTATAGTCGTTCCATCTACCAATGAAGTTTAAGATACCCATCGTTACCATTGCAGCACTTGCTTGTGGCATCATTATTTTTGTAAATACCGTTAAGTGACCACCACCATCGATAAACACCGCTTCGGCATAAGACCAAGATATGTTACTAAAATAACCATACATAACTAAGAACGCCATACCAAACGCCGTTATTGAAGTTATAGGAACAAACCAGAAATTATCATATAAACCTAATGCTGAAACAAGTTTAAATGATGAACCCATAGTTCCAACTACTGGTATTATCATAGAAGTGATACCGACAGCATATATAAATTCAGAACCACGGAATTTATATTTTGAAAGTATGTACGCAGTACAAGTTGACGTTAAAATAGCAACTATTAAACCAACGAAAGTATACCAAATACTGTTCCATATTAACCCTGGTAAGTAAACGTTACCCGTTGCCGTTTCATCATAAAGTTCAGTTAACGCTGCCAAGAAGTTGCTTGGTTGTAAACCTTTTGAAACGAAAAATATCGTATTTAAAGATAAGCCTTTACCTTGTATTTCTTTTATAACGTACAAATAGTCGTCTTTATGTTGTAACGCCCTAAAAAATGCGTAAAACAAAGGATAAATAAGCGAAAACGCATACATTGCGAATATAGCAAATACTATGCCGTATAATACTTTTTCGCCTTTTGACCTTGAAGTAAGAATACTTGCAGAGTCATCTTTATGCATACTACGTTTTTTAATTAACTCAATTTCATCTAATGCTCTTTTAGCCATAACTCCGCCTCCTTTTAGTATTCTATCGTCTCAACTTTGTTGAGTAACTTTCTTGCGAATAAGCAAATAGGAACTGCTACGGTCGTACATACTAAACCTATTGCTGAAACTTTTGCTATTGCTTCTTCACTACCAGCATTTGCAGTGTTCGTACCATCACCTACCATCCTGTAGAATATGTAGTACGACAGCGTTACCGTATCGTGATTACCCTTCGTCAATAAGAGTACCGGACCACCTGATGAGAATAAACTTGTAAACGCTATAATAAATTGAGTGGTAAACGTTGGCCAAATAAGTGGAATTACCAAATTAACTATTTCACGACCAGGACCTACACCGTCAAGTTTAGCAGCCTCTAATACTTCTGTTGGAATACGTGCCATACCACTTGCAAATAACAATACGCTCGTTGTAAGACTAGTCCATAAATAATAGAATATTATCGTGCCCGTTACAACCTTATGCGCTTCGGTTGGTTCAAGTAAACGAGGGTCTAATAAACCACCTACTGGTATCATACCGTCTGTTATGAGTTGCAAAATACCCCTTTCAGAAACTAATTCTTTGAAAGATTGAGTCATAACGATACCTGGAATAACCGCTGGCAAGTAGAAAACAATTCTAAACACCTTATAGCCTAATACTTTCTTATATATAAAGAAAGCAACAATTAAACTCAACGGCAATTGTATAAGCATATGTATACCAAAGAATAAGAACGTATTTTTTAACGCATTAACTATGTTGTTTTCGTTAACGTAACCTTGGAACGCATATACAACTTCATATTTCCAAAGAGAAACGAAGTTTAAGAAACCCCAAGTATCACGGCCTACTTCTTTAAACGCAAGCGCTAAACTTTGAAGAACTACGTATAACCAGAATATTAACCATTGTATCAATGGAAGTGCAAGCATAGCCACAATGAAAATAGTTCTTTCAACTTTATACGACTGCGTTGAACGATGCCTAAGTTTTGGGAAAAACATTAATTTAACATCATAAAAGAAGTCTGAAATCATACCTTTAAGGCCTCTTTTATATACATTTTGTTGTAATAATTCTTTTTTCACCTTTATATTACCCCTTATTTTATTTTTACGCTATTACGTGAGCAAGTACCCTACTGTGATAGCGATTTTTTCTTTTTGTGTTTTTGCTTTTTTTAAGCATTTTTATTTTTACATAGTAAATTGCATTTTTGATTAAAATGAGCAATTTTATTTTTGTTTAATTTTTTATGCCATAATTCAAAAATACATACTAACCCCAGCGTATGTATTATAACATTTTTATGTACTATTTGCAACAACTTTTTCAATATAAATTGTAATTTTCTACAAAATTTTTGTTATTTTGTTGTGAAATTATCAACTTTTTATGATTTTTAAGGTTTAAATATTTATTTTTTGGTTTTTTTAGTGAATTTTATTACTTATAAAAATTTTTTATTCCCTATTGACAAACTTGTCTTTTTATGAATTTTGTTTCGTTTTTATCAACTTTTTTATTCTTTTTAATTAAAACTTTTGCTCATTTATTTTCTATTTTGATTATCTTTGCTCATTTTACAATCAAAAGTTATTGCATTTTCTTTTTAGTTTTGCTATAATTTCTATATGAAATACAACGTTTTTTTATTTGATTTAGACAACACTCTTTTAGATTTTTATGACGCTGAAGAAAACGCTTTTAAAATCACGTCTAATTATTTTGGTCTACCCTACTCTAAAGAAAACTATATGGCGTATCGCCAAATAAACAAAAAATGGTGGTCGTTATATGAAAAAGGGTTATGCGAAAAGATTGAAATTACAACTAACAGGTTTAAAGACTATTTGAATTACGTTGGCAAAAGCGGTAACCCGCAAGATATTCACAACAAATACGTTGAATCGCTTTCGCTTGGTAAAAAAAATATGGACGGCGCTTATCAGGTTTTAGAATATTTTAAAAATAAGGGCTGTAAAATTTACTTAATTACTAACGGCGTTAGCAAAACGCAGAAAAGCAGGCTTGACGGTCAACCTTTTAATAAGTTTATTGACGGTGTTTTTATATCTGATGAAATAGGCTATCCTAAACCTAAGGTTGAATACTTCAAAAGAGTTGAAGAAATTTTAGGCGTTAAGTTTGATAGTAAAACTTTAATCGTTGGCGATAGTTTATCAAGCGATATTCAAGGCGGAATAAATATAGGCGTTGATACCGCCCTTATAAATACAGATAACTTAACCGACTTTTCTAAAATAAAACCTACCTATATTTTTTCTAATCTTTACGAACTTATGACCTTATTTTAAAATTCTTAATATATTATATATTAAAAAAGACAAAAATTTTTCGATTTTTGTCTTTTTTTGTTGAATTTTATATACTTATTTCTTTTTGTCGACTTTTGTCGTTCTTTGTAATTTTTCGGGTTTATTTTATACTTCTTTTATAGTAAAAAAGATATTGTTGAATATAGCCTGAATACTCCTTAAACTCGTCTATGAAATATTTAGTTATTTTTGCCCTATCAGTTAAACTGCCTTTAAAATCTTCTTTATAAATTTTCTCTATCCAAGTATCTACGGGAAAACTTTTGGTTTTATAAAAGCCAAACAATAAAATGCAGTTTGCTACCTTTTCGCCTACGCCTTTTATCGAAATTATTTTACTATATATTTCATTTTTCGACATATTTTTTAGAGCGTCTATATCAAATCCGTTTTTTAGCATTTTAATAAAATTAAATAAGTATTCCGCCCTATACCCAAGCCCTGCATTTTTATAAAAAGTTATATCTTTATCATACAACTGCTCTTTTGTTGGAAAAGTATAAAATTTGCCGTATTTACTTATTTTTTGCTCGCCTGCATTTGTGCAAATATACTCTATACTCTTTTTAATTTTAGGTATATTATTGTTTTGCGAAATTATAAAACTAACAATCATTTCATAAGCATCTTGTCTTAAAATTCTTATGCCTTTTGCCATTTTTGATGCGTCTACTACTACTTGACTTTTTTGACTTTTAGCAAAATTATAAATTTTAGCGTAATTAGTATCTAAGTCAAAAAAATTATAAAAGTATTCGGGATATAACGTATGCACGTAAACCTTGTCGTCTATATTTTCAATAAAACAATCTTTATCTAATGAAAAAACCCTATATCCATTATCTAATTTTTCATAGCGGAATATTTGACCGCACGTTAAAGTCGCTTTAATATCAAAAAATTCATCGCTAAATTGTATAACTTGCATTTTTACACCTTTTTATGATAATAGCGTTGCTTTCGCAACGCTAAATCGCTAAATACTATTTTGCATCATTATAATATAAAATACCAAGAGTGTTTGGACCACAATGGCTACAAACCGTTGCACCGGCACGTGTTTCATAAATGTTTTCAAAACCTGCATTTTCAAGCGCCTCTCTTGCTATCTTTATCATTTCCTCAGTTGCTGAAGAATAGGTTAAAAAAGCAATATGCTTATCGTACGTGTTAAATTCAGCCAATGTATCTTCACAATAATTCTTAACACATCTATCCATTGTGCCTCTATAAGTTTTGTAACTACCCATTTTACCGTCTTTAACTATAATTTGCGGTCTTAACCTTAAAAGATTTGCTCCAAATCTTGCAACTGCCGAGCATCTTCCGCCTTTATGTAAATAGTCTAACTTCTCAATAACGAAACTTGCTTGAACACTATTTGTCCTTGCCCTTACTTTATCCGCTATCTCTTTAATATCGCTAATAGTTGCCGTTAATTCCCTTGCGTAGATTGCTTGAAGCGCCATACCCGTTGATAACGTTCTACTATCTATTACTTCAACTTTTCCGTCAAACTCTTTAGACGCTACTATGGCGTTATTACAAGATGCACTCATTTCACTTGAAATATCAAAGTGTATTATCGCATCGTACTCTTTTAAAATTTCAGTAAAAGCATTAGCAAAACCCTCAGAGTTTAATGCGCTTGTTTTAGGCAATTTGCCCGTTTTTGCAACAAACTCAAAAATCTCGTCTTGACTAATTTCGCCTTCCTTATATTCATTGTCCCCTAAAATTATATTTAAAGGTATTATTTTTATATCATATTTTTCACATAATTCTCTTGATAAATCTACAACGCTATCAGCCGTAATTGCAATTTTCATAGCAACCCCCCCTTTCATTTACTTGCTTATTTTACTAAACGGCTTATTTTTTGTCAAGTAATTTTTATTCCTAATTATATTTTAAGATTTTCTAAAATTATATCAAAGTTATCAACATTGTTATCAACATTGTTTAAAACTTTTGGCACTTTTTGTCCTTTTAAGTCTTTTTTAAACCTTATTGCCTATTGTTTTTGTTGCTTATATACTTTATTTGTGATATTATATTTCTATAATCCATTCATTAAATAGGTCTATTATGAACGATTTTTTTGATAGAACGGCTCTACTTATAGGGCAAGAAAATTTAAATATTTTAAAAAATAAACGCATTGCCGTTTTTGGTCTTGGTGGCGTTGGTTGTTATTCGGTTGAAACGCTAGCACGCTTAGGTGTTTCAGACCTTACTTTAATTGATTGCGACGTATATAAGTCAACTAATATAAATAGACAATTATTTGCTACTTCTAAAACTATTTCTATGAAAAAAATCGACGTTGCTAAAAACAGAGTTTTAGAAATAAATCCTAGTGCAAAAGTTACAACTTACGACTTGTTTGTCAGTGAAGATAATATCAACTTAATTGATTTTTCTAATTTTGACTACGTTATTGATGCTATTGACACCGTTTCTTCTAAACTTGCAATTATTAAAACTTGTTACAAATTAAATATACCCGTAATCAGTTCAATGGGAACGGGCAACAAATTAAACCCATATTTATTTAAAGTGGACTTTATTGAAAATACTTCCGTTTGCCCCTTAGCAAGAGTTATGCGTTCAAAATTAAAAGAATTAAACGTTAAAAACGTTAAAGTTCTCTACTCTACTGAAAAACCTAAAAATTGCGTTGTAGAAAATAATGAAGAAAAGGGAAGGCATATTCCCGCAAGTATTTCTTTCGTTCCTTCAATCGCAGGTATTTTACTTGCCTACGAAGTGGTTAAAGATTTAATTAGTTTATAATTTTATTTACTTTGTAAATATATTCGGTTTTTGGAGGACGCTATCTCATTTATGAAAAAAATTATATCACCACTTCTTGTTTTTATTGCAAGTGTTTGTTGGGGACTTTCTTGCATTTTCGTTAGGCGTATTTCCGCGCTTGGCTTTACTAATAACGAAATAAATTTTTTAAGGTTTTTTCTTTCAGCAATAATTATTTGTCTTATTTATTTATTATTCGATAGAAAAGCCTACAAAATTAAACTTAAAGACGTTTGGATTTTCATATGCTCGGGTGCTGTTAGTATGTTTTTAACGAGTTTATGCTATTTTTCTACACAAATAAACGCATCTGTTTCAATAGCGTGCATTTTAATGTATACTGCGCCTATTTTCGTTACAATTTTATCACGACTTATTTTTAAAGAAAAATTGACGATTGTTAAAGTTATATGTTTAATATCAGCCTTTACGGGTATCGTTCTTTGCTCGTTTGACGGCAACGTTGGAAATATTACTTTTCCTATATTTATGGTCGGCTTAGGCTCGGGTATTTTTTACGCTTCGTACAGCATATTTTCAAAAGTGGCTTTAAACAAGGGATACTCGGCGGAAAATATTTTATTATACTCTTTTATTTTTGGCTCGCTTGCAAGTTCGTTTACCGTTAATTACTCTCATTTATTTGAAGTTTTATCTTCGATAAATTATAATATTGTAGACCCTTTATTACTCGCCACAATTTCAACCGTATTAGCGTATATGACCTACACCTTAGGGCTTAAAGGCGTTGAAACGAGTACGGCGTCTATTATCGCTTGTATGGAAATAGTTATTGCAACCTTGGTGGGCGTTATTTTATATAGCGAAATTCCTTCAATTTTAGCAATAATCGGCTTAATTACAGTTATATCTTCAGTGGTAATTTTAAATTTAATAAAGACTAAAAATAAAACGTTAGAGGTAAACTTAAATGACAAAACGTGAAATAGGAGAAAATTATTTTAAACAAGGTTATAACTGCTCTCAATCGGTAGTTTTAACTTTCATTGACGAAATAGGACTTGATAAAGAAAAAGCACTTATGATTTCTTCTTCTTTCGGTGGTGGTATGGGTAGACAAAGGGAAGTTTGCGGTGCAGTTAGCGGTATGCTAATAGTGCTTGGGGCAATTAAGGGCTATTATAAAGTAGACAATCATACCGAAAAGGCGGAATATTACGCTTTAATTCAAAATTTATGCAATAAATTTAAAGAAATTAACGGCTCTATCATATGCCGTGAACTTTTAGGATTATCTGCTCCATCTAATCCTACGCCCGAAAAAAGAACGGACGCTTATTACAAAAAACGTCCGTGCGCTTCACTTGTTGGAGATGCCGTTGAAATTTTAGAAAATTACTTAAATAAATAAAAAATAACACCTTTGAAAATACGCATTTTCAAAGGTGTTTTCTTTAATTTTAACTTTTAATTTTTAGTTTTGCATACTCGTAATAACTTCAGCAATAACTTCGTTTAATTTATTCTTTTCAATAGTATACGCTTGTTTTACGCAGTTATAAATTGCATTGTATTTACTTCCGCCATGACCTTTAATTATAGTTTTTGATGCACCTAATAATACCGCACCGCCGTAGTTATTGTAGTCCATATAATTTTTAAGTTCATAAACGTCTTTTTTAAGTAAAAGCGCACCTATTTTATTCTTTAAAGATTTTGTAAACGTCTTTTTGATTTTTTTAAGAAGTTCAATAGCCGTACCTTCGATAGTCTTTATTAAAACGTTACCGCTAAAACCATCACAAACAATAAGGTCGTATTCTCCGCTTATAGCATCTCTACTTTCCATATTTCCAACGAAATTTATGTTTTTGTTTTGAGTTAAAAGTTGATAAGTTTCCTTTCTTAACATATCGCCTTTTTCACTCTCAACTCCTACGTTTAAAAGGGCTACCCTTGGGTTTTTAATTCCAAACGCTTTTTCTACGTAAACACTTCCCATTGTGGCAAATTGATTTAAATATTCAGCCGAACAATCTACGTTTGAGCCACTATCACATACGGCAACAACTCCGTCCGCCATCGTTGGTAAAATAGGACAAAACGCAGGACGTTTTACACCTTTTATTCTACCTATTTTTAATACGCCACCTGCAAGTATTGCTCCAGACGAACCTATACTTACCATTGCGTTTACACTTTCATCATTTTTAAGCAAATCAAAGGCAACGCACATTGAACTATTCTTTTTGTTTTTTATAGCCTCAGTCGGCTTTTCTTCACAAGAAATAACTTCTTTCGCATCAACGATACTCACTCTTTTATTATCGTAGGTATAGTTTTTAAGTTGCTCTTTTAAAATATCTTCATCGCCAGTGAAAACTACTTCTAAATCACTAATTTCATTAACTGCTTTAATTGCGCCTTTTACGTTAACTTCAGGGCTTTTATCGCCACCAAACGCATCAACTACTACTTTTATCATTAAAATATCTCCATTAAATATTTTATTGTATTCTATCATTTTTATTAAATTTAGTCAATAAATACGACCACTTACTTTACAATTTGTCGAATTATGTAAATTTTTATATTATTTTTAACATTTTTTTTACCTTTTAGTGTTAAAATTATAACGTTATTATAAAATGAGGTGATTTTTATGTTTGTAATTTTTTCAGATTCAGATTGCGATATAACTCCTTCTTTATGTAAGGAGTATGGCATAAATTCAATTAGTATGCCGTATTCTATTAACGATAAAGAATACTACCCTTACGTAGATTACGATGAAAATTCTTTTGATTATAAAAAACATTATAACCTTTTAAGAGAAGGCGTTTTACCTAAAACGTCAGGTTTAAGCCCTGAAAAATATATTGAGCATTTTGAGCCACACTTAAAAAACGGCAACGATATTTTATACGTTCACTTTTCAAAAGCAATGAGTGGTACTTTTAACGCTTTTAATTTAGCAGTAGAAACTTTGCAAGAAAAATATCCTAATAACAAAATTTACACTATTGACACTAAAGGTATTTCAGTTTTAAGCCACATTATAGTTAATCAAATTGTAAAACTTTATAAAGAAGGTGCAAGTATTGATGAAATTATGCTTTGGGCAAAGGAAAACGTTGATAAATTTAGCATTTATTTCTATGCTGATAATCTTAAGTTTTTTAAACTTAGCGGTAGAGTTTCAGGTATTAGCGCAACTATGGGCACAATACTTGGTATTCACCCTATTATTCACGTTAGCAAAAAAGGCGTTATGGAAACACTTTCTAAATGCAGGGGCAAAAAAGCAACGTTACAAAAAATAGTTCAATTAGTAGAAGAAAATCAAGAAGATATTGAAAAATATCCCGTTTTTATCGGCCACTCTGACGCTTTAGATATCGCTCATGAATTAGGCGATTTATTACAAGCGAAGTTTGGTAAACTTGATATAAGATATAACGTTGTTAATCCAACTATAGGCTCACATTGTGGTCCTGATTGCGGGGGCGTAACTTTCCATAGCAAAGGGAGAAAATAATGATAGAAATCGTAAGAGTTGAAAGTAAAAAACAAATTAAGGAGTTTATTGAATTTCCGTTAAAATTATATAAAGGTAATCCTTACTTCGTTCCACCGCTTTATAGCGATGAAAAGAGTATGTTTAAAAAAGATTATCATTATAGAGAGACTTGCGATTTTGCTTGTTATTTAGCATATTTAGACGGCAAGGTGGTAGGAAGAATACAAGCCATTTTACAAAAGTCAAGTAATGAAAAATGGAAACAAAAAAGAGTTAGATTTACTCGCTTTGATAGTATTGATAATCAAGAAGTTGCAAACGCTTTATTTAATGCGGTTATTGACTTTGCAAAACAATACGATATGGAAGAAATTGTTGGTCCGTTAGGATTTTCTGACATTGAAAGGGAAGGCTTACTTATCGAAGGTTTTAACGAACTTTCTACGTTTGAAGAACAATACAACTACCCTTACTATCAAAAACTTATTGAAAATTTAGGCTTTACAAAAGAAATTGACTGGGTAGAAAGGCAATTAAGAGCACCTAAGGTGTTTGATGATAGAGTTATAAGAATTTCTAACTTAATGCTTAAAAAATACAATTTACATTTTGCTAAATGTAAAAGCACTAAAGAGTTTTTAAAAAAATATGCCGATGGTTTTTTTGATATAATAGATATAACCTACGAACATATTTACGGCTCAGTTCCATTTACTGAGAAAATGAAAAAGAACTTATTAAAAAGTTTTGGCATTTTGTTAAACTTAAATTACGTTTCGGTTATTTTAGACGAAAATGAAAAAATCGTATGTTTTGGTTTATGTTTTCCATCAATAGCAAAAGCCGTTCAAAAATCAAACGGAAAACTAACTATACCTACTATACTTAGAATATTAAAATCAAAACGCAATCCTGAAATAATTGATTTATCTTTAATAGGCGTTTTACCTGAATACGCTCAAAAAGGCGTAAGTTCAGCATTTATAGGCGAAATAATAAGAATGCTCAATAATGGGAAAATTAAGTATGCTGAAACAAACCTTAATTTAGAAGATAACTTAGCAATTCAAAATCAATGGAAACACTTTGATGCAAGGCTTCATAAAAGAAGGCGTAGTTTTATTAAAAAAATTGAAAAATAATAAAATATCAAATAGTTGCTCTTTATAAAGAAAAAATCGACTAATAAATAAAACGTTAAAAGCCGAAATTGAACAATCAATTTCGGCTTTTTATTATTCTAAAAAACAAGTTACGACTAATTTTAATTTTTAGGAAGTTTAACTATGATTTGCGTGCCAACGTTTTCTTGGCTGGTACAAGTAATTTCGCCTTCGGCAAGGTCAACTATTCTCTTTACAATCGTTAAACCTAACCCTAAGCCGTCTTTATGCCCGTTTTTAGATTTTTGATAAAAACGTTCAAACGCTTTCGATAGCGTTTCTTCACTCATTCCTATTCCGTCATCACTAACACGCACCTCGACGTATTCACCTAAATTTTCAAGTGCAATTTCAATTTTTCCATTTGGTTTTGAATATTTTATTGCATTACTTAATAAGTTTATCCAAATCTCTTTTATAAAGTCAGGCGAAGAATTTATACGCACTCGTTTTAAACTCGTTTCAACTTCAATGTTTTTTTCTTTTAATAAGTTATCGAACAATAAAACTACGTTCTCAATTTGACCATCTAAATAAAATTTAGTTTTATCTATAATAAAGTTTTGCCTATCAAGTTTTAACAATAATAAAATATTTTCCGCTAATTTAGAAAGCCTTTTTGATTCTTCGAGTATAACGTTTACGTATTCTCGTTGCTCTTCCGTTAAATTTTTTGAACTTTCTAACAATTCAGCATAGCCTTTTATTGATACCATTGGCGTTTTAAACTCGTGCGAAAAGGAACTTACAAAATCGCTTCTTAACACTGCAATTGAATCTAATTGCTTTATCATATTATTAAAATTATGTATAAAGTTATTTAATTGCTCGTTTTTACCTATAGGCGATAATTGTACGGAAAAATCCCCTTCTGAAACTTTATTTATAGCATCAATAAAACTATTAAAAATTTTCGTGCCGTATTTTGAAGAAAAATATATTATAGGCACGGACAAACAAGCACTACCTATAATAAAGGCTAAAACTATTAAGAAATCTCTAACTCCGTCATCAGCAACTAAATTTTCGTTTATAAAGTCGGTAATCCAAACACCTATAAACATACCGCCTACCCAAATTGCTAATATTATCGTTGTTAACGTCCATACGGAAATTAACCTTCTCCTTTTTTTGTTTTTAGTCTTCATTTCTCACACCCCTATAACCTAAACCTCTTATAGTTTCAATATCAATTTCTTCAAAACAAGAAATTTTATTTCTTATTTTATTTATATAAACTTTAACGGCATCTTCTTCCGCATCACTATCGTAATTCCAAAACTCTTCAAAAATCATACTTTTTGAAAAAGATTTTTCTGGGTATGATAGCAGTTTATACAATATACTAAATTCCCTTTTTGATAAAACTATTTTGTTATTTTCGTTATAAACGGTCAACGTTTCGTAGTCAAGAGTAGTTTTGCCTACCACTAACCTTTTTTCGCTTATAATTTTAGCACGCCTTAAAATAGCCTTCATACGCATAAAAAGTTCCTGAAAATCAATGGGTTTTACCATATAATCGTCAACACCTGCTAAAAAACCTTGCGTTTTATCTTTTATCGTTCCCTTTGCCGTTACCATAATACAAGGTGTTAATATTTTTAAAGACCTTATTTCTTTTAAAAACTCATATCCGTCCATTTTATCCATCATAACGTCAGCAATTATAATATCAATATGCTTATCGCCTATTATATCTAATCCTTCTATGCCGTTACTTGCAACGTAAACGTTATAGCCTTCGTTTTTTAACTTTATTTCAGTAAGACGCCTTATGTTATTATCATCTTCTAACACCAAAACATTAAACATTTTTCACCTCTATATAATTTAACACGTATTAAATTATAAAGTGTTATAAACGCAAAGTCAATGCTTTTTTAATTTAAAATATTTAAAAGACGTTGTTTTTGCAAATCTCCCCTATCTACGTTTTTACCATAATATATATCTTTTATTGCCTTTTTTAATATGCTATTTTCCCTTTCTAATTTCAAAATTTTATTTATATATTCACTTTCTAACCTGCAACTAATTTTCTTTTTTTGTACTTTTTTATTTTTGACTTCTTTTTGATACGGATTAACGCAACTACCTTTTTCTTTTTTTAATTCTTCAACAACTAAATAAACTAACTCACTATTATTTTTAAGTAAATTTCTATACTTGTTTTGATATCTTAACGCTAATTTTTCGTTTCCGTTCGCCATATTTAAAATTACTTGTTTACAACTTTTTCCATCGTTAATTCCCTCTAAAATATTTCTTAAAAGCGACCTCGTTTCACTTAGTGAAAACTCTTCAACAAACATAGGAAAAAGCCTATCGTCAAGACCTAATTCTTGCTGTAATTTACTGCTGTTTTTACTTTCTTTTACTACTTTGTAGTAAAAATTTCTTACACTGCCAACGCTATACTCGTACTTTTTTGCAAACTTTATAAACGCCTTTGATATACTTAAATTATTATTTTTACAATACTTTACCATATTTATTAAATCTTTTATTTTTTTATTTTTTGAATTTATCATTTTATCACCTCGAATAGAGTATTGACGGTTTTTTTTGTTATAATACATACATTTTAATTTTGTGTAATAAAATAGTGTATGTTAGTTTATTTTTATTCACAGCAAAATGCTTTCGTTTTTTTAAACGGCAAATATTTAGGCAAAATAAATCAAAACGTAAAAATGCTTGATATTGAAGAAAATTCTCTACTTCAGTTTGTTTGTGAAGACGAATCTTTTATGCCGTTTTACGCTTATAATTTAAAAAGTAAAAACTTAAAAGTTTACAACCTTAAAAAAGGCGTTTTATTATGCCCTATCTTTGAAAAAAATAGATGTTATCATTACAAAATACATTTCCAAAAAGATATTACTATTAAAAACAATAGGCACGTCATCACTCTTTTATTAGACGGCGATATTAAATTTCATATAAATGGTCAATTTTATATAACAAGCGAATTGCCGTTTATTCCTAACGATATACACGTTGAAGAAAAAGATAATTTTTTATTTTTATCTTTTAAAAAAGAAAAAACCTGCCTTTTTGTATACAGGTTAGAAAACGGCGAATTTAATTTATGTTACAAAAACGTAGTTGATAGTTATTCTTATCAAAACGCTTTATTAAAAATTTATAAAAATTATCCGTCCCCTTACCTTTTAGAAATTACTGAAAATTGGGAATATAAAGACAAGTTTAGTTTAATCTCAACCTATTCTCAAACTCTAAAAAGCATTACAAATCTTAAAAAACCGTTGAACAACTATGTTTTTATATACTTAATAATAATTGGTGCAAACGTTTCAAGTTTCGTTACTCAAAATATAAAAAATAAATTAAACTCTTTAAGAGAGTTTTTATGTTATCCAACAACAGTCTTATATAATTTTGAAGACAACGATGATAGCGTAATTATCTTAACAAACGAAGGGGCAAAAAAAGTTGTTTTTAACTACTTGGACAATTTAATTGACGGCATTTTAGTAGATGATTATTAAAATTTTAAAATAAGTATTTACTTAAGTAAATAAATGTGCTAAAATATAATTATCAAACAAAAGGGGAAAAATTATGGGAAAATTTGTTATTAAAAAAACGTCTACTGGTTTTAATTTTAGTTTATATGCCGTTAATAAAGAAAAAATTGCGGTGTCATCACAAGTATACACAACTAAAGCAAGTTGCAAACAAGGCATTTTAAGTATTGCTAAAAATGCTGAAAAATGTATAAATGAAAATAGAATTGAAGATAACACTTTAAAAAATCCTGAGCCAAAAACTTGCCCTAAATTTGAAATATATTTTGATAAGGCTGGTCTTTTCCGCTATCGCTTATACGCATCAAACGGCGAAAGTATTGCAATGAGTGAAGCGGGATATAAAACAAAAGACGGATTAAAAAACGGCATTAAAAGCGTTGCAATAAACGCTCAAAATAGCGAAATTATAGATGAAACTATATAACAACTATGCGTTTAACAATAAAGGAGCGAACTTGTCGCTCTTCCCATAGGGAAAAGCGACAACTAAATAAATCCTTGCGGATTTGTGATAATTTGAAAAATTTCCTTGCAAAGCAAGATATTTTTCAAAGTGATATTGCCTTTCGGCAGTTATATTTGCCTATGGCAAGTTAAGGATTAATTTAATATAACTGCGAGAGATAAATATAAGAACCTGCTACGCAAAACCTTGAATTT
>JAZONZ010000021.1:0-37109 GCA_045654765.1 Christensenellaceae bacterium
ATAAATAATAATTTGTAATTATTAAAATGTATAAAAATTGTTTACTAAAATGGTAAAATGTTGTAAAATGTATTGTGTGTTAATTTATAATTAGGGGGTAGTTATGGGGCTTATTAAATATATTCTTAGTCACGATACGAGGGTAGGTCTTAAAAATATAGGTAAAATTGCTGATAAGGTTATGGCAAAGTCACCTATATACGAGGCTATGACTGAAGAAGAACTTAAAAACCAAACTAATATTTTAAAAGATAGACTTAAAGCGGGTGAAACGCTTGATGATATTTTAGTTGACGCTTTTGCAACGGTGAGAGAGGCTAGTTATAGAGTATTAAATATGCGTCACTATAAAGTTCAAATAATGGGTGGCATATGCGTATTTGAAGGTAGAGTTGCCGAACTTAAAACGGGTGAAGGTAAAACTTTAATGGCAACGCTTCCCGTATACTTAAACGCTCTAACGGGTAAAGGCGTACACGTAGTTACCGTAAACGAATATCTTGCTATGCGTGATGCTGAGTGGATGGGTAAAGTTTATAGATATTTAGGTTTAACGGTTGGTGTAAACGTTCATAGTTTAACTGACGACCAAAAAAGAGAAGTTTATAATTGCGATATCACTTATGGAACAAACAACGAATTTGGTTTTGACTATTTAAGAGATAATTTAAAAGTTAAGTTAGAAGATATGGTTCAAAGGGGTTTATCTTTTGCTATCGTAGACGAAGTTGACTCTATTTTAATTGATGAAGCAAGAACTCCGCTTATTATTTCAGGTCGTGGTGGTAAGTCAAGCGAAATGTACGTGCAAGCAAATAGATTTGTTAAATCGCTTGTTAAAGACGTTGATTTTAATTTAGATATTAAAGATAAGAGCGTTCAACTTACTGAAAGCGGTGCTGAAAAGGCAGAAAGATTTTTCAACATTTCAAGTTTTTCAGATATTCAAAATGCCGACTTATCTCACCATATTCAACAAGCGTTAAAGGCTCATCATATTTTCAAAAGGAATAACGACTATATTATTCAAGACGGCGAAGTTGTAATCGTTGATGAATTTACAGGTCGTCTTATGATAGGTAGAAGATATTCTGACGGTTTACACCAAGCAATAGAAGCAAAAGAAGGCGTAACTATTAGAAATGAAAATAAAACGCACGCTACTATCACTTTCCAAAACTATTTTAGATTATACGATAAACTTGCGGGTATGACGGGTACTGCTAAAACGGAAGAAGAAGAATTTAGAACGATTTACGGTTTAGACGTACTTGAAATTCCAACGAATTTACCTATGATAAGAAAAGATATGCCTGATATTATTTATTCTACTGAAAAGGGTAAATTAAGGGCTATTATACAAGATATTATTGATACTCACGAAAAAGGTCAACCTATATTAGTTGGTACTGTAACGGTAGAAAAGAGTGAGGAGATTTCTAAATATCTTATTAAAAATCGCATTAAGCACAATATCTTAAACGCTAAAAACCACGAAAGAGAAGCGCAAATTATTGCTCAGGCTGGTAAAAAAGGCGCTGTTACGATTGCTACGAATATGGCTGGTCGTGGTACGGATATTTTACTTGGTGGTAACCCTGAATATTTAGCAAAACAAGATTTGAAAAATAAAGGTGTAGAAGACCATCTTATTGAAATGGCAACTTCTTACGTTCAAAACGTTAGTGACGAAGTTTTAAAGGTTAGAGAAGAGTATAGGGAATCACTTAAAAAATACACCGCTGAAACTGAAAAAGAAAAACAAGAAGTTATGGCTGTTGGCGGACTACACATTATAGGTACTGAACGCCATGAGTCTAGAAGAATTGATAATCAATTGCGTGGTAGAGCAGGTCGTCAAGGCGACCCTGGTTCATCAGTATTCTACATTTCGTTAGAAGATGATTTGGCTAAGCGTTTTGGTGGCGATAGGCTTATGAAATGGTATGAAATTTTCAAAGTTGATGAAAATACTCCTATTCAATCAAAATTGATGTCTAAGCAAATTGAAAACGCACAAAGAATGATTGAAGGTAAAAACTTTGGTATCCGCCGTCAAATTATTGAATATGATGACGTTATGAATACTCAACGCCAAGTAATTTATGATGAGAGAATGAAAGTTTTAAAAGGTGAAAACGTTCACCAAGATATTTTGAACTTAATTCCTGATATCGTTGCGGGTATTTTAAATAAAACAGTTAACGTTTCACAAGAACCTTCAAAATGGGACAAAGATGCTTTAAATACCGCTTTAGAATATCAAGTATTGCCAAAAGAAAGCAATTTCATTACTGAAAGCCGTTTAAATAACTGGGATTATAATGAATTTTTGAATAGAATTATAGCAAAAGTTATTGAGGTTTATGAAGAAAAAATTAAAAGATATAACGAAATGGGTATAGATTTTTCAGAAGTTGAAAGGTTTGTGCTTTTGAAAAACGTAGATACTAAGTGGATTGACCATATTGACTCTATGGATACTTTAAAAAGAGGCATTTCACTTCGTGGTTATGCTCATGAAAATCCTATTAACGCATATAAGAGAGAAGGTCTTAATATGTTTGAAGAAATGATTGAAAGTATTCAAAATGATACCGTTAGACTTTTACTTAAAGGCGAAATTGAAAAAACCCCTATTAGAAAACAAGCGGGCGTTGGTCAAGATAGTAGACCTATGGGAACTGTAACTCGCTCGGCAAAAAAGGTGGGCAGAAACGACCCTTGTCCTTGCGGTAGTGGTCAAAAATATAAAAATTGTTGTGGAAAAAACGCTTAATTTATGATTAGAACTGATTTATATAGACAAAAAATAATTGAATTAAAAGCAACGCTAAAAGAGGCAGGATATTCTCTTGATATTTCAACGGCAAGGGAAGAACTTGAATTTTACGAAAAAGAACTTGAAAAAGAAGAAGTTTATACAAATTTGCAAAAATCAACTGAATATTCAAGGAAAGCACAAGCAATAAGAAATAAAATAGAAGTATTTGATAAAGCCGAAAAAGCAATTAGTGACGCTGAAGAAATTATAATATTAGCCGAAGAAGAAAATGACGATACTTTTTTAGAAGAAATTGATATCGACTTAAAAAAAGCCGAAGAAGATATTGAAAGTATGCGTCTTCAAGCACTTTTAAGGGGCAAATACGATTCTTCTAATGCGTTAATGACACTTCACGCTGGCGCTGGCGGAACAGAGGCTTGCGATTGGACGGAAATGCTTTATAGGTTATATATATTGTACGCTCAAAAGCACGATTATAAAATTATCGAACTTGACCGTCTTGAAGGCGATAGCGCTGGTATAAAAAGCGTATCTTTTAAAGTTGAAGGCTTAAATGCTTACGGCTATTTAAAAAGCGAAAAGGGTGTTCATAGACTTGTTAGAATTTCACCATTTGACTCTAATGCAAGAAGGCAAACTTCCTTTTCTTCTGTAGAAGTTATGCCGGAAATTGAAAGTAGTGATGAAGTTGAAATTAAACAAGAAGATTTAAAAGTTGATACGTATCGTTCAAGCGGTGCTGGTGGTCAACACGTTAATAAAACTGAATCAGCAATTAGAATTACGCATATTCCTACGGGTATTATCGTTGCTTGTCAAAACGAAAGGTCGCAAATTCAAAATAGAGAGCAAGCAATGAAAATGCTTATGAGTAAACTTGTAGAAAAGCGTGAAGCAGAAAGATTGCAAGAAGCACAAGAAATTAAAGGCGAAATTAAAAAAATTGAGTGGGGTAGTCAAATTCGCTCGTATGTTTTTTGCCCTTATACTTTGGTTAAAGACCATAGAACAGGGGCGGAAAATTCTAACGTGCAAGCGGTTATGGATGGCGAAATTGATAACTTTATTATAGAATATTTGAAAAAATCATAATGTATAAAGAAAACGTTTTAAAATCAAGCATTAAAAAAGATGCTGTTATACTTAGCATTGAGTCAAGTTGTGATGAAACTGCGTGTGCTATCGTTAAAGGTGGAAGAGAATTATTATCTTCTGTAATTATTAGTTCGTGTACCGAGCATATTCCTTTTGGCGGTGTAGTTCCTGAAATTGCTTCAAGGGCTCATACCGAGGCTATTTCTAAATGCGTAGAAATGGCTGTTAGTCAAGCAAATTTATCTTTAAAAGACGTAGATGCTATTGCCGTTACTTACGGCGCTGGTTTATTAGGAGCGTTACTCGTTGGCGTGGCTTACGCAAAGGCGCTCGCTTTATCGCTTAATATTCCTTTAATTCCCGTAAGTCATATAAGAGGGCATTTATCGGCATCATATTTATGCGATAAAGATTTAAAACCACCGTTTTTAAGTGTTTTAGCAAGTGGTGGGCATACGGCGATTATAGGAGTAGACGATTATTATATTTATAATATTATAGGAAAGACGCTTGACGATGCTGTTGGTGAGGCATTTGATAAAGTTGCAAGGGTACTTGGGTTAGACTATCCGGGTGGTCCTAATATTGAAAAACTTGCTAAATACGGTAAAAATTGCATAGAATTTCCTAAAATGTTAAAAGGCAAAAAGGGTTACGATTTTTCTTATAGTGGGTTAAAAACTGCCGTTATAAATTACGTTTACACTAAAAAGCAAAAGGGACAAAGTAGTGAAGTAGCAGATATTGCTTGTTCATTTCAGTGTAGTGCTATTGACGTTATCGTTGAAAAAACCGTTATGGCAGTAAAAGAGTTTGGCTATAAAACGGTTACCGTTGGCGGTGGTGTTGGCGCTAATACGTATTTAAGGGAAAGTTTACAAAACGCTTTAAATCAATTAGGCGTAAAACTCGTATTACCACCAAAAAACTTATGTACTGATAATGCTGGTATGATAGGAGCGGAAGGTTATATTCAATATTTAAATAAAAACTTTGCCGACTTAACCTTAAACGCAAAAGCAAGCGTATCTTTATAAAAAAATGTAAGAATAAATAAAGTTAGACTTTATTTATTCTTTTTTTTATTACATTATTTTTTTCTTCAATATAAACTTTGCATAAAAATTGTATTTATGCACAAAAAATTGCATAAAATACTAAAAATATGCAAAAAACAAAAAAATTATTAAAAAATTTTAAAAATTTATGCAAAAATGATTGACTTATAAAAAATAAAGGTGTAATATATGCGTATCAAAGCGAAAGTGCTTTGAAATTAAAGCAAAAATAAATTTTTAGGAGATAAAAATTATGAAAAAGTTTTTAACTATTATTTTATCTTGCGTACTTGCGCTCGTTATGATGGTAGCAACCGTTGGTTGTTCTGGCACAAAATACGTTGCAAAAGCGATTGAAGGAATTGAAGTTGAATATTTTGGTTTTGCCGTAGGTAAAAATTCAACTAAAAAAGCAGAAATTTTAAATGCAATGAACGAAGTAATTGCTGAAACGGACGTTGATAAAGTTGTTTCTTATTATTATTCAATTTATCAAGAAACAACGCCTAGTGAAACTTTACAATTCCCAAATCTTAATGATAATACAAACGGAGAATTAAAAGTATATACAGAATCGGGATTCGCTCCGTATGAATTTGTTGATGACAACAATAATTTAATAGGTGTTGATATTTACTTGATGTCACTTGTTTGTGAAAAATTAAATATGACGCTTAAAGTTACTGATATGTTATTTGACGGTATTTGTGGTAAAGTTGCTACTGAAGACAATGCGATTGGCGCTGCAGGTATTACAATTACAAATGAAAGAAAAGAAACGTTAGATTTCTCAAACCCTTATGATAATTCAGTTCAACATATTATTTCTACTGAAGACCAAGCTTGTACAAAACTTGAACAATTAGTAGGTAAGAAAATAGGAGTTCAAAAGGGTACTACAGGTGCGTTTTTAATTGAAGAAGCAATTAACGAAGGTATCCTTAAAGATACAGGAGCAACGCTTGTTGAATACGATAGTGGTCCTGTAGCGTACACGGCTTTAACGACGGGTAAAATTGATTTCGTTGTACTTGATAAACTTCCTGCATTAAGCCTTGTAAAATAATTTAATTAAAAATACTCGTAGAAGGAGGGGACAATAAGCCTTCCTTTTATGTGTTTTAAAGGGAAAGATATGTTTTATAATACTTTGATAAAAGCAGACCGCTGGAAATGGTACGTTGAAGGTGTCGGCAAAACAATATTAATATCAATAGGGGCAATTGCTTTAGGTGTGATAATAGGTATAATCGTTGCTCTTATTAAATACGTAAACAAAAAATTTGGCAAACTTAACATTTTATCTAAAATTTGTGATTTATATCTTACTATATTTAGGGGTACGCCGGTATACGTGCAATTACTGATAATGTACTTTATCGTGTTAGTTGCTCTTCCATCGTTACCTATAGCAATTTTTACGTTTGGTATAAATTCAGGCGCTTACGTTGCTGAAATTATTCGTGGTGGACTTGAAAGCGTTGACGACGGTCAGTTAGAAGCAGGTGCATCACTTGGTTTAAGTAAATTTCAAATTATGGTGAACATTGTATTACCGCAAGGTTTAAGAAGGGCATTGCCGGCATTATTTAACGAGTTTATCGCACTTATAAAAGAAACGTCAATCGTTGGAACTATCGGAATTATTGATATAACAAAAGTTGCCGCAAACATAACTGCAAGAACGTTAGACCCGTTTATGCCGTACATTATTTCGGCACTTATATATTTAGTTATAGTTGTTGGACTTACACAAGTGCTTAAAATATTAGAAAGGAGGCTTGCTAAGAGTGATAGACAATAATATTAAAAGAGCCGACCTTAAAGTTGGTGACGTTATATTAAGCGTAAATAACTTATGTAAATATTATGGCGACAATAAAGTTTTAGATGGCATTAATATTGATATAAAAAAGGGTGACGTAGTTGCTATTGTTGGACCATCGGGTTGTGGTAAATCTACTTTTTTAAGATGTTTAAATCTTTTAGAACAACCAAACGCAGGCGAAATAGTTTTTGAAGGCGAGTACGTTTATAAACTATATAGTTTATACGCTAAACAAAAAATTAGCGAACTTAAATTGCAAATTAAAAACTTAAAGAAGGAAAAAGCCGAAATCCCATCATCTTTACTTTTAGAACTTGAACAAATAACTGCTGATTATAAAGAAAAATTGTTAGAAGAAAAATCAATTTCTAAAACTATACAAAAAGGGCTTAATAAGCACCGTCAAAAAATAGGTATGGTTTTTCAGCAATTTAACTTATTTGCAAATTTAACTATACTTGAAAATATCGTACTTGCTCCTATAAAAGTTAAGAAAATGGATAAAGAACAAGCAAATGAAATTGCCTTAAAACTTTTAGAAAAAGTAGGTTTACAAGATAGGGCAAACGATTATCCATCGGCGTTATCGGGTGGACAAAAGCAACGTATTGCTATCGTGCGTGCCTTAGCAATGGAACCAGACGTTATGTTATTTGACGAGCCAACTTCAGCATTAGACCCAGAAATGGTAGGTGAAGTATTAAACGTTATGACTTCTTTAGCAAAAGAAGGTATGACAATGGTTGTAGTAACTCACGAAATGGGCTTTGCAAAGGAAGTTGCAAATAGGGTAATTTTCATTGACAACGGTGTTATCGTTGAAGAAAACGAGCCTAAGGAATTTTTTGAAAATCCAAAAAATTCAAGACTTAAAGAATTTTTATCAAAAGTATTATAATTAAAGAAGGTGTTTATTATGAAAAAAAGTGATATTAAGAAAGTTGTTTTAGCATATTCAGGTGGATTAGACACGTCTATCATAATCCCATGGCTTAAAGAAAATTACAATAACTGCGAAGTTATAGCAGTTTCTGGAAACGTTGGTCAAGCCGATGAACTTGAAGGTTTAGAAGAAAAAGCAATTAAAACAGGCGCTTCAAAAATTTATATTGAAGACTTGACTGATGAATTTGTAAACGATTATATTATTCCAACCGTTAAAGCAGGTGCTTTATACGAAGAATATATGCTTGGTACTTCTTTTGCACGTCCTATTATAGCAAAAAGAATAGTTGAAATTGCTATTAAAGAAGGTGCTGACGCTATTTGTCACGGCTGTACGGGTAAAGGTAACGACCAAGTACGTTTTGAACTTGCTGTTAAAGCATTAGCGCCTGATATTGCAATTATTGCTCCTTGGCGTGAGTGGTCTATTAAGAGTCGTGAAGAAGAAATTGAATACGCAGAGGCTCATAACGTTCCTTTAAAAATCAATAGAGAAACTAACTACTCTAAAGATAAAAACTTATGGCACTTATCTCACGAAGGTTTAGACTTAGAAGACGCTGGAAACGAACCTTTATACGAAAAGAAAGGCTTTTTAGAAATGGGTGTATCGCCTATTGACGCACCTGATACGCCTACTTATCTTACATTAGACTTTGTAAAAGGTGTTCCAACTAAACTTAACGATAAAGAAATGAGTGCAAAAGAAATTATATTAGAACTTAACAAGTTAGGTGGCGCAAATGGTATCGGTTTACTTGATATCGTTGAAAACCGTCTTGTTGGTATGAAATGTAGGGGTGTTTACGAAACTCCAGGTGGTAGCATTTTATACTTTGCGCACAACTATCTTGAAACTTTGTGTTTAGATAAAATGACTGCACATAAAAAACAAGAACTCGCAATTACTTTTGCTGAACTTGTGTATAACGGACAATGGTTTACTCCACTTCGTGAAGCGTTATCTGCTTTCGTTGACAAAACTCAAGAAAACGTTACTGGTAAAGTTAAACTTAAACTTTACAAAGGTAACATTATTAAGGCGGGCGCTTGGAGTGATTATTCGTTATACTTAGAAGAATACGCTACGTTTGGCGAAGATAACGTTTATAATCAAGCAGATGCTACGGGCTTTATCAACCTTTACGGTTTACCACTTAAAGTTCAAGCAACGGTTAATCAAAAAAATAAAAAATAAGGTAATAAAAAAATGTCTAAATTATGGGCGGGAAGAACTGATGGAAAAACAAGTCAAATTGCTGACGATTTCAATTCTTCTATATCTTTTGATAAAAAAATGTACAAGCAAGATATACAAGGTTCAATAGCACACGCTACAATGCTTGCTGAAAAAAACATAATATCTAAAACTGATGCGGAAAAAATTATTGATGGTTTAATTTCTATTTTAAATGATTTAAATAGTGGAAAACTTCAATTTTCAACTGATGCGGAAGATATTCATATGTTTGTTGAAGGTGAACTTACTAATAGAATAGGTAGCGTTGGTAAAAAACTGCACACCGCAAGAAGTAGAAACGACCAAGTTGCTCTTGATTTAAAAATGTACGTTAAAGACGAACTTAATACTATAAAAGATTTGCTTTACAACTTAGAAAGTGTCATTTGTGGTTTGGCTGATAATCATACTCAAACGGTAATGCCGGGATACACTCATTTACAACGTGCTCAACCTATATCTTTTGCTCAACATCTCTTAGCGTATGCTGAAATGTTTAAAAGAGATATTTCAAGGCTTACTGATACTATAAAAAGATTAAATTATTCACCGCTTGGTAGTTGTGCTCTTGCTGGAACAACTTACGATACCGATAGGAGTATGGTTGCAAAGCAACTTGGTTTTGACGGTGTAACTTTAAATAGTATTGACGGTGTTAGTGATAGAGATTTTTGCGTTGAAGCGTTAAGTGATTTATCTATTATAATGATGCACTTATCAAGGTTTTGTGAAGAAATTATACTTTGGTCAAGTTGGGAATTTAAGTTTGTTGAACTTGACGACGCTTTTACAACGGGTTCAAGTATAATGCCACAAAAGAAAAACTCTGATATGGCTGAACTAATAAGAGGTAAAACGGGAAGAGTATATGGCGATTTAATGGCAATTTTAACCGTTTTAAAAGGTTTACCGCTTGCTTATAATAAAGATATGCAAGAAGATAAAGAAGGTATTTTCGATGGTCTTGAAACCGTTCAAAAATGCTTAAACGTATTTATTCCTATGTTAGAAAGTGTTAAAGTTAATAAAGAAAATATGCTTTTAGCGGCGGGTAAAGGCTTTATTAACGCAACTGACCTTGCTGACTATTTAACTAAAAAAGGCGTTCCTTTTAGAGAGGCGTATAAACTTGTTGGTCAAATTGTTGGCGATTCAATTAAGAATAATTGTATTTTAGAAGAAATAAGTTTAGAAGATTATAAAAAGTATAGTCCATTATTTGAAGATGACGTTTATGAAGAAATATCGCTTTATAATTGTATGGCTAAAAGAACGTCGGAAGGTGGAACGGGTGTCGTAGCCGTCGAAAAACAAATTAAAGAGTTAAAAAAGTTTATTAAACGATAAAATTTTGAGGGATATTTATGATTAACTTAAAAGGTAGAGATTTTTTAAAACTATTAGATTATACTAGTGAAGAGATAGAATATCTTATAAACCTTGCTGGTGAATTAAAAGCAAAAAAGAAAGCGGGTATTTCGCATAGGGTACACGAAGGTAAAAATATTGCTTTAATATTTGAAAAAACAAGTACGAGAACGAGATGTGCCTTTGAAGTTGCGGGGCATGACCTTGGTATGAACGTTACTTATCTTGACCCAACAGGCTCACAAATAGGCAAAAAAGAAAGTATTCCTGATACGGCAAGAGTGCTTGCGGGTATGTTTGATGGCATTGAATATCGTGGGCACGGTCAAGAAATCGTTGAAGAACTTGCTAAATACTCTAAAGTTCCCGTTTGGAACGGACTTACTAATGAATTTCATCCAACGCAAATTTTAGCCGACTTTTTAACTATAAAAGAAAAGTTCGGTACGATTAAAGGATTAAATTTAGTTTATATGGGTGATGCTCGATATAATATGGGCAATTCTCTTATGGTGGGCTGTGCCAAATTAGGTGTAAACTTTACGGCGTGTGCTCCTAGTAAATATTTTCCTAATAGCGAACTTATTAACACTTGTAAAGAAATTGCTAAAAGTACGGGTGCAACTTTAAATTTTATATCTAACGTAAAAGAGGCAACTAAAAATGCGGATGTTATTTATACTGACGTTTGGGTTTCTATGGGCGAACCTATTGAGGTGTGGGAAGAAAGAATAAATGAATTATCGCCATATCAAGTAAACACGGAAGTTATGAATAATGCTAAAAGTACTGCAATTTTTATGCACTGCTTACCAGCGTATCACGATTTAAAAACAACTGTTGGCAAAGAAATGGGCGAAAAATTTAATAGAACGGCTATGGAAGTAACCGACGAGGTTTTTGAAAGTGAAAAATCAGTTGTGTTTGACGAGGCTGAAAATAGAATGCACACGATAAAAGCAGTAATGTATGCAACGTTGTAACAAAAAGCGAAGATTTTATATCTTCGCTTTTTTTTAAGCATAAAATAAAGTGTGATAACAAAACTTTACAAGGTTTATTTTTAAATGTAAAATATGTAAAATAAAATTATCAAAAGTGCTTAAAATGCTTTTAATTTGTAAACTTTTATGGTATTATAATAGTATACTAAAAATTGTGAGGTACAATATGAAATTTACACCTATTTATGATAAAGGTTACTATCCAATGATAGTAAAACTTAACGAGTTTAGAAATGCGGTAAAAAATGCAAATCATAAACCTTTTAGCGTATGTATTGAAAGAAATAAAGGGTATAATTACGTTTATTCTTTAGATATTTTTGCTGACGAAGATAAACAAGAAGAGAATTATAACGTAGTAGAAAGAATTATAAAAACTATTTTATGGGTTGCCGGTGGCTATAAAATTCATATTTTAGGTGATGATTATATTTATCAAAGAATTAGTGAAGACTATACGAGTAAAGGGGCAAGAGCGTTTGACGTTAAATTTATGTCAGGCGTATATGAAACGAACTTTGAAGTGGTAAATTGTACAATAGAAACGTTTCCAAAACGTAAAAGTTGTTCACTTAAAGTAGGCGGACATTTAGACGGGTGCCGTATAGGGTTTGATGCTGGTGGTAGCGATAGAAAAGTTTCGGCTGTTATTGATGGAAAAGTTGTGTATAGTGAGGAAGTCGTATGGTTTCCTAAAATAAATAGCGACTGGCATTATCAATATAACGGCATATTAGAATCTATGAAAACAGCGGCAAGTAAAATGCCAAGAGTTGATGCTATCGGTGTTTCTTCTGCCGGCGTATACGTTGATAATAAAATAATGGTTGCATCACTTTTCTTAAAAGTTCCAGAAGATGATTTTAAAAGCACGTAAAAACAATGTATTTAGATATAGCAAAAGAGATAGGCGCACCTATTGAAGTTGCAAACGATGGTGACGTAACGGCTCTTGCCGGTGCTATTGATTTAAAAGATAATGCCGTATTAGGTATTGCTATGGGTACGAGTGAAGCGGTTGGTTATATTAACGACGACGGCTGTTTAGAGGGTTGGTTAAACGAACTTGCATTTGCTCCCGTTGATTATAGTAAGGACGCTATGGTTGACGAGTGGTCTGGCGATTATGGTTGCGGTGTAAAATATTTTTCACAAGATAGCGTAATTAAACTTGCCGAAAACGCAGGGTTTAAGTTTGAAGAAAACTTATCTCCAGCCGAAAAACTTAAAGTTATTCAAAAACTTATGGCTGAAAACAATGAAATGGCAATCAATATTTATAAATGTATAGGTATTTATTTAGGGTATACTATTGCTTATTATAGTGAGTTTTACAATATCCGCCACGCACTTTTATTAGGTAGGGTAACTTCTGGTAAAGGTGGCGATATAATTTTAGAATACGCTAAAAAGGTTATTGATGAAGAATTCCCTATTTACTCTAAAATTGAACTTCAAATGCCTGACGAGTCAAATAAAAGAGTTGGTCAATCAATTGCAGCGGCATCTTTACCTCAAATTAAATAAAATTTTTGCAACGTATAAAGATAGCAAAATCGTAATTTGCTATCTTTTTTATTTTATAAAGTAATTAGTTGCGTAAATAATTATATAATTCCTATAAAAATCTTTTATTATTCAAAAAAACTTAATATTCGACAGTTTAAATATGTTACAACCATATAGAGGTGTGTTATGAGTGAAAATATTTTAATAACTTCGGGTAAAGGCGGGGTTGGTAAAACGACTTTTGCAATAAATTTTGGCTTAATGCTTGCTAAAAAAGGTAAAAGAGTAGTTTTATTAGATTTTGATTTTGGTCTTAATAATTTAGACGTTGTAGGAAATATTGAAAATTTAGTCGTTTTTGATTTACTTGATATTGTAAGTGGTCGTTGTAGAGTTAAACAAGCGTTAGTTAAAAGTCCATATAGCGAGAATTTATATATTTTACCAACAACTCATACGTTAACGAAAAGTAACGAAGATATAGATTTTTCTAATATTTTTAATCAATTAAACGTTAGTTTTGACTACGTTATAGTTGATTCGCCCGCTGGCATTGATTTAGGTTTTCATAGGGCGGTAAGTTGCTGTAATAGGGCAATTGTTATTACGACTCCACATTTATCGAGTATAAGAGACGCTTCAAAAGTAATTGCAATTTTAAAAAGTTATAATTTAGAAAGTTTAAAGGTGATAATCAATAGGGTTAGGGGCGATTTAGTTTTGCAAGGTGAAATGTATGCGGTGGAAGATATTGAAAATATTTTAAACGTTGAAATTTTAGGAATAATTCCTGAAAGTGATAGTTTTAATAACGGCGTAATAGATATTCCTAAAAGCGAAAGTGAAAAAGCATATAAAATAATTGCTGATAATTTTTTAAATAATGAGAACAAAATTTATGATTATTTGAAAAGGTATAAGGGCTTTTTTGGAAGTATTAGAAAAGAGTTAAAAAAGAGGGTATAGTTTTGTTAAAGGCAAATAGATTAAAAAGCGTAATAGAAAAAGATAGGTTAATTATAAGTGATGAAGTTATAAAACTAATAGAGTACGATTTAAACAATTTATTAGCAAATTACTTTAATTTAGACAATAAAGCAGAGTTGGAAATGCAGGCTACGAAAAGCAATTATGAAATAACGATAAAATGCACAGCGAATAGCGTAAAACCTTTTGGAATTATAAAATAGTTGACAATTTTATAGATAGCATAGTATGATAATTAAGAGGTGTATTATGGATTTTGATAAAGTATTACAAAAAAGATATTCGTGTAGGAATTATTCAAGTAAAGAAGTTTCAAAAGAAGTTATTGATAAAGTCTTACAAAAAGTAGCAATAGCGCCAACGGCAAAAAATATGCAACCGCATAGTATTATAGTTATAAATGGTTTAGATAAAGTTGAAGGCATTAAAGATGCTTGCCCATCGTTATATAATGCGCCGTTAGTTTTCGTGCTTATTGGCGATAAAAATAGAGAGTGCTATTTAGAAATAAATAAAAGAAGTTTACTTGAAACTGATTTGGGTATTGTTGGAACGTATTTAATGCTTAGCGCTGAAAGTGAGGGGTTAAATACTTGTTGGGTATGTCGTTTTGATGATAAAAAGTTGTCAAAAATTTTAAACTTAGAAGATAATTTACAACCTTTTAGTTTAATTATAGCGGGTTATGAAAGTGATAAAAGTGTTCCAAACGAACGCCATACAATGCGTAGGCAGTTAGACGAGTACGTAAAATATATCTAATAAATCAATTATTTTATCATATTTAAAGGTTTTTAAAAAAATTGCTACTATTTGTGGCAATTTTTTTTATATAAAGCAATAAAAGTGCGTAAAAACACTTGAAAGAAGTTTTAATTTAGTGTATAATACAAAAAGTTAGTGCTTTGCTTGCAAAGAGCAATAACTTTGCTATATTTCAAACGGAAGTGTAAAAACAAAAAGTTTTTACAGCGAAATTTTTAATTTTGCAAAGATTTTGCGTTAGCAAAAGATTTAACTTCTTAGTTTATAATGTATAAAGTAAAATTTTATATTGATATGCTGGTGTGGCTCAGTCGGTAGAGCAGCTGATTCGTAATCAGCAGGTCGACAGTTCAAGTCTGTTCACCAGCTCCAAAATAACGGTAGGTATAGCCTATCGTTTTTTCAATGATTACGAATATTTAGCTGTCGCTAAATGTTGATTCGTAATTTGGCGCAAGCGCCAACACGTTCGCTACGCTCGGTTACAATAGATCGTTAGTTCAAATTTAATCACTAAATCTAAATAAGCCTTTGATTTTTTCAAAGGTTTTTTTATAAAAAATTAAAAAATGTGGCAAAATCTATTGACAAAGCATAATAGTAGTTTTATAATATGATTGTTAGCACTTAAGGTGTTAGAGTGCTAACAGTTAAAAATGGAGTTTGCTAATATGGAACTATCAGATAGAAAGAAAAAAATACTTCAAATTGTTGTTGACGATTATATTGAAACAGCAGTTCCCGTATCGTCAAAAGCAATATCTGAAAAGTATATTAAAGACGTTAGTTCTGCAACTATTCGTGCGGAACTATCAGGTCTTGAAGAACTTGGTTATTTAACGCAAGTGCATACGTCAAGTGGTCGTATTCCGTCAAGTGAAGCGTATAAACTTTACGTTTCCGATTTAATGACTAAAGATAAACTTTCTCAAAAAGAGTTAAACTATATTAAAAAAATATTCATTGAAAAGGCTGATAATATTGAAAACGTTTTTAAAAGTGCGGTAAAAGTAATAAGCGAACTTACTTCATACACTTCGCTTGGCGTTACTGAAAGTGTTAGGGGAGAAAAATTAGTTGATATTCAGTTTTTTAGGTTTAAACCCGAACTTGCGCTCGTTTTAATAGTTACCGATACTAAACTTTTAAAAGATAATTACATTTCAATTCCAACTACTATGACAAATGAACAACTTATCGAAGCAAATAATATGATTAAAAAGTTGTTTGTAGGAAAAACTTTCAGTGAAATTTGTCAAATGGAAAATTCGTTTATTGAAGGGTTTGAAGAATATCAATCAATATTTATAAAGGTTGTTGATGCGTTAAAAAATTATTTTTCTTCATCTGAAAGAGATATTATAATGGAGGGCGAAGAAAAAATATTACAACACGTTGAATATGCCGACCCTGAAAAAATTAAAGAGTTTTTAAACGTTGTTACAAGTAAAGACAAAATTATGAATATAATGCTTGATAATGACAAAAATATTAAAATAAATATAAAAATAGGTAGCGAAGGCTATGAAGATATACCAAAAGGGTGTTCAGTAGTATCCGCAACGTATTCAATACAAGGTAAAAAGTTGGGAACTTACGGTGTAATAGGTCCACAGCGTATGGATTATCAAAAGGTAGTTGCCGTACTTGAAAACGTAGGCAAAATTTTAGAAAGTATATTATCTGATAGAGGTTAATAATGAGTGAAAGTGTAGAAAAGAAAATTTTTGAAGAAATTTCATCTAGTGACGTTGAAAATTTAACGGAAGAAGAATCAAAACAAGCGTTACTTGAAATGATTGAAATAAATGGTAAATTACAGCAAGAATACGATAAAGTGCAAAAAGAATCTTTTACTTACAAAGATAGTTGGTATAGGACTTCAGCGGATTTTGAAAATTTTAAAAAGAGAAACGTTGATACAAGATTAAACGCATATAAAGATGGTAAAGCAGACGTAATACTCAAAATATTAGTGGTTGGAGATAATCTTGAAAGAGCGTTAACAATGGAACTTGATGAAAAAACAAAACAAGGCATTGAACTTATTTTAAGGCAATTTAAAGAAACTTTAACAAGTTTAGACGTTACTGAAATAAATCCATTAGGAGAAGTTTTCAATCCCGAAACTTCCGAGGCGGTAATGAAGTCGCCAAAACAAGAAGGGGAAGAAGAAAATATAGTAAAACAAGTATTTTTAAAAGGATATAAACTTGGGGATAAAATAATAAGATATGCTCAAGTAGTAGTAATCGGTTAACCGATTTAATATATATAGAAGGAGATAGAAAAATGGCAAAAATTATAGGTATAGATTTAGGTACAACAAACTCTTGCGTTGCAGTTATGGAAGGTGGCGAACCTGTCGTTATAACTAACGCAGAAGGTTCAAGAACAACTCCATCAGTTGTTGGTTTTCAAAAAGATGGCGAAAGACTCGTAGGTCAAGTAGCAAAAAGGCAAGCAGTTGCAAATAATGATAGAACGGTAAGTTCAATTAAAAGACATATGGGCTCTGATTATAAAGTTTCTATTGATGATAAAAAATATTCTCCACAAGAAATTTCAGCAATGGTACTTGCTAAACTTAAAAAAGATGCCGAGGCTTATCTTGGCGAAAGCGTTACTGACGCCGTTATTACTTGTCCAGCATACTTTAACGATGCTCAAAGACAAGCAACGAAAGATGCTGGTAAAATTGCTGGTTTAAACGTATTAAGAGTTATTAACGAGCCTACTGCGGCTGCTCTTGCTTACGGTCTTGATAAAGACACAAATTCACATAAAGTTATAATTTACGACCTTGGTGGCGGTACTTTTGACGTGTCTATTCTTGATATAGGCGATGGTGTTTTTGAAGTTTTAGCAACAAATGGTAACTGCAACCTTGGTGGTGATGATTTTGATAAGAAAATTATGGATTACCTTGTTGAAGAGTTTAAAAAGACTGAAGGTATTGATTTATCTAAAGATAAAATGGCAATGCAAAGACTTAAAGAGGCTAGTGAAAAGGCTAAAATTGAACTTTCAACTTTATCAAGCACGAATATTAACTTACCATTTATCACTGCTGATGCAAATGGTCCAAAACACTTAGATATTATGTTAACAAGGCAAAAATTTGATGCTTTAACGGAAGATTTAGTAAACTTAACTATTGCTCCGCTTACAAACGCTATGAAAGATGCTGATTTAAGTTACGGCGATATTGAAAAGGTTATTTTAGTTGGTGGTTCAACAAGAATTCCAGCAGTTGTTGATAAGGTAAGAGCAATTACAGGTAAAGAGCCTTTCAAAGGCATTAACCCTGACGAGTGCGTAGCAATCGGTGCTGCTATTCAAGGCGGTGTATTAACGGGTGAAGTTAAAGACGTTTTACTTTTAGACGTAACGCCTTTAACGTTAGGTATTGAAACTTTAGGTGGTATTTGTACACCGCTTATTGAAAGAAATACGACTATTCCTGCTAAAAAATCACAAGTTTTCTCAACAGCGCAAGACAATCAATCAGAAGTTACTATTCACGTATTACAAGGTGAAAGAAAATTTGCTAAAGACAACAAAACTCTTGGTCAATTTAACTTAACGGGAATTGCTCCAGCACCAAGGGGAATTCCACAAATTGAAGTAACTTTCGATATTGACGCTAACGGTATCGTACACGTAACGGCAAAAGATTTAGGAACTCAACAAACTGCTGATATTACTATTACTTCTTCTACAAATTTAAGTGAAGAAGAAATTGAAAAGGCTGTTAAAGAGGCTCAACAATACGAAGAAGAAGATAAAAAGAGAAAAGAAAGCGTTGATAATAGAAACGCATTAGACGGTATGATTTTCCAAATGGAAAAAGCACTTAAAGAAAACGGCGATAAACTTCCTGAAGAAGATAAAGCAAAACTTGAAGAACTTATTAAAGACGCTAAAGTTGAACTTGAATCAAATGATGATGAAAGAATTAAAAGTGCAACTGAAAAACTCTCTAACGAGGCGCAAGCAATTTTTGCTAAATTATATCAACAAGCGGGTGGTGGCAATCCTAATCCAACTGATGACGGTGGCCAAGGCACTCCAGGTGACGATACTGAATTTCATCAATAATTAAAATAGAGTAGTGAAGGGTTAACGCTCTTCACTAACTATTATTTAAAGGACTAATTATGGCAAACTATTACGAGATTTTAGGTGTAGATAAAAATGCTACGCAAAGTGAAATAAAAAGCGCATATCGTAAACTTGTTAAAGAATATCACCCCGATTTACATCCTGGTGATGAAAAATGTGCTTCAAAATTTAAAGAAATTAACGAGGCTAATGAAACTTTGTCAGACCCAGAAAAACGAAAAAAGTATGATTTTGAATTAGAACACCCTAATATGGGCGGTTTTAGTGGGTTTGATGGTTTTGGTCAAGGTAGTTACGGCGGTTTTGGTGACTTTTTTAGTGATATTTTTAGTCAGTTTACGGGCGGTGGCGAAGAAAGCACTATAAATAGAAAAGGTCAAGATATTCAAATTACCGTTGAACTTTCATTTTTAGACGGCGCAAAAGGTTGCAAAAGAGAAATTTCTTATAAACGTAAAGAGGCTTGCTCATCTTGTAAAGGCACGGGCGCTAAAGGTGGAACTAAATACACGACTTGTCAAAATTGTAAAGGTAAAGGTACCGTTCAATACGTTTCGGGCGGGGGCTTTTTTAGAACGGTTAGCAATAGAACTTGTCCTGAGTGTAACGGTCTTGGTAGAAAAATTATCGAGAAATGTGATGCGTGTCAAGGTAAAGGCTATAACGTAACTAATACTACAATCAATTTAGATATTCCAGCCGGTGCTGATACTAATTCTTATATGAAGAAAAGAAATTACGGTAACGCTTCGACTATGGGTGGAGAATCTGGCGATTTAATAGTTGTATTTAAAGTTTTACCGCATAAAATATTTAAGCGTAAAGAATATGATTTATACGTTGAACTTCCTATTTCTTACAAGACGGCTGTTTTAGGCGGTAAAGTGAAAATCCCTACGCTTGACGATGCAATTGATTATGCTATTCCTGAAGGCACTCAAAGTGGAAAAACCTTTGTTTTAAGGGGAAAAGGAATACACTCAAGATTAGGAACGGGCGATTTATACTTGACGGTTATTGTTGAAATTCCTACGAAAATTACGAAAGAAGAAAGAGTAAAACTTGAAGATTTTGATAAAACCGTAGATAAAAAACACTATGATAAAATAAAAAAATTCAATGATAATATGGCATCGTTATACGGTGTTGACGATTATACTTAAAAATATTGCACTAGAAACTATCTAGTGCAATTTTCTTTTTAAAAAAACTTGTATAGTTAGATAAAATGTGTTAAAATACTATTATGATATATACTGAAATTACCGTTACAACAACCCCCGAAGCGCAAGAACTCGTTGCAAGCAAATTATGGGAATATTCAACTTTTGGCGTTGCTATTTGTGATGATAACGATATTATTGAGTTAATAAATAAGCGTAGAAGCACTTGGGATTATATTGAAGATGGCATTTGTGAAAATATTGATACAAAAGTCACGTTAGTTAAAGGTTACTTAGATAAAGAAACTTCTTCTAAAACCATTTTAGAAATTGAAAATCAATTAAATTTAATGAAAGAAAGGGCAATAGGTATAATAAATTTTGGGTCGCTTGAAATGGTTAAAAGAGACGTTGACGGTGACGATTGGATTGAAATTTGGCGTAAACATTATCGCCCTATGGATAAGGGTAAAGTTGTAATATGTCCTGAGTGGATAGATTATAATAACACCGAAAATAAAATCGTTGTTAAACTTGATAGTAATATGGCATTTGGCACGGGTGAACACGAAACCACTTCAATGTGTATTGAATTTTTAAGCCAAGTATTAACGGGTGAAGAAGTTGTTTTAGATATAGGAACAGGCTCGGGCATTTTAGGAATTACAGCCGTTAAATTAGGTGCTAAACAAAGTGTTATGACTGATATTGATGAAGTGGCTGTAAAAACTGCAAAACACAACGCTAATTTAAACGGAGTAGAGAATAAATGCAAGGTAACACTTGATAATTTAGTAGATAAAGATACTACGGTGGCTGATATCGTAGTGGCGAACATAACTGCGGATATTTTATGCGTTTTAAGTAAAGATATATTATCTCATACTAAAAAAGACACTATAGTTATTTTAAGCGGTATTTTAAAAGATAAAGTAACGATGGTCGTTGATGCGTATTTGCCGTTAGGCTTTAAAATTATAGGGAGTAAAAATGAGGGCGAGTGGGTGGCTCTTATGATAAAAAAGGTATGAAAGCAGTAGTTTTTACCTTAGGTTGTAAAGTTAATTCTTGTGAAAGCGCTTCAATTAGAAACGGTCTTATAAATTTAGGCTACGAAGTTTATGAAGAGTTAGTTTTTGCCGATTTATACGTAATAAACACTTGCGCTGTGACGAGTGAGGCGGAGAAGAAATCTCGCCAAGCGGTAGCAAGGGTTAAAAAATTAAATAAAGATGCTAAAATTATAATTACGGGCTGTGCGTCTGAAAAGTCGCCTAATGATTTTTTAGAAAAAGAAGGCGTAACGCTTGTTACAGGTACGCGTGCAAAAGATAAGATTTTAACTATGCTTAATAATAGTGGCGTGTTTATAGAGAAAAAAGACGAGTATTTTGACGAACTTTTGCCACCTAAAACTTCAAAAACAAGGGCTTTTGTAAAAATTCAAGACGGCTGTAATAATTTTTGTTCATATTGCATTATTCCTTATTTAAGGGGAAGAAGCAGGTCGAGAGCGCCTAAGAAAATCATTGATGAAATTCTTTATTTGTCGCCAACCGAAGTTGTTTTAACGGCTATAAATTTATCGGCGTACAATTATGAAAACACCACTTTAACAGGGCTTATAAACGAATTAAAAGATATTGACGTTAGAATAAGGTTAGGCTCGCTTGAAGACAATATAGTTACCGACGAGTTTTTAACGGCTTTAAAAAATCTCAAAAATTTTGCACCACATTTTCATTTGTCGTTGCAGTCGGGAAGTGATAGGGTGCTTAAAAAAATGAATAGGCATTATACGGCTGAAGATTTTATAAAAAGCGTTGAAAAAATACGACAATATTTTCCAAATTCAGGAATAACTACCGATATTATCGTTGGTTTTCCTACGGAAACGGAAGAAGATTTTATAGAAAGTATTTCCTTGGCTAAAAAAGTTAAATTTAGTGATATTCATTGTTTTAATTATTCTAAGCGTGACGGAACGGTGGCAAGTAAATATACTGATATTGATAGTGCGGTAAAAAAAGATAGATTAAATAGGCTTTTAGAAGTAAAAGGTCAATTAAAAAATAGTTTTATAAACGAAAACCTAAATACTATTAAAGAAGTTGTAATTGAAGAATTTGACGGCGAATATAGTGAAGGCTATACTGAAAATTATATAAAAACGTACGTAAAAGGTAACGTTTTAGATAAAAAAATAAAAGTAAAACTAATAGCACCGTTTAAAGACGGAGCGCTTGGTTGTAGGGAGAACTAAAATGGAAGATTGTTTATTTTGTAAATTTATAAACGGCGAAATTCCCGTTAACAAATTGTATGAAGATGAAAATATGATAATAATTCGTGATATTGCGCCTATGGCAAAAAATCATTATTTATTGATTATAAAATCACATTTTAAATATTTGGCGGAAATGACTGAGAAAGACAGTGAAATGCTTAGAAAATGCTTGAAAAAGTTACCATCATTAAAAGAAGAATTAGGCTTGCAAGACGGTTATAGGTTGGTAATAAATCAAGGCGATGATGCAGGTCAAACAGTTCCGCATTTACACGTACATATTTTATGCGGTCAAAAAATGGGCTGGACGCCTGCTTAAAATAAAAAAATTTAAAGTACTAAAAAAGTGTTGACAATCGTATAATACTTTGCTATACTTTAAAAGTCTTAAAAATAATTGTCAAAGGACAAAGGGGGGTTGAAGATGTCTACTGTTAGAGTTGGTGAAAATGAATCACTTGATAGCGCTTTAAGAAGATTTAAAAGAAAGTGTTCACGTGATGGTATTATCGGTGACCTTCGCCGTAAAGAGTTTTACGAAAGACCTTCTGTAAGAAGAAAGAAAAAGGCTGAAGCCGCAAGAAAGAGAAACGTTAAAGGCTAACGTTCGACAAAAAAATACAAAATTTTTACTATTCGCTAAAATTTATATAGCGAATAGTTTTTTTATAAGAGGTGTATATGAATAATAAAAGCGTGCGTCTTTATTGTAAAGAGGCTAAACACAGAATGAAAAGTCGCTTTTGGCAAGAATATCAACAAGAAGTTGCTACGAGTGTTAAGGAACATCAAGATAATGAAATTTACACGTCTAAAGTTGCCCTTTATTATCAAACTAAAACTGCAATTAAAATAAACGGCGTTAAAGAAGAAGATGAAATTTTTTATTTAAAAGTAAAAGATTTACTTAGTAAGTATGGCGAAGTTAGTGATGCTATAGGTAGGTTAACTGATAAAGAGTATTTTAAATCTTTATCGTACGAGCAAAAACAAAGGTATTTGCTTGATTTATCTAACAAATATTTAAAAGCCAAAGAAAGATATTATAAAGAAATTAAGTTTGAAACGATAGTAGAGTAATTAAAAGCCTTAATGAGTGAAATAATAATTCACTCATTAAGGCTTTTAGCGTTTTTTATAATAGGGGATTTTTTTCATCAAGATATTTCCAGTATCTAACGGGCATATAGTTTTTCATAAGTTTTTTATTAAGTCTTGTAGAAATTGTTACGCTTTTATAATAAGTTTTGAAAAGTTTAGCAAAATCGTCTTCAATACTGCCAAGCATAGAAATATCAAGGTCTTTTGCTATTAACGACTTCTCTTTATTGCTTAGTGCAAAAACGTTTCGCTTAACGTCGTGCAATATAAAAGGCTGAATATAAAATCTTTTTTTAAAATGTGAAAATATTAAAGAAGTTATATCGTTATCTGGGGAATATTTAGCGTAAAAAATACCACTTTTGCTTTTTGAAAATCTTATAAAACCTTTAAAACGGTGGGCTTCTAAAGTTATTTTTTTAACTAAAACGAAGTAGTTAAAAATATCGCTGTCATTATACTTATTAGTAATGTCGCTATTCAAACTAATTATCTTATAAAGATAATTAAAAATTATAAAATGTTTGTTTTCTTGACCACTTAATAATGCAATTTTTATAAGTTTATAATTAGTTAACGATAAAATACTAAAAAGTTTTTTATCAACTCTATCAACTTTTTCTTTTGTTATTTTAGTAGTTTTAATGGTTGAAAGCAAATCTATTTGACTTTCGAAAGTCGTAACCATAGTAGGCTTTTCTTTAAAAGTAAAACTATCAAAAATTGCAGATAAAATTCCATCGTAACTATCTTCAATTATATATTTAATCATAATTCACCAAGAAGTATTGAATTTTTTATTTCATCACTTGAAAATATTGAAAGTTGAGTGTAGTTTAAGTTAAGGTCGTTTGCCGTTAAAAGTTTTTTAACTTCATTTTGTTTTTCGCAACCCAAGAATTTTCCTTTTATCAAAATAAAATGTATTGCACGTTTTAACGAAATTTTCATTTTAAGTAAATCGGTGTAGTCAAGTTTACCGAATTTTCTACTTGAAATAATTTTTATAGCACTTTTATAGCCTATGCCGGGTATTCTTAATAACGTTTCAAGCGGTGCTGTGTTTATATCTACGGGAAATAACTCGGGGTGCTTTAACGCCCAAGCGCACTTAGGGTCGTATTCTAAAGGCAAATTCTCATTTTCGTTTGCTATTTCGCTTGCTGTAAAGCCGTAAAATCTAATTAGCCAGTCCGCTTGATATAATCTATGTTCTCTAAGTAGTCCAGCACTATTCGTTGGCAATAGTTTGCTCGTAGTATTTACGGGAACGTATGACGAATAATATACCCTTTTTAATTTGAGTTTAGAGTATAACGCATTAGATAAATTTAATATTTGACCATCGTTTTCATTACTTGCTCCCACTATTATTTGAGTGGTTTGTCCAGCGGGTAAAAATTTAGATTTTATCGAAGTATTTGCTTCTTTTTCACCCTTAATAAATTTCATAGGTTTTAATATTTGTTGCTTGCTTTTTTGTGGGGCTAATAGTCTTAAACTTTTTTCAGTTGGCAATTCTAAATTAAAACTCATTCTATCAACGTATTCGCCGGCACGCATTATTAGTAAATTGTCCGCACCCGGAATACCTTTTAAATGAATATATCCGTTAAATCCGTAAAGTTTTCTAAGTTTTATTACCGTTTCAAGTAATAGTTCCATAGTGTAGTTTGGGTTTTTGTACACCGCTGATGATAAAAATAGTCCTTCAATATAGTTACGCTTATAAAATTCCATAACGAGTTCGCATATTTCGTTTGGCGTTGCTATCGCTCTTGGAATATCGTTAGTAACTCTATTTACACAATATTCGCAGTTGTATATGCAAATATTAGTCATAACTATTTTTAATAAAGAAATGCACCTGCCGTCAGGCGAAAAAGAGTGGCATATTCCTTGATATGCGGTATTTCCTAAACCGTTAGAGATATGTTTTTTGTTTGAGCCTGATGAAGAACAACTAACGTCATATTTGGCACTTTCAGTTAAAATTTTTAATTTTTCATTACTTATCATAATAACCACCAACAAACATTTGTTCATATTTTACCACATAAAACAAGATAAGTCAAACAAATGTTTGCATTTTATTAAATAAATTAAAAGAAAGAATAAAAAATAATATTTTTTAAATATTATGGTTAAAAATTCTTGAAAAAAAAGTGCAAAAAGTATATTATATATATATTAAGTTATTAAAACATATTAAGGAGTTAGTATGGCTACGAAAAAGAAAGGTTTATTTTCTAAAATAATAGAAGGTCCTGAAAGGTCTGAAGATTATGCAAGAAGCACTCTTCCAACGAGTAGATGGTCGCTTGGTTGGGATTTAATAAAAACAAACTTTGGTAAATTGGTAAAAATCAATTTACTAATGTTACTATTTTTATTTCCGTTATTTTTGCTTTTAGTACTAAGGTCTTTAATGGTTTCAGTAGAAGCAAGTAATGCTCCTTTATCACAAAATATGGGTATAGGATATCCTATTTATCCCGTAATGAGTGGGCTTGAAGAATCTATTTATTTAAGGGTAGACGTTTCTATTTTTGCGTTGTTATTTTTCATAACTTTCTACTTAGCCGTTGGTATAAGCGGTGGTTTTTACGTTATGAGAAATTTAGTGTGGACGGAAGGTGTTTTCGTTGCGTCAGATTTTTGGTCAGGCGTTAAGAAAAATTATAAAAACGTTTTATTAAGCACGCTTGCTTACGTACTTGTAGTGACGCTTAATTTTATTACTATTGACGTTTGTAACGTACAACTTTTCCAAGGCGAAATGAACGAAGTGTTTATCACCATATCGAAAATAATGAGTTATATATTCTTAGTATTTTTTACTATCGTTTATTTATATTCGTTAACACTTGGCGTAACTTATAAGTTAAAATTCTTTAAACTTATAAAAAACTCTATAATATGTGCGGTGGCTTTAATACCTACAAACTTATTCTTTGGTGCGTTTGCACTCGTTGGATTTTTATTATTACTTGTAAATCCGTCGTCAATGTTTTTCTCAATGGGCGTAATATGCATTATCTTTATTAGTATTTCATTATTCACTCTTATTTGGACTAACTATTCTCAATGGGTGTTTGACGAGTATATTAACGATAAAGTTGCGGGTGCTAAAAAGAATAGGGGTATTTATAAAAAGAGTGCAACTACTAATGATGAAGAAAACTTTGTATATAGTGAATCTAAATTCGTTAAAAGGAATATTAAGCCTATAACCGACTATGACGTTGAAATTGATATTTTACAAGAAGGTTATACGAGAAAGGACCTTGAAAAGTTAAGGGCAAGTAAGCAAGCGATGATAGAAGATAGTGATAATTATTCTTCTAAACCGCAAGACAAAACTAAGGATACAAAAGAAACCATTGATTCATTTATGCAAGAAGAAGATAATTCTTCAAGTGATAGTGAGGAATAATATGGCTAATGCGTATAGTGTTTTGTCAAAGTTTTACGACACTATTATTTATGATAAAGAATATCAAAAATGGGTAGATTACGAACTTTCAATCGTAAAAACGCACGCAAAAGGCGATAGCGGTTGTGACGTTGCTTGCGGTAGCGGAATTTTTACAAGAGCGTTAAAAAAAGCGGGGTTTAAGGTAATAGGCGTTGATATTAGTAAGGAAATGATAGAAAACGCTATAAATTTAAACAGCAAGGAAAATCTATCAATAACTTATATAAATCAAAATATGAAAAATTTAAAACTCTTTGAAAAGGTATGGTTTATAACTTCTTTCAATGATGGTTTAAATTACGTTAACGGCGAAGATTTTATTAAATGCTTAAAAAGTTTCAATAAGTGTCTACATAAAGGCGGGCTTTTAGTGTTTGATATTTCTTCAAAGTATAAACTTGAAAACGTTCTTGGCAATAATATGTATGGCGATAACAGCGAAAATTTATCTTATTTATGGTTTAACACCTTAAAAGAAGATAGCGTAGAAATTAACGTTACTTTTTTTGAAAAACAAGGCGATAAATATATAAGATATGACGAAAATCAAGTAGAGTACGTACACTCTTTAAGTTTTGTTAAGGAAAGTTTAGAAAAATGCGGTTTTACACTTTTAAGTGTAACGGGTGAACTTGGCGAGCCGTTAACAAGTCAATCTACAAGGCAAATTTTTACGGCAATTAAAAAGTGAGATATGGACGTTTTATATAAAACCTTAATTTACGACGGGCAAATTTCTTTATCTATTTTGGAAACTACCGATATTGTCAATAAGGCTATTTTCTATCACAAATTAACACCGCTTACAAGCGCAACGTTAGGCAGGACTATGACTGCCTCTTTATTTATGGCTTCAACGTTGAAAAATGAAGGGGATAGATTATCAGTTACCATAGCGGGTAACGGCGTTGGCGGAAAGGTTATAGTTAGTTGTGATAGTAATTTGTCGGTAAGGGGATATATAGAAAATCCAAAGGCGGAATTACCTTTAAAACCTAACGGTAAACTTGACGTTGCATCATGCGTAGGCAAGGGTAGATTAACTATCGTTAGAAATATGGGTATGAAAGAGCCGTACACGGGGTCAAGTGAAATAGTAAGTGGCGAAATTGCCGAAGATTTTTCATACTATTACGCTTTAAGCGAGCAACAACCAACCGCTATGGCGCTTGGTGTAAAAGTTCAAAACGATAGATGTGTTGGTGCGGGCGGAATAGTTATTCAAACAATGCCGTTTTGTAGTGAAGAAGCCATTAAAAAAGCGGAAAAACTAATAAGCGAATTTACTGATATTAGCACTAAAATTCAAAATTACGGAGCAAAGGGCATAATTAGTGAGTATTTTAGCGAGTATACTTTTAACGAGTATTATCCTAAATATAAATGCGTATGCTCAAACGATTATATTTTGTCAATGTTATACGCAATAGGTAAAGATGAACTTTACGATATAATTTTAGAGCAAGGCAAAGTGGAAATAAGTTGTGAGTATTGTGATAAAGTTTATACGTATTATAAACAAGATATAGATAAACTTTTTAAGGTGTAAAATGGCGGTTATTCACGAGTTTACTTCAAAACAAGAATATTATAGTAAATTGTATCAAAAAAGGCTAAATGAAGGCGATTTATTAGGTGCGTTTAATTTATTAAAAAGTTTAGAAAGGGAAAATTATATAGATTATAATCTATATAAAAACTTTGGTTTAATATATTTTAAAATGCAACTTTATGAAGATGCCTTAGATAGTTTTTATAAATGTTTAACTATAATAGATAATGATAAAAAGGTTATAATCTACGGTTATATAGGTGCTACTTATCATAAAATTTCAAACACTAATATGGCTGGGTATTATATACAAAAATTTCTTCAAGCAAAAGTTGTTATAAGTGAAGATTATATAAATCAAACTTTAGCGGATTTTATTGATGAAGTAACTGACGTTGAAGATAGTTTTTATTTGGCTTATCCGTATGAGAAAGCGGATTTTTCCAAGCAGTTATTAGAGGCTGACGAGTTATTTAAAAACGGCGATTATGAAGGTGTAATCGAATTATTAAGCATAATACCAAACAAAAATCAATATTATTTTGACGCTTTATTAAAAATAGCCATTTGCAAGTTTTTAATGAATAAAGTTGAAGATGCTATTAACGATATGATTATAGCGTTAGAAATTGAAGAAGATAACGTTTACGCTTTATGTAATATAATTAGTATGTATTACGAGTTAAACGATAAAAACTCAGCAAAAAAGTACCTTAAAAAACTTGATAGTTTACAAATTGAAGACGAAGACGAGTTGTATAAGGTTATAATGTTAAATTGCGAAATTTCAAGACCTAAAAAGGCGGAATATTTTGGAGAAAAATACTTAAAAATAAACGCTTACGATAAATCGGTTTTGCATATGATTGCAATAGTTAAATACAATTTATTAAAATTTGATGAAAGTTATAAATTATTCAAAAAATTATATATTATTAACAATACTTTCGTAGATTCTTCGTATTTAGCAATTTGTGAAAACGCCATTAAGTACAAAAGTGATAGAGAGTATAAAAAACTTGCTTATATTTATGACGTTCCTAAAAATTTAAGAAAGCAAATTATTGAAAAATTGAAATCAATAATGAAAAATAAAGAGTATGTTTTAAATAAAGAAAACAGCAAAGAATTTTTCTCGCTAATGGATTATTGTTTTGAAAATCAATCGTATCAAATGCAGGCGTCAGCGTTGTCACTCATATCGCAAATACGAACTAATTCAACTATTGCTTACTTGAAAAGTTTGTTAATAAAAGGCAACGTATACGATAAAATTAAGCAGGGTATAGTAGGATATTTACTTGATGAAGATAGTGTAGCGGAAGTTAAAGTTCAAGTTGGTGGAATATATAAAGAAATTACGCTTTATAGACCATATTTTATTAAAGACGATAAAAAAAGTATATTTTTCACTGCATATATTTATGCTTTTGCAAAAATGTGTTTTTATGAAAACAATCTAAAAAAACTATGCACAACTTGCGAAGATTTATATAAAAAGTCAAATGAAATGGAATTAGAAACTTCGATAGGCGACGTTCAAAGTTTAAGTGCGGTAATTTACGAGTTATCTAATATAAGAAAAATAAAAAGTAGAAGGGATTTTGCTAAATTTTTCAACGCTAATTTAAGAAGTATAAAGAAAATAAAAGAATTGTTTAATTAAAAATGATACACTTTACAAAAATGTAAAGTGTATTTTTTTAATGATATTTTTTTAAAAATTTTTCAATTAAACTAATTGATGCGTACATTAGCCCAGCCAAAATACAAAGTATAACGGTCGCACTCATAACTAAGTCGAGTTTAAACACTTGACCGCCGTAAACTATTAAATAGCCTATACCTTTTCTTGAAACCAAATATTCGCCCATTATAGAGCCTATCCAACTCATACCAACGTTTATTTTCAAACAAGAAACGAAAGATGGAATTGAAGATGGAATAACAAGTTTAGTTAATATTTGCATTTTAGAAGCGCCAAGAGAGTGCATTAGTAATAACTTGCCTTTGTCGGTAGACAAAAAGGCGTTTTGCATAGTGATAATGGTTACGATTATAGTGATAATTATAGCCATAAAAACTATTGCCTTTGTGCCAGCGCCAAACCAAACGATAATTATAGGACCTAACGCTATCTTAGGTAAACTATTTAAAACAACTATATAAGGCTCGCTAACTCGCCTTAAAAAAGTGCTTAAATAGAGAAGTATAGCAAAAAGAGTTCCTAAGGTTGTGGCAATTAAAAAGCCTAAAATCGTTTCATATAAAGTTACGCCTACGTGCATAAATAGTTCACCGCTTTTAGATAAATCTAAAATAGTTTCGACAATTTTAGAAGGCATACTCATTAAAAAAGAGTCGATTATTTGTAACCTTGCAAGTAATTCCCAAAAAAATATTAAGCCGACTAATATAGAAATTCTAACGATATGAACAAGTAGTGTAGTTTTTTTCTTTTTATTTAAATAAAGCAATCTACTTGGCGATATTTCATTTGTTTTCATAGTTAAGTTCTCTCCAAAGTAATTCAAAATTTTTACCAAAGTCTGGTAATTCTCGCCTTTTTAACGGCGATAAATTTTTGTCGTAATTAAAAGTGTGTATCGATAAAATTTTTGCTGGTCGTTTAGTTAATACGATAACTCTATCAGACAAAGAAATGGCTTCTGAAATATCGTGAGTAACTAAAATAGTAGTCTTTTTTTCGGAAGTTATAATTGAATACACGTCGTCACAAACTTTAAGCCTCGTTTGATAATCTAATGCGCTAAACGGCTCGTCAAGTAGTAAAAGTTCAGGGTTTTGCGATAACGTTCTAATTAAAGCAACCCTTTGTCGCATACCGCCTGAAAGCCTATCTGGATATGATTTTATAAAACCGTTTAACCCGTATTTATTTAGTAGGTCAATAGATTTTTGCTTATTTTCTAAGGTATCTATTTTTTTAATTTCTAAGGGCAAATAAACGTTTTGTTCAATCGTACGCCAAGGAAAAAGTTGGTCTTTTTGTAACATATAACCAACGTTTTCAAGTTTTTCAACTTGCGTTCCTTTAAAAAATATTTTTCCGCTTGTTGGCGAGAGTAACCCTGCAATTAAAGATAGTATAGTCGTTTTGCCAGAGCCTGAAGGACCTATTATTGAAACGAATTCACCATTTTTTACGCTAAAACTCACGTCTTCAACGGCGTTAGTTTCTCCCTCGTCAGTTTGATAGGTGTAATAAATGTTTTCAAGTTTGAGTATTTCACTCATATTTCCTCCCTTTTACTTTTTGTTATACAATTCTATTGCTAAACTATTGTCAACAATATCAGTAAAATTAGCGTCTTTTACGTCTTCTCCTGCATTTATAATAACTTCTTTAAGTTTGTTAAACATTTCTTCCGTTAAAGCCATATTAGTCATCCAAGCATCAATTTTTTTATAACTTTCTACTGATGCTTTTAGTGAGGCAATAGGCGTTTGCGAGAAATGAAGATGTAAATATTCGCTAACTTCGTTGACGTCAGCAGTTTTAGTGTACTCTAAGGCATTATATAACGCTTTTACAAATTTCGTAGCAATATCTCTTTTATCTTTTAAAAAACTTTCTAACGCAATAAAAGAAGTGTAAGGTATTTCACCACTAAATTCGCCAACTGACGCTACAATGTGACCTTTTCCGCTAGCAACGAACTCAGATGCGGTTGGTTCAAATAAAGTAACGTAGTCGCCTGTGCCGTTATCAAAAGAAGGTCCCATTAAAGCAAATTGAATATCTTTTCTTAAAGTTAAATCAACGCCGTTTACCATACCTAAATTATTTACAACGTATTCAAAAGTCATAGCAGGTAAACCGCCTTGTCTACCGATAATAACTTCTTTACCTCTTAAATTTTCAAAAGAGAAGTTAGGCTCGCTATTTCTTGAAATTAAAAAGCAACCGTCACGTTTAGTTAACTGACTAAACACTTTAGGTTTATCTTTTTTATCTTGTCTATCAACGTAAAGCGCCGTTTCAGGACCTGCTAAAATAATATCTGCACTTTTTGATAAGAGAGCAGTCATAGAAACGTCTGAACCGCTACCGTTAGTAAGTTCAATTTCCAAGCCTTGCTCAGCAAAAAAACCTTTTTCAATGGCTATGTAAAAAGGTGCGTAAAAAACACTATCAGTAACTTCGTTAACTTTAACAAGTGTTAAATCGTCTTTTTTACAGCCTATCATTGAAAAAGAAGCAATCGTCATAACTAAGGTTAAAAACCCGATAAATAATTTTTTCATAATAAAAACTCCATATGCTAATAAAAAAAGCATTATTATATTTTATGCGTAGAGTTTTTTGTTTGACAATAATTGAAAAAGGTTATATAATCTAAAATACGAAACGAATAAAAATAATATTTTTATGGAGAAAATAAATGAATTTATCTACAACGTACAACCCAAAAGAATTTGAACAAAGAATTTATAAAGAATGGATGGACAATGGTTATTTTAAAGCGTCACCAAATAAAAACAAAGTGCCTTTTACCATTGTAATTCCGCCACCAAACATTACTGGTCAACTTCATATGGGGCACGCACTTGACGAATCTATACAAGATAGTATTATTAGATTTAAAAGAATGCAAGGCTATGAAACTTTATGGTTACCTGGAACTGACCACGCATCAATAGCAACGGAAGTTAAAATTGTTGACGCTATGAAAGCAGAAGGTCTAACGAAAGAAAGTATCGGTAGAGAAGAATTCTTAAAACGTGCTTGGGCTTGGAAGGAAAAGTACGGCGGTAAAATTATAGAGCAATTAAAGTGTTTAGGTTGTTCTTGCGACTGGTCTAAACTTGCTTTTACTATGGATGAAAGGTGCAGTAAAGCCGTTAGAGAAGTTTTCGTTAATTTATACGATAAAGGTTTAATTTATCAAGGTAAAAGAATCATAAACTGGTGTCCTACTTGTAAAACGGCGTTAAGTGACGCTGAAGTAGAGTATAGCGAAGAAAACTCTAATTTATGGCACGTTCGTTATAAAGTTAAAGATAGTGACGAGTATTTAACGGTTGCTACGACAAGACCTGAAACAATGCTTGGCGATACTGCAATTGCCGTTAATCCAAAAGATAAAAGGTATACTCATTTAGTTGGAAAGAGTGTTATTTTACCTATTGCAAATAGAGAAATTCCTATCGTATTTGATAGTTACGTTGAAATGGATTTTGGTACGGGCGCAGTTAAAATTACTCCAGCGCACGACCCTAACGACTTTGAAGTTGGCGTAAGGCATAATTTACCTATCATTAGAACAATGAACGATGATGGTACTATGAACGAAGACGCTTTACAATTTAAGGGGTTAGATAGGTTTGAGTGCCGTAAAGAAATTGTAAAAGAACTTGAAAAAGTTGGCGCTTTGGTTAAAACTGAGCCGTATACTCATAACGTAGGTCATTGTTATCGTTGTAATAGTAGCGTAGAGCCTATTATAAGCAAACAATGGTTTGTTAAAATGGAAAGTTTAGCAAAACCTGCTATTGAAGTTGTTAGAAAGAAGAGTATTCGTTTTACTCCTGATAGATTTACAAAAATATATTATAACTGGATGAATAATATTAAGGACTGGTGTATTTCTCGTCAACTTTGGTGGGGACATAGAATTCCTGCGTTTTATTGTGAAGACTGCGGGGAGATGACCGTTTCTAAGGTAGATATTAAGACTTGTCCTAAGTGTAATAGTGCTAAAATCAAACAAGATGAAGACGTTTTAGATACTTGGTTCTCATCTGCGTTATGGCCGTTTTCAACGCTTGGCTATCCAGAAAATACCGAAGAATTAAAATATTTCTATCCAACTGACGTTTTAGTTACGGGCGAGGGTATAATTTTCTTCTGGGTAGCAAGAATGATATTCTCTGGCTTAGAGCATATGAATAGAATTCCGTTTAAAGACGTTTTAATTCACGGCTTAGTAAGAGATGCTCAAGGTAGAAAAATGAGTAAGTCGTTAGGTAACGGCATTGACCCACTTGAAATTATTGACGAGTTTGGTGCTGATACTTTAAGATATACGTTATTAAACGGTATTTCGCCTGGTAACGATACGAGATTTAGTAAAGAAAAATTAGAAGGTAGCCGTAATTATATTAACAAAATTTGGAACGCTTCAAGATTCGTTTTAATGAATTTAGAAGGTAGACAAGTTAAAGATATAAGCGAGTGCAAACTCACTATAAGCGATAAATGGATTATTTCTAAACTTAATCAAACTATTAGAAAAGTTACCGTAAATATGGAAAAATATGAAATCGGTCTTGCTTGCTACGAACTTCAAAACTTTGTTTGGAATGATTTTTGCGACTGGTATATCGAACTTTGTAAACCTTATTTATACGGCACTTGCGATGAAAAGAAAGATAATTGTTTAAGCGTTCTTTGTTACGTATTACAAAACACTTTAAAACTTTTACATCCGTTTGTTCCGTTTATTACCGAAGAAATTTATACTAAAATTCCTAACGTAAAGGGAAGTATTATGGTAAGCGAATTTCCAAGATATAATTCAAAATTGAATTATAAAAAGGACGCTAACTCTCTTGAATTTATTATGCAAATTATTTGCAAAATTAGGGAAATTAGGGTAGAAACGGGCTCTGCTCCGTCTAAAAAGGTTGACTTATATCTTTTAACAGAAGAAAAGAAAGTTATTCAAAATTCATTAGTTTACATACAAAAACTTGCAAATGTTGGCGAAATTAAATTTGTAAACGGCAAAGAGGAAATTAGTGAAAAAACAATTTCATCAGTACTTGATAAATGTGAAATATTTATTCCGCTTGGCGAACTTGTTGACAAGGATAAAGAGTTGGCAAGATTAAATAGCGAATTAGATAAAGTTGAAAGTGAAATTGCAAGAGCAAATAGTAAACTTTCAAATAATGGTTTCTTAGCAAAAGCGCCAAAAGCGTTAGTTGATAGTGAAAGAGAAAAACTTGATAAGTACATTGATATGCGTAATAAAATTTTAAAAAGCATTAAAGATTTACAAGAATTAAATTAAATAAAAAAGGTTAAGGCAAACGTGCCTTAACCTTTTTTTTATTGTGTTTTAATTAAGCGTTTTCAAGCGAATTTTCTTTTTCAAGTTCTAATGCGTTATTACCAAGATTTTTATTTTTAAAGAAAATAAAGTAAACTGATATTCCAAGTACGATTATAAGTAAAGCGAATAAAACTACGAACCAGTACTTAGGGTTAGCCGTAACGTTAGTTATAATGCCTGCAACTTCAAGTATTAAAATTAAAATAGGCGTTATATATTTAACCATAACGGCAAATACTATGGTGAATTTTCCAAGGTTTAAACCATCGTCTTTAAGGTTGTTAGCAAGAGTTTTAGGGGAGAACCAATCTTTAGTCGAGTTCTTTTTACCTAATAGCCAACCTATACCAAAGCAAGCGGCAAACGCTCCAAGTGGCATTAGTACTGCGTTAGTTGCTTCGTCTAAGAAGGTAAGTAAGTCAAAACCGAATAAGTTGATGCCTTGTTGTTCTAATATTCCAACTCTACCAAGCGAAATGCCGATAGGAATAGAAATTGCAAATACGAGTGCAGTAATAATTAAAGACGCTTTTTTTCTAGTAAGTCGAGTTTTTTGAACAATAAATTGCGTAACTACTTCAATAAGAGATATAACCGAAGTTATAGCGGCAATAGCAACCATTGCAAAGAACAAGAAAGAAATCAATTGTCCAATTGCACCCATTTTGTCAAATACGAGTGGTAAAACTGCAAACATCAATCCAACGCCACCTTTAGAATTTAATTCATCAGGGAGTAATGCACCGATAGCTGGGAACATTGCAAGACCGGCAAGTAAAGCAACAAAAGTGTCAAAAATACAAATCATAATAACTGATTTACCAACTTTAATTTCACTTCCTGTGTACGAGCCGTAACAAATCATAGCGCCCATACCAAGAGAAAGAGAGAAGAAGGCTTGTCCCATCGCAGCAAGTAAACCGTTAAAACTTAAATTTCCGTCAGCATCGTGGAAAAATGCGTAAAAATCAGGGTTTAAGTATTTGTTTAAACCTTTATCTACTCCATCGCCTAAGCAAAGACAGAAAATAACGATAAATACTAAAATTAAGAATAATATAGGCATTAACACTTTAGACGCACTTTCAATTCCGTTTTTAATACCAGCCATAACTATAATTAAAGCGATGGCAAGGAATATTGACGTGTATAAAATTACTTCGCCTAAGTTTACCGAGAAAGTAGTTAAAATATCTGTGTTTCCGCTAAACGAGTTCATTGAGTATTTTAAAGTGTAACCGCCAAGTACTGAATAATAGCAACTAATAATAAACGGAATAGCCATAACTATTAAACCAGCGAAACCTAAGTTTTTGTTTACCTTTTTAAAAGATGCTACCGTGTTTGCTTGCGCTCTTTTACCAACGTAAATTTCAGCAATCATAGTAATTGCTCCTATTAGTAATACGCACGCAATATATACGAATACGAAAGCCGCACCGCCGTTCGCACTAGTTTTAAATGGGAATCCCCAAAGGTTGCCAAGTCCAACTGCCGAGCCTGCTGCGGCAAGAATAAATCCTAATCCGCTAACGAAGCCGTTTTTCTTTTTTTCGTTTTGCATAATAAAATCTCCTTAAATTTATTAAATAAAGTAATCCTATATATATTAACAAATTATTTTAAATTTTGCAAGTCTTAAACTTAATTTTTTTAATTGATTGTTAATTAAATATAGGTAGAGTAAAAATTAACGTAGATTTTGTCGAAATTTAATTCTTATTAAACTTTTAG
>JAZONZ010000022.1:0-28021 GCA_045654765.1 Christensenellaceae bacterium
TTTAAAAAAAATTAAAAAAATTTTTAATTTTAGTATTGACTTATATTTTTTAATAGTCCATAATAAAAATGCTAAGGGGGATGTGATTATGAAAAAAACACAAACTAAGCATAGTGATACGATTTATAAAATCCCGCATTACGACAATATTTTTATTGATTCTGGTAGAGATAGTAAAAGTTCAAATAATATTGCTTTAAGATTGTTTAAAAATAAAATTCCTACCATTATTTTAATAAACTTTATAAATATTATAAAAACTCTTCCCGTTTTTCTAATTCCTATTATTTCTTCAATAGTAATAAACGAAGTAGTTTCAGGTGCGCCCGATATTCAAAAAATTATTATTTTAGCCGTAATTTTGGGTGTTTGCGTTCTTCAAAACGTGCCAACTCATACGCTCTATGCTAATCTTGCTAATAAACTTTTAAGAAGTTCAAGTGCGGGAATAAAAGCAACCGTTATTAGAAAGTTACAGCGCTTATCTATTTCGTATCATAAGGAAATTGAAAGCGGTAGACTTCAAGCAAAGTTTTTAAAAGACACTGATAACGTTGATAATTATATGCGTTTAATAATTTGCACTATTATACCTGCAGCAGTTTTTTTAATAATAAATATCGGTATATCGCTTTATCAAAGTTGGATAGCAACTTTATTTATTTTATCAATAGTACCGGTAAACGTACTTTTATCAAGATTATTTAGAAGACCTATTCATAAAAGTATAAAAAATTATAGGTTAGAAACGGAGCATTTATCGGCAAAATTGAGCCAAATGCTAGAAATGATACAAGTTACAAAGGCGCATGGTCTTGAAAATGAAGAAATAAAAAATATAGAAGAAAATATTTCTTCACTTGCCATTAAAGGTTTAAAATTCGATAACACTATTGCATATTTTGGCTCGTTCGCTTGGGCTACGACAACCTTTTTTCAATGTATATGTTTATTCTTTTCAGTTTTTATGGCTATAAATGGTGTAAAAGGGTTTAATGCTGGTTCAATAGTGTTGTTTCAATCAATATTTTCTCAAATATATTCAAACGTTTCGCAACTTATAAATTCCTTACCACAAATTTCGCAAGGTGTGGATAGTATTAACTCGCTTAAAGAAATTATGGCTAGTGAAGATATTGAAAATAATGACGGAAAAGCCCACGTAAACAAAGTTGAAGGCAATATTGTTTTTGAAAACGTTTATTATCGTTATCCAAAAACGCAAGAAGATATGATAAAGAACTTTTCTCTTAACGTTAAAAAGGGAGAGTGTATTGCTTTCGTTGGAAGTTCAGGCTCGGGTAAAACCACTATAATGAATATGATTATAGGGTTTTTAAAGCCAACGAAAGGCAAGTTATATATTGACGGAAATTCAATAGAAGATATAAATTTATCTGATTATAGGCAATCAATTTCAGTAGTACCGCAAAATAGTATTTTATTTGATGGAACGATTAAAGAAAACATAACTTACGGATTAAAAAAATATACGGAAGAAGACTTGCAAAGGGTTATAAAACTCGCTAATATTGATGAATTTTTACCAGAATTACCTAACGGAATCGATACGATTATAGGGGAGCACGGTGGTAAACTTTCGGGCGGACAAAAACAGCGAATTACTATTGCTCGTGCCTTAATTAGAAATCCAAGCATTTTAATTATGGATGAAGCCACGTCTGCACTTGATAACATATCTGAATATCACGTTCAAAAAGCCACGGAAAAACTTATAAAAGAAAGAACGACCTTCATAGTTGCGCATAGGTTATCAACGATACGAAACGCTGATAGAATTGTCGTTATGGAAGGTGGAGAAATCGTTGAAGCGGGTACTTATGACGAACTTATGAGTAAAGGCGGAAAATTTTTCGAACTTAAAAGTTTGTCAGATATGGCTACGAAAGAAGTGGGTGCATAAAAGTAACGTATGTACATACGTGTAAAAAATAATAAAATTTTGCATATTTATTTTATTTTATAAAATAGGTATGTAAAAGGCGTTGACAAAAGGCTTAAATTTTGTTAAAATAAAATCAAACTTAAAAAATATTCTTTGTGACTGACGGATAAGTGGATAACCACGTGAAATTAAGAATATTATAAGCCGACCGTCTGGGCACACTTATATTAACACTATAAGTGTGCCCTTTTTTAAAAGTTAATTGTTTGGAGGGATTATGAAAAAAGTTGCTGTAATTATGGGTAGCGATAGCGACTTACCTATCGTTAAAAAGGCTGTTGACACTTTAAAGGCTTTTGAAGTGCCGTATGAAGTGCACGTTTATTCTGCGCACCGCACACCACTTGAAACGAGTGAGTACACAAAAACACTTCGTGAAAAAGGGTATGGCGCTGTTATTTGCGCTGCCGGTATGGCTGCACATCTTGCAGGGGCAGTTGCGGCTAACACAACTTTACCCGTTGTAGGTATTCCTATTGAAAGTGGTAACCTTGGGGGAATTGACGCTTTATTATCAACGGTACAAATGCCATCAGGTATTCCCGTATCAACCGTTGCAATAAACGGAGCAACAAATGCTGCGTTGTTAGTTATTCAAATGTTTGCTATTACTGACGAGGCTTTAGCAAAAAAACTTGAAGATAAAAGATTACAAGATAAACAAACCGTATTACAAAAGAATAAGGCGGTTGAAGATACATTTAACATATAAGGAGAATTTCTATGAAAAAATTAGTTTATACAGGTAAAACGAAAGACGTGTTTGCTCTTGATAACGGCAACTATCTCTTAAAATTCAAAGATGATTGCACGGGAAAAGATGGTAAATTTGACCCAGGCGAAAATGCCGTTGGTTTAACTATTGAAGGTGTAGGTGACGTTAATTTAAGAATGTCTATTTACTTTTTCGAAAAATTAAAAAATGCAGGCATTAAAACTCACTACATTAGTGCAGACCTTGATGAAACTACTATGGAAGTTATTCCTGCTAAAGCGTTTGGTAAAGGTTTAGAAGTTATTTGTCGTCATAAAGCGGTAGGTAGTTTTTATAGAAGATACAGCGATTATATTGAAGAAGGTGCAGACCTTCCAGCATACGTTGAATTTACTTTCAAAAATGACGAAAAGGGTGACCCACTCGTAACGAAAGAAGGTTTAATTTGCTTAGGTGTTATGACTGATAAACAATATGACGAAACTGTTAAAATGACTCAAGTAATTACTCAAATAGTTGCTGACGATTTAAAAGAAAAAGGTCTTATTTTATACGATATTAAATTTGAGTTTGGTTATAACGGCGATGAAGTTATTTTAATTGATGAAATAGCATCAGGCAATATGAGAGTATATAAAGATGGCGAATACGTAGACCCTATGACTTTATCTAAACTCTTCTTTGAAAAAAATTAGGCGGTGTTTATGGGCGGTTTTTTTGGAATAACAAGTAAAAAAGAGTGTGTTCAAGACGTTTTCTTTGGTATAGACTATCACTCTCATTTAGGCAATTCAAGGGCTGGTATGGCGTCAGTTAATAGCGAATTAGGTTTTCAAAGGGAAATTCACAACGTTGAAAATTCGCCTTTTAGAACAAAATTCGATAATATAACTGCAAGGCTTCAAGGCTGTGCTTGTGTTGGCTGTATTAGTGATTTAGAGCCTCAACCTTTACTAATTAGGTCAAAGTTTGGAACTTATGCAATAACTATGGTTGGTTATATTGCAAACTCTGAAAAGTTGGCTAACGAGTATTTAAAGGGTGGTTATGGTATCTTTCAAGCAGTTAGCGGTAATAGAGTTAACTCAATAGAACTTGTAAGTGCGTTAATTGAAGAAAAAGATAGCGTTGCTGAAGGTATTAAACACGTTCAAAACGTAATTGAAGGCTCGGCATCAATAATGTTATTGTTTGAAGATGGTAGCCTTATAATTGCAAGAGATAAGTTTGGGCGTTTGCCTATTAAAGTTGGAAAAAATAATGATGGATATGCCGTTTCTTTCGAATCGTTTGCTTATGAAAAATTAGGTTACGTTGATTGTAAAGAATTAAAATCAGGCGAAATAGTTAAACTCACGCCTGATAGCATGGAAGTTTTAGAAAAAGGTAACGATAAAATGAAGATATGCTCGTTTTTATGGGCGTATTACGGGTATCCTAACGCAACGTATGAAGGTAGAAACGTTGAAGTTTTTAGAATGGACAACGGTCGAATTATGGCTGAAAATGAAATTAAAAACGGAACTTTACCTGAGGTTGATTACGTAAGCGGTGTTCCAGATAGTGGAACGCCACACGCAATAGGATATTCACACGGTAGCGGTATTCCTTTTGCAAGACCTTTTATCAAATATACTCCAGCGTGGGCAAGAAGTTTTATTCCTTCTAATCAAAGCGAGAGAAAGAAAGTTGCTAAAATGAAGCAAATTCCCGTTATTGATTTAATTAAAGGTAAAAATTTACTTTTCGTTGACGATAGTATCGTTAGGGGAACTCAACTTGGTGAAACGGTTAGTTTCTTATTCAATAACGGCGCTAAATCAGTACATATGCGTTCGGCTTGTCCGCCTATTATGTATGCTTGTAAATATCTTAACTTTTCAAGGAATAATAGCGATATGGATTTACTTGCAAGGCGTATTATCGTTGAACTTGAAGGGGAAGAAGGTCTTAAATATATTGACGAATATGCTGATTTCAAAACGGAAAGAGGCAAATCGTTAAGAAAAGCAATTTGCAAAAAAATGAAAATAAATTCATTAGAATTCCAAACGTTAGACGGTTTATTAAAGGCTATAAAAATCGAGTCTTGTAAACTTTGCACTTATTGTTGGAACGGAAAAGAAGATTAAAGGAGTAGTTATGAAAAATTCAAAATCAGAAAGTTACGCATCAGCGGGCGTTGATATTACTGCCGGTTACAAAGCGGTAGAACTTATGAAAACTCACATTGCTAAAACTATGACAAGTGGCGTTTGTTCAGACGTTGGTGGTTTTGGCGGTTTATTTGAACTTGACGTTAAGGGTATGGAAAAGCCCGTTTTAGTTAGCGGTACTGATGGCGTTGGAACTAAACTTAAACTTGCGTTTTTACTTGATAAACACAATACGATAGGTATTGATTGTGTTGCTATGTGTGTAAATGACGTTATTTGTTGCGGTGCAAAACCTCAATTTTTCTTAGACTATATTGCTTGCGGTAAAAACGTTCCTGAAAAAATTGCATCAATAGTTGAGGGCGTATGCGAAGGTTGTGTTCAAAGTGGTTGTGCTTTAATAGGTGGTGAAACTGCTGAAATGCCAGGTTTTTACCCTATTGACGAATATGATTTAGCAGGTTTTGCCGTTGGTGTTGTTGATAAAAAGAAAATCTTAAATCCTAACTTAATGAAGGAAGGTGACGTAATTATTGCGCTTGCTTCAAGCGGTGTGCATAGTAATGGTTTTTCTCTCGTTAGAAAAGTGTTTGGTATAGGCACTAACGATATTACTACACCTATTGAAAGTTTAGGCGGTAAATCGGTAGGCGAAACGTTATTAACTCCTACGAAAATTTACGTTAAACCTGTTTTGGCATTGTTGGAACAAGTTAACGTTTTAGCAATTTCTCATATTACGGGTGGCGGATTCTACGAAAATATTCCAAGAAGTTTAGCCGAGGGTTATTCTGCTAAAATTAAAAAAGATAGTCTTAAAATTTTACCTATCTTTAAACTCATACAAGAAGTTGGAAATATTCCTGAAAGAGATATGTTTAACACTTTTAATATGGGTGTTGGTATGAGTATTATCGTTAAAAAAGGCGAAGAAGAAAAGGCTTTAAAAATTTTAAGAGAAAACGGTGAAGATGCTTATATTATAGGCGAAATTATTAAAGGCGAAAAAGTAGTAGAATTTTGTTAAGAGTATAACTTAATGAAAAGTTTAAAGGAAGAATAAAATGAAAAAGGTTAATATTGCCGTACTCGTTTCGGGTGGGGGTACGAATTTACAAGCGCTTATTGATGCTGAAAAAAGCGGAATTATCAAAAGCGGTAAAATAACTTTGGTAATTTCTAATAAAAAAGATGCGTACGCACTTGAAAGGGCAAAAAACAACGATATTAAAACACAAGTAATTGTTAAAAAAGAGTGCAAAGATACTTTTGAGTTTGAAAGTAAAATGTTAAATGCTCTTAGAGAAAATGATATTGACTTAATTGTTTTAGCAGGCTTTTTATGTATTCTTTCAAAGAGATTTACTGATGAATATAAAGATAGAATTTTAAACGTACACCCTTCACTAATACCATCATTTTGTGGCGAAGGCTATTATGGTTTAAAAGTACACCAAAAGGCGTTAGAGTACGGAGTAAAAGTTACGGGAGCAACCGTACATTTTGTAAACGAAGTGGCTGACGGCGGTAAAATAATAATGCAAAAGGCAGTAGATATTTTAGAAAACGATACGGCTGAAACTTTACAAAAAAGAGTTATGGAAAATGCTGAGTGGATAATTTTACCACTATCAACTGAAAAGGTTGCAAAAAGTATACTTTTAGGAGATGAATAATGAATATTTACGAAGTTTTAAAAATTAAAGATAGAATAAAAGGAAATCCTTACGTTGGTAGGGGAATAATACTTGGCAAGTCTAAAAACGGCGAATATGCAGTAAGCGCTTATTTTATTATGGGTAGAAGTGAAAATAGTAGAAATAGAGTTTTCACTTTAAAAGATGGAAACGTTTATACTGAACCTTTTGACGTTTCAAAAGTTGAAGACCCTTCACTTATTATTTATTCGGCGGTAAAAAGTTATGAAAATAAACTCATAGTAACAAACGGCGACCAAACTGATACGATTTACGATTATTTAAAAGACGGCAAATGCTTTACTTGTGCGTTAAAATCAAGATGTTTCGAGCCGGATAGTCCTAATTTTACTCCAAGAATTAGCGGTATGATTACTTTTAACGATAACGATTTTACTTACGAAATGAGCATTTTAAAAAGCATTGATAGCGAGGGTAGTGAGTGTTGTAGATATTTCTTTAACTATCCGTCAAAAAATGGCTTAGGACATTTTATTCATACGTACGTTACTGATGGAAACCCTATTCCAACTTTCCAAGGCGAGCCTGAAAGAGTGGAAATTTATGACGATATTGACGCCTTCACTAATGAAATTTGGGAAAATTTAGACGATAAAAACAAAATTTCATTATACGTAAGATACACTTCGTTAAAAGATAATAAAGTTATCGAAAGACTTATAAATAAAAATAAGGACAATTAAAATGAAAGAATTTGAATTAAAATATGGCTGTAATCCAAATCAAAAGCCAGCAAAAATTTATATGGAAAACGGAGAACTTCCTATTAAAATTTTAAACGGAAGACCTGGATATATTAACTTTTTAGATGCCTTTAACGGTTATCAACTCGTTAAGGAATTAAAGCAAGCGGTAGGGCTTCCTTGCGCTACTTCATTTAAACACGTAAGTCCAACTTCAGCCGCAATAGGAAAAGTTTTAGATGATAAACTAAAAAGAGCGTGCTTCGTTCAAGACGTTGAAGGTTTAGACGATTCTTTACTCGCTTGTGCTTATGCAAGAGCAAGGGGTACTGATAGACAATGTTCGTTCGGCGATTTTATAGCCCTTTCGGATAAATGTGATATTGTTACCGCTAAACTTATACAAAGGGAAGTTTCTGACGGTGTAATAGCACCCGGATTTGACGATGACGCTTTAGAAATTTTAAAGGCTAAAAGAAAGGGGACTTATAACGTAATTCAAATTGATGAAAATTACGTTCCACAAGAAAGAGAAACTAAACAAGTTTATGGTATTAGTTTTGAACAAGGAAGAAATAATTTTAAAATTGATTATAGTTTATTAGAAAATATCGTTACAAAAAATAAAGATATTCCTTTACAAAATAAGCAAGACTTAATTATTAGTTTAATTACTTTAAAGTATACTCAATCAAACTCAGTATGTTTTGCTTATGACGGTCAAGCAATAGGCGTAGGCGCTGGTCAACAATCAAGAATACATTGTACTCGTTTAGCGGGTGGTAAGGCAGATACTTGGTTTTTACGCCAACACGATAAGGTTTTAAATTTACCATTTTTACCTAACTTAGGTAGACCTGTAAGAGACAACGTTATTGACGGATATATAAATAAAAATGAAGAAGACGTTTGTGCTGAGGGTATTTGGCAAAATTATTTTACTGAAAAACCAAGTCCTTTAACAAATGAAGAAATAAAAGAATATTTAAGTAAAATTAAAGGTGTTTCACTTGGCTCTGATGCTTTCTTCCCATTTGAAGATAACATTAAAAGAGCAATAAAAAGCGGTGTAAAATACGTTGCTGAACCAGGCGGTTCAATTAGAGACGATTTAGTTATAAATTGCTGTGATGAAAACGATATGGTACTCTGCTTTACAGGTATGAGATTATTCCATCACTAAAATATGAGAGGTTAACATGAATTTTTTTGAAGAACTTAAAATTTACGATAATGAAGTATACGAATCTTGTAACAGAGAACTTAAAAGACAGCAACAAAACATAGAACTTATAGCGTCTGAGAACATTGTTTCAAAAGCAGTATTACTTGCTGCGGGCAGTGTTTTAACGAATAAATATGCCGAAGGATATCCAGCAAAAAGGTATTACGGTGGCTGTGAATACGTAGATGAAGTTGAAAGAATTGCAATAGAAAGAGCAAAAAAATTATTTGGCGCTGAACACGCAAACGTTCAACCACATAGCGGTGCTAACGCAAACCTTGCAGTATTTTTTGCTTTATTAAATCCAGGCGATACCGTTATGGGTATGAATTTACAACACGGTGGACATTTATCACACGGCTCACCAGCAAACATTTCGGGTAAATATTTTAATATCGTTCCATACGGCGTTAGCGATGAAACTGAACAAATCGACTACGATGAAGTTTTAAAAATTGCTAAGGAGTGCAAGCCAAAACTTATCGTTGCGGGGGCAAGTGCTTACGCTCGTACTCTTGATTTTAAACGTTTTAGAGAAATTGCTGACGAAGTCGGTGCGTATTTAATGGTAGATATTGCTCATATTGCAGGCCTTGTTGCAGCGGGGCTTCATCCATCTCCAGTACCTTATGCTGACGTTGTTACTACAACTACTCACAAAACGTTAAGAGGTCCTCGTGGCGGTTTAATTTTATGTAAAGAAAGTTTGGCTAAACAAATAGATAAAGCGATATTCCCAGGTATTCAAGGTGGTCCGCTTATGCACATAATTTCAGCAAAAGCAGTTGCATTTGGCGAGGCTTTAACGGATGAGTTTAAAGAATATCAAAAGCAAATATTAAAAAATGCAAAAGCACTTTCTAACGCTTTAATTAAAAGGGGTATTGATATCGTGTCTGGCGGTACGGACAATCATTTAATGCTTATAAAACTTGTTAAGTACAATTTAACGGGTAAAGAATTAGAAAAAAGATTAGATGAAGTTCATATTACTGCTAACAAAAACACAATTCCAAAAGACCCACAAAGTCCGTTTGTTACGAGTGGTTTAAGAATAGGAACACCAGCAGTAACTTCAAGGGGCTTTAAAGAGGCGGAAATGGAACTTATTGCCGAGTGGATTTATAAAATTATTACTGATTTTGAAAATTCAAAAGAGCAAGTTGCAAAAGAGGTAATTGCACTTTGTGAAAAGTATCCTATATACTAAGCGGAGAATATCATGAAAATTTTAGTTGTTGGTTCAGGCGGTAGAGAACACGCTATAATAAAGAAAATTAAAGAAAGTAAACAAGTTGAAGAAATTTTTGCATTACCAGGAAACGGGGGAATGGTAAATGATGCAACTTGCGTTAATATAGGAGCAAAAGAAATTGATAAAATAGTTGCTTTTGCGGTAGAGAAAAAAATTGATTATTGTATCGTTGCACCAGACGACCCACTCGTGTTAGGTGCGGTAAACGAGTTAAATAAAGTAGGTATTGCTTGTTTTGGTCCAACTAAAGAGGCGGCAATAATTGAAGGCAGTAAGGTATTTTCTAAAAACCTTATGAAAAAATACGATATACCAACGGCAAAATACGAAACGTTTGACAATGCCGTTGAAGCATTAAAATACGTTGAAACTTGCGATATTCCCGTTGTAATAAAGGCTGACGGTTTAGCACTTGGTAAGGGCGTAATTATCGCAATGACAAGGGAAGATGCTATTAGTGGCATTAAACAAATTATGCTTGATAAAGTATTTGGTGCAAGCGGAAATAATATCGTTATTGAAGAATTTTTAGAAGGTCCAGAAGTTTCAGTTTTAGCATTTACCGATGGTAAAACGGTTATTCCTATGGTTTCTTCTATGGACCATAAGCGTTCACACGATAATGATGAAGGTTTAAATACGGGCGGTATGGGTACGATAGCACCTAACCCTTACTATACTGATGCAATTGCTAAAAAATGTATGGAAGAAATATTTATTCCAACACTTCAAGCGATGAACAAAGAAAATAGAACTTTTAAGGGCTGTTTATATTTTGGTTTAATGTTAACGAAAAACGGTCCAAAGGTTATAGAATATAATTGTCGATTCGGCGACCCTGAAACGCAAGTAGTTTTACCATTATTAAAAGGTGATTTACTTGAAATTATGATGGCTACTACAAACGGCGAGTTAGACAAGGTAAAAGTTGAATTTGAAAACAAGAGTGCTTGTTGCGTAATCGTAGCATCAAACGGATATCCAAGCAAATATCAAACGGGTTACGAAATGAAGTTGCCACAAGATTATGATGGCGAAATTTACGTAGCGGGCGCTAAAATAGAAGACGGAATTTTAAAGACAAACGGCGGTAGAGTGTTAGGAGCAACGAGTGTTGCAAATACTTTGCAAGATGCTATAAATAAAGCGTACGTATTAGTTGATAAAATTTCTTTTGAAAACAAGTATTATAGAAAAGATATAGGACAAAAAGCATTAAAAGTTAAAGGAGAATAAAATGGTATACCGCTTATTTGTAGAAAAAAAAGATGGTTTTAGGCACGAGGCAAATTCTTTATATAGCGATTTAAAAACCTTTTTAGGCATAAAAAATCTTGAAAAAGTGCGTGTAATCAATAGGTATGACGTTGAAAATATTGATTTAGACTTGTTTCAATATGCTAAACAAACTGTATTTTCAGAGCCACAAGTAGATTATTATTATAGTGAGTTAAAAATTGATGAAGGCTATATTTTTGCGGTAGAATATTTACCTGGTCAGTTTGACCAAAGGGCTGATAGTTGTTCACAATGTTTACAACTTATTTCTCAAAAAGAGCGTCCTACGTGTAGAACGGCTAAAGTTTATATTTTATACGGCAATTTAACTCAAAACGAAATAAACGAAATAAAAAAATACGTTATAAATCCCGTTGAATCAAGAGAGGCTACTTTAGAAACTTTCGATACTTTAAAAAGCAATTTTGAAATACCTTCAACGGTTAAAACGCTTGATGGTTTTATCTCGTTAACAAAGGAAGAACTTGCATCGTTTATCAAAGATAACGGCTTGGCTATGGATATTGACGATATTTTATTTTGTCAAAAATATTTCATAAGCGAAAATCGTAATCCTACGATAACTGAAATTAAAATGATTGACACGTACTGGTCAGACCATTGTCGTCATACAACTTTTTTAACTACTATTGATAGCGTTACTTTCGAAGATACTGAACTTCAAAAGACTTATGAAGATTACGTTAAAACGAGAGAGTTTTTAAATAGAAATAAACCTATAAATCTTATGGATATAGGCACTTTGGCTGGTAAATATCTTAAGAAAATAGGTAAACTTGATAAACTTGACGAGTCGGAAGAAATAAATGCTTGTACTGTAAAAATTGAAATAGAAGTTAACGGAGTTAAAGAGCCTTGGCTTTTACTCTTTAAAAACGAAACGCACAATCACCCAACTGAAATCGAGCCGTTTGGTGGTGCGGCAACTTGTATAGGCGGTGCTATTCGTGACCCATTGTCAGGTCGTTCATACGTATATGCGGCAATGCGTGTTACGGGTGCGGGCAATCCATTAAAACCTTTAAATGAAACGTTAAAAGGTAAACTTCCACAAAGAAAAATAGTAACGACTGCCGCTGCGGGTTATTCATCATATGGTAACCAAATAGGTTTAGCAACGGGTATGGTAGATGAAATTTATCACGAAGGCTATACCGCTAAAAGAATGGAAATAGGCGCTGTTATTGCAGGCGCTCCTGAAAAAAACGTAAGGCGTGAAAGACCACAAGATGGTGATATAGTAATTTTACTTGGCGGAAGAACGGGTAGAGATGGTTGCGGTGGTGCAACGGGCTCGTCAAAATCACATACTTTAGAGTCTTTAGAAAGTTGCGGTGCGGAAGTTCAAAAGGGTAATGCTCCGGAAGAAAGAAAACTTCAACGCTTATTTAGAAATGAAAAAGCAAGCCAAATGATAAAACGCTGTAACGATTTTGGTGCAGGTGGCGTATCAGTTGCTATCGGTGAACTTGCTGATGGTTTACTTATAGACCTTGATAAAGTTCCTAAAAAATACGAGGGTTTAGACGGCACGGAACTTGCTATTAGTGAATCGCAAGAAAGAATGGCGGTTGTCGTAGCAAAAGAAGATGCCGATGACTTTATTAAACTTGCAAACGGCGAAAACTTAGAAGCAACGGCAGTTGCTGTCGTTACCGATAAAAACCGCCTTACAATGACTTGGAAAGGCAATACGATAGTTGATATTTCTCGTGAATTTTTAAATTCTAACGGTGCTGAAAAACATATAGACGTAATAGCGTCAAAACCACAAAATTACGATAAGGAATTTGATAATAATTTCAAAGAAAATTACTTTAAATTAGTTGATGACTTAAACGTATGTTCAAAGCGTGGTTTAAGTGAAAGGTTTGACTCTACGATAGGCGCAGGCACGGTATTGATGCCGTTTGGTGGTAAATATCAAAGAACGCCTATTCAAGCAATGGCTCATAAAATTTCGCTTGAAAAGGGCGAAACTGACGATTGTTCGCTTATGAGTTGGGGTTATAATCCGTTTATTACGGAAAAAAGTCCATATCACGGAGCATATTTAGCGGTAATTGAAAGCGTATGTAAACTTATTGCAACAGGCGCTGAGTTTAAAGACGTTTATTTGACTTTCCAAGAATATTTCGAAAGACCTTTAAAAGACGGTAAGAGATGGGGCAAACCATTATCGGCATTATTAGGTGCTTTTAAGGCTCAAAAAGATTTACAAGTTGCGGCAATAGGCGGTAAAGACTCTATGAGTGGTAGTTTTGAAAATTTAGACGTACCACCAACACTCGTTTCTTTTGCGGTAACGACTTCTAAAATTAAAAACGTTGTTTCGCCAGAATTTAAAAAGGCAAACAGCAAAGTTGTTTTAGTAAAATGTAAATATGATGAAAACGGACTTCCAAACGCTCAAAGTTTAATTGAAAACTTTAAAACAATATTTAATTTAGTTAAAAATGGACAAGTGTTATCTATGTACACACCTTGCTATGGTGGTATAGCGGAATCTATATTTAAAATGTGTATAGGTAATAGATTAGGCTTTAAATATAGTGATAGTATATCAATAAAAGATATATTCAAATATAGTTACGGCTCGTTTATAATAGAAGTTGATAGTAGCGTTGAAATAGGCGAAGTTTTAGGTTACACAACAAATGAATACGTAATTTCTTATAAAGGCGAAAACCTTGATATAAATTCACTTGAACAAGTTTATGAAGACAAGTTAGAAAGCGTATATCCTTGTAATGTTAAGGTTGAAAAGCAAAAACTTGAAGATTTAGAGTATGAAACTAATAAAGTATTTGCGCCAAAAATAAAAGTAAGTAAACCTAAGGTTTTAATACCGGTATTCCCTGGAACGAACTGCGAATACGATTCGTTTAAAGCAGTTGAAAGGGCTGGTGCTTCGGCTGATATTTTCGTTATAAACAATTTAAATAGCGAAGGCGTTCAAAGAAGCGTTGAACTTTTTGCAAATAAAATTAAAGAATCGCAAATTATCTTTATTCCAGGTGGTTTTTCGGGCGGTGACGAGCCAGACGGTTCGGGTAAATTTATAACGGCATTTTTTAGAAATGCTATAATTAAAGAAGAAGTTTCAAATTTACTTGATAACAGAGATGGTTTAATGCTCGGTATTTGTAATGGTTTCCAAGCCCTTATAAAATTAGGTTTAGTTCCATACGGCAAGATTATTGATACTGACGAAAATTCGCCAACTTTAACCTTTAATAGTATTTCTCGCCACCAATCAAAAATTGTTGCTACAAAAATCGTATCAAACAATTCGCCTTGGCTTAAAGGCGTAAACGTAGGCGATATATGTTACGTTCCTATTTCTCACGGAGAGGGAAGGTTTATCGCTACTGAAGAAATGCTTAAAACGTTAAAAGAAAATGGTCAAATTGCAACGCAATACGTTGATTTTGACGGCAAGGCTACAAGTGATATTCAATTTAATCCAAATAACTCTTACAATGCAATTGAAGGTATTTTATCTCCAGATGGTAGAGTATTTGGTAAAATGGGACACAGTGAAAGATATAGTAACGGCTTATACAAAAACGTTTATGGTAATTACGATATTAAACTTTTTGAATCAGCAGTTAAATATTTTAAATAATAAAAAGAGGGTAAAATCATGGCTTTTTTAAGTGATATTGAAATTGCTCATAGCATTAAAATGAAAAAAATTAGCGAAATTGCTAAGAGCGTTGATATTAGTGAAGATTATCTTGAATATTACGGAAATTACAAGGCTAAAATAGACTTAAAATATCTTGACGATAACAAAAAAGAAGGCAAGTTAATACTTGTAACGGCAATTACTCCAACTCCGGCAGGCGAAGGTAAAACGACAACTACTATCGGTTTGGCTGACGGCTTAAAAAGGATAGGTAAAAAAGTTGCAGTTGCTTTAAGAGAGCCTTCGTTAGGTCCTGTGTTTGGCGTAAAAGGTGGTGCCGCTGGCGGTGGATATAGCCAAGTAGTGCCTATGGAAGATATAAATTTACACTTTACGGGTGATTTTCACGCAATAGGCGCAAGCAATAACTTACTTTGCGCTATGATAGATAATCATATTCAACAAGGTAATGCTTTGGGGATAGACGTTAGAAAAATAACTTTTAAAAGATGCGTAGATATGAACGATAGGCAACTTCGTAACATTGTTTGCGGTTTGGGTGGAAAACCTAACGGCGTTCCAAGAGAAGACGGCTTTGATATCACGGTAGCAAGCGAAATTATGGCTATACTTTGTTTATCAACGTCTATTAGCGATTTAAAAAATAGGCTTGGCAATATTATAATAGGTTACAATTATAATGATGAACCTATATATTGTAAAGACTTAAAAGCGCAAGGTGCTATGACTGCGTTACTTAAAGATGCTATAAAACCTAACTTAGTACAAACGTTAGAAGGCACGCCAGCGTTTATACACGGTGGACCTTTTGCTAATATAGCACACGGGTGCAATTCATATTTAGCAACGAAAATGGCTTTAAAAACAGGCGATTTTGCTATTACTGAAGCGGGATTTGGTGCTGATTTAGGTGCTGAAAAGTTTTTAGATATTAAATGTAGAAAAACTAATTTAACGCCTTCAGCGGTTGTAATAGTTGCAACGATAAGAGCCTTAAAAATGCACGGTGGCGTGTTAAAAGCCAACTTAAACGAAGAAAATGTAGACGCTTTGAAAAATGGCATACCAAACCTTTTAAGGCACGTTGATAACATAAAAAACGTATATGGTTTGCCAGCAGTAGTTGCTATAAATCGTTTTCCTACCGATACTCAAAGTGAAATTGATTTTATAATTAGCGAGTGTAAAAAACTTGGCGTAAACGTAGTTTTATCTACCGTATGGGCTGATGGCGGTAAAGGTGGCGAAGAATTAGCGAAAGAAGTTTGTAGGCTTGTAGAAGAAGAAAAGCCAAACTTTACTTACGCTTATAAAGATGAAGATAGCATTGAAGATAAAATCAACGCACTTGTAACTAAAATTTATAGAGGCAAGGGTGTTGTTTATACAAACGGTGCTAAAAAAGAAATCAAAAAATTAACTCAACTCGGTTATGGAAATTTACCTATTTGCGTAGCAAAAACACAATATAGTTTTTCAGATGACGCTACGAAATTAGGTGCACCAAACGATTTTGAAATTACAATTAAAAACGTTAAAATTTCATCGGGTGCAGGCTTTATAGTCGTATTAACAGGCGATATAATGACAATGCCTGGGCTTCCAAAAGTTCCATCAGCGGAAGATATTGACGTTGATGAAAATGGAAATATAACAGGTTTATTCTAAAATATTTAAAATATAAGGAGAATTTAAAATGGCTAAATACATTAACGAACCATCACACACTTTTACTGAATATCTTTTAATTCCGGGTTATTCATCTACTGATGCTATTCCAGCAAACGTAAGTTTAAAAACACCTCTCGTTAGATTTAAAAAGGGTGAAGAAAGTGCAATAACTATGAATATACCTATGGTTAGTGCGATAATGCAATCGGTATCAGGCGATAATTTAGCAATTGCATTAGCAAAAGAAGGTGGCGTATCTTTTATCTATGGTTCTCAAACGGTAGAAGACGAGGCAAAAATGGTAGCGCGTGCAAAAAATCATAAAGCAGGCTTCGTTACGAGTGATTCAAATATCACTCCAGATAGTACGCTTGCCGATATTATTGCTCTTAAAGAAAAAACGGGGCATTCAACTGTTGCCGTTACCGAGGACGGAACAAGCAACGGCAAACTTATAGGTATCGTTACAAGTAGAGATTATCGTGTTAGCAGAATGAGTCCTACTGAAAAAGTAAGCAGTTTTATGACGCCTTTTGATAAACTTATAACGGCAAAAGAAGGTACGACTTTAAAAGAGGCTAATGATATAATATGGGACAATAAATTAAATTCGTTACCTATCATAAGTGAAGATGGTAGACTTTGCTATTTTGTATTTAGAAAAGACTATGATAGCCATAAGCAAAATCCTAACGAACTTTTAGATAGTCATAAAAGATACGTTGTAGGCGCTGGTATAAATACGAGAGATTATAAAGAAAGAGTTCCTGCACTTGTTGAAGCGGGTGCTGACGTTCTTTGTATTGACTCTTCGGAAGGTTTTTCTGAGTGGCAAAAAATCACTTTAGAGTGGATTAAAACAACTTATAACGGCAAAGTAAAAGTAGGTGCTGGTAACGTAGTTGATGCTGAAGGTTTTAGATTTTTAGCAGATTGCGGTGCCGACTTTGTTAAAGTAGGTATAGGCGGGGGTTCTATTTGTATCACGAGAGAAACTAAAGGTATAGGTAGAGGTCAAGCAACAAGTTTAATTGAAGTATGTAAAGAAAGAGATAAATATTTTGAAGAAACAGGTATTTACGTTCCCGTTTGTTCGGACGGGGGTATCGTTTACGACCATCACATTACTTTGGCGCTTGCTATGGGAGCTGACTTCGTTATGCTTGGTAGATATTTTGCAAGATTTGATGAAAGTCCAACAAATAAAGTTATAATAGGCGGAAACTATTATAAAGAGTATTGGGGCGAAGGCTCACAAAGAGCAAGAAACTGGCAAAGATACGACCTTGGTGGCGATAAAAAACTTTCTTTTGAAGAAGGTGTTGATTCTTACGTTCCATATGCTGGAAAGTTAAAAGACAACGTTGCTATTTCATTAAGCAAGGTTAAATCAACAATGTGTAACTGCGGGGCTTTAACAATTAAAGAACTTCAACAAAAAGCAAAACTTACTCTCGTTTCTGCAACAAGTATTGTTGAGGGCGGTGCTCACGACGTTATTCCTAAAGAAAAAACACAAACAATAAAATAATTGCTATACAATTCTAAAAACTCTTGACTTATGTATTACTTTATGGTATTATTACATAGTAATATCTTTAAAGCGATACGAGATATCGGCAAGATAGGGAATTTATTTGGCAATAACTATGCTTAATTTTTTGTCTACCGATTTTTCGGTAGACAATTTTTTTTGAGGTATATATGTGCAAAATAAATATGAATAAAATAAATAAAGGATTAAATTTTCCATACGATATTGAAAATAAGGAAGATAATCTTACGTATTTACCTGGGTTTTGTGACGTTCACGTTCATTTTAGAGAGCCTGGGTTTTCATATAAAGAAACGATTAAAAGCGGTTCACTATCAGCAATACACGGTGGTTATACCACGGTATTTACAATGCCAAACTTAAATCCCGTACCCGATAGTTATGAAAATTTAAAAATGCAATTAGATATAATAAAAAAAGATAGCGAAATTGAAGTAATTCCATATGCGTCAATAACCAAAGGTCAAAAAGGCGAAGAGTTAAGCGATTTTGATAAAATGAATAGTTTCGTTAAAGGTTTTACTGATGACGGTATGGGTGTTCAAAATGACAGCGTAATGAAAAACGCTATGCAAAAAGCAAAAGAGTTAGGCACGATAATAGTTGCTCACTGTGAAGACAATTCATTGTTAAACGGCGGATATATTCACGATGGCGAGTATGCAAAAATTTATAGTCATAAAGGAATATGTTCAAAAAGTGAATGGGGGCAAATTGAACGAGATATTGAACTTGTTAAACAAATAGGCTGTAAGTATCACGTATGCCATATTTCAACGAAAGAGAGCGTTGCTTTGATTAGAAAGGCAAAAAAAGACGGTGTAGATATAACTTGTGAAACGGCTCCGCATTATTTAGTTTTAAACGATATGCAACTTAAAGAAGACGGTGCGTATAAAATGAATCCACCTATTAGAAGTGAAGAAGATAGGCTTGCTTTAATTGAAGGTTTAAAAGACGGTACTATCGATATGATAGCAACCGACCACGCTCCACACTCTTTTGAAGAGAAAAATAAAGGGTTAAAAGATAGTATAAACGGGATTGTAGGGTTAGAAACGGCATTTCCTATACTTTATACAAAATTAGTAAAAACGGGCGAAATAACGCTTGAAAAATTAGTAGAGTTAATGAGTATAAATCCAAGAAAGCGTTTCAATATAACTGAAATTAACGGCTATACGGCGTGGGATTTAAATAAAGAATACGTAATTGATAGCAATAAATTTTATTCTAAAGGTAAAAGCACACCTTTTAATAATGAAAAAGTTTACGGCGAATTAGTGTTAAACGTAGTAAATAATAAAGTGTTATATAGTAAGGAGAAATAAAATGGCTAAAAGAAAAGACATTAAAAAGGTTTTAATAATAGGTTCAGGACCTATCGTAATAGGTCAAGCGGCGGAATTTGATTATGCTGGTACACAAGCGTGTTTAGCGTTAAAAGAAGAAGGATACGAAGTAATATTAGTAAACTCAAACCCTGCAACTATAATGACTGATACTACTATTGCTGACAAGGTTTATATGGAACCTTTAACCTTAGAATACGTTGCTAAAATTTTAAGATTTGAAAGACCAGACGCCATACTTCCAGGTATAGGTGGACAAACGGGTTTAAACCTTGCTATGCAACTTGAAAAGAAAGGCGTACTTAAAGAGTGTGGTGTAGAACTTTTAGGTACGAGTAGTGAAAGTATAGAAAGGGCGGAAGATAGAGAACTTTTTAAAGAACTTTGTCAAAGTATAGGCGAGCCTGTAATACCTTCAGAAATAACTTACTCTATTGAAGAAGCCGTTATTTCAGCAAAAAGAATAGGCTATCCCGTAGTACTTAGGCCAGCGTTTACTTTAGGTGGAACGGGTGGCGGATTTGCCGATAACGAAGAAGAATTAAGAGAAGTATGTTTAAATGCGTTTAAACTTTCGCCTGTTCACCAAGTTTTAGTTGAAAAGAGTGTAAAAGGTTATAAAGAAATTGAATTTGAAGTAATGCGTGATAGTAGTGATAAAGCAATTACTATTTGCGGTATGGAAAATATTGACCCTGTTGGCGTACATACGGGCGATTCTATCGTTGTTGCGCCTATAATGTCGCTTAATCAAAAAGACTTAAAAATGCTTAACGATAGTGCGATAAAACTCATAAAAGAACTTAAAATTGAAGGTGGTTGTAACGTACAATTCGCTTTAAACCCAACTTCAAGCGAATATTACTTAATCGAAGTAAATCCAAGAGTTTCAAGGTCGTCTGCATTAGCGTCAAAAGCAAGTGGTTATCCAATTGCAAGAGTAACGGCAAAAATTGCGGTAGGTATGTTGCTTGATGAAATTGAAGTTGCAAATACGAAAGCGTCTTTTGAGCCAAGGCTTGATTACGTTGTAGGTAAATTCCCAAGATTTCCTTTTGATAAATTTGCTCAAGCATCAAACAAATTAGGAACTCAAATGAAAGCCACGGGCGAAGTTATGAGTATAGGTCAAACGCTTGAAGAGTGTATTTTAAAGTCAGTTAGGTCACTTGAAATAGGCGTTTACCACACTTATATGGCTAAATTCGATAATTATTCAACACAAGAATTATACGAATATATTAGTGAATTTAAAGATGATAATATTTACGCAGTATGCGAACTTTTTAGAAGGGGCGAAAGCGTAGAAAAACTTCACGAAGTAACAAAAATAACAAACCTTTTCTTAGAAGCGTTTAAAAATATCGTAGATATGGAAGCCGTTTTAAAAGAAAACAAAGATTATAACACGTTAGTAAAGGCTAAAAAATTAGGCTTTAGCGATAAATTTATTGCAAAACTTTGGAATACTACTGAAAATGAAGTATTTAACGAAAGGTGTAAAAACAATTTATTCCCAGTTTATAAAATGGTAGATACTTGTCACACAAATGCGTATATTCCATACTTCTATTCAACTTATAACGGCGATAAAAACGAAGTTAAATTAACTAATAAAGAAAAAATAATAGTTCTTGGTGCAGGTCCTATTCGTATAGGTCAAGGCGTAGAGTTTGACTATTCTACGGTACACGCTGTAACTACTATTAAAAATTCGGGCTATGAAGCAATAATAATAAACAACAATCCAGAAACAGTTTCTACCGATTATACTACTGCCGATAAACTTTATTTCGAGCCGTTAACTTGTGAAGACGTTATGAATATAATACGTCTTGAAAATCCAAAAGGCGTAATAGCATCGTTAGGTGGACAAACTGCAATCAATTTAGCCGAGCCACTTGATAAGCATAACGTAAAAATTATAGGTACTGATTGTCAAGCAATAGATAGAGCGGAAAATAGAGACGCTTTTGAAAAGATATTAAAAGAACTTAATATTCCGCAACCACAAGGCGTAGCGGTAACTAAAATAGAAGACGGTATAAAAGCGGCAAGTGAAATAGGATATCCTGTACTTGTAAGACCAAGTTTCGTTTTAGGCGGTAGAGCAATGAGAATAGTTGCTAACGAAGAGCAACTTAAACACTACTTAAAAACAGCCGTAGAAATTGATGAGGACAAGCCTGTACTCGTTGATAAATACATTGTTGGTAAGGAAGTAGAAGTCGATGCTATTTGTGACGGCGTTGACGTTTTCGTTCCAGGTATTATGGAACTCGTTGAAAGAACGGGTATTCACTCAGGCGACTCTATTAGCGTATATCCAACGTTTAGTATATCTAATAAAGTAAAAGGCATAATTTTACAATATGCTAAAAAATTAGGCTTAGGAATAGGTATCGTAGGTTTATATAATATTCAATTTATCGTTGATAAAAACGAAAACGTTTATATTATAGAAGTAAATCCACGTTCATCAAGAACGGTACCGTTTTTATCAAAAGCAACGGGGTATAGTTTAGCCGATATTGCTACGCAAGTTATAATGGGCGTATCACTTAAAGAGCAAGGATTTTTTGAAATATATCCAAAAGAAAAAGAGCGTTGGTACGTAAAAGTTCCGGTATTCTCGTTTAACAAAATAAGGGGACTTGACGCTTATTTATCACCTGAAATGAAATCAACGGGCGAAGCGATAGGGTATGACGATAAATTATATCGTGCATTTTATAAAGCCCTTCAAGCATCGGGAATGAAAGTCCAAAATTATGGAACGGTATTTGTAACCGTTGCTAATAAAGATAAAGAAGAAGTATTGCCTTTGGTTAAGAGATTTTATAATTTAGGCTTTAACATACAAGCCACAAAGGGAACTGCAAATTTCTTAAAAGAGAACGGCGTAAAAACTCACGCAATGGGTAAAATAAGCGAAGGCAGTGAAGAAATTCCAAATGCTATAAGACAAGGCTATTTGGCTTACATAATAAATACGAGTGATATAGGTAGCACTAATTCTACTAACGATGGTCATGAAATTAGAAAACTTGCTACTGAAAACAACGTTACGATATTCACTTCACTTGATACCGTTGCAACGTTGCTTGACGTTTTAGAAGAAACGACAATTTGCATTTCTACAATAGATGCGTAAGGAGTTATAATGAAACAAGGGCTTTTCAAAATAATTGAAAACGTAAAACTTTGTGAAAACGTTTATAAAATGGTATTACAAGGCGATACGTCTAAAATTACCAAGTCGGGACAATTTATAAACGTTAAAATTGACGGGTTATATCTTCGTAGACCTATTTCAGTTAATAATTTAGATGGCGATAAAGTTACAATTATCTATAAAGTGGTAGGAAAAGGAACTTTAAAACTCTCTAAAATGATTGACGGCGAATTAGATATTTTAACGGGTTTAGGTAACGGCTATGACGAAAGTAAAAGTGGAAACAATCCACTTTTAATAGGTGGTGGCGTTGGTGTTCCCCCTTTATATTTGTTAGCGAAAAATTTAATAAAACAAGGTAAAAACGTAACCGTCGTTATGGGCTTTAATACAAAAAGTGAAATTTTTTACGTCAATGAGTTTGAAAAACTTGGAGCAAAAGTAATCGTAACAACGGTAGACGGCTCGTATTCATTAAAAGGGTTTGTAACTAACGCAATAGATTCGTTAGAATATTCATACGTTTATACCTGCGGTCCAGAACCTATGTTAAAAGCGGTGTATGACGCAATTAAAACGAGTGGCGAGTTCAGTTTTGAAGAGAGAATGGGTTGCGGTTTTGGTGCTTGTATGGGGTGTTCGTGCAAAACTTTATACGGAAATAAACGAATTTGTAAAGATGGTCCAGTACTTAAAAAGGAGGAAATTATATGGGGAAATTAAGCGTTAATTTATGCGGAATTGAACTTGATAATCCTATAATTCCAGCAAGCGGTACGTTTGGATACGGCTATGAGTTTAACGAGTTTTACGATATAAATATATTAGGAACTTTTTCTTTTAAAGGCACTACGAAAGAGAGTAGATTTGGAAATCCACTGCCACGAATAGCCGAGTGTAGTAGCGGTATGATAAATGCGGTAGGGTTGCAAAACCCGGGTGTTGAAAAAGTTATAAATGAAGAACTTGTAAAATTAAAAAAATGTTTTCATAAAAAAGTTATGGCAAACGTTAGCGGTTTTTCATTAGACGAATATGCTTATACAAGCGAAAAATTAGATAAACAAGATATAGTAGGTTGGCTTGAAGTAAACGTAAGTTGTCCTAACGTGCACGGCGGTGGTATGAGTTTTGGTACTGATACAAAACTTGTAGGCGAAGTGGTAAAAAGGGTAAAAAGCGTAACTACAAAGCCCGTTATAATGAAGTTGTCGCCTAACGTTACGGATATCGTTTCAATTGCCAAAGCGTGCGAAGATAACGGTGCTGACGGCATAAGTTTAATAAACACAATGCTTGGTATGAGAATTGATTTAAAAAGCAAAAAACCTATAATAGCAAATAAAATGGGCGGATATTCAGGTGCGGGCATATTCCCCGTTGCTTTAAGAATGGTATATCAAGTAAGTAACGCCGTAAATATTCCGGTTATAGGTATGGGTGGAGTTACTAATAGTGAAGACGTTATTGAAATGATGATGGCTGGTGCAACCGCCGTACAAATAGGCGCTCAAAATTTAGTTAATCCGTTTGCTTGTAAAGAAATAATAGAAGAACTTCCATTAACAATGGAAAAATATAAGATAAATAGTCTTAAAGAAATTATAGGAGTGGCAAAATAATGGCAAAAGACGTAATAATTGCTTGTGATTTTGATAGTAAAGAAAAAGTTTTAAGTTTTTTAGATTTATTTACTGACGTTAAGCCTTTTGTAAAAATTGGTATGGAATTATATTATAGTGAAGGTCCAAGTATCGTTAAAGAAATAAAAAAGCGTGGGCATAAAATATTTTTAGATTTAAAACTTCACGATATTCCAAACACGGTTAAAAAATCTATGGCGGTTTTATCTAAACTTGACGTTGATATGTGTAATTTACACGCAAGTGGAACTATAAATATGATGAAATCGGCATTAGAAGGTTTAACTCGTGAAGACGGCACAAGACCTATTTTAATAGCCGTTACACAACTAACTTCTACTGATGAAGAAAGTATGCAAAAAGATTTGCTTATCAATAAACCTATTGATGAAGTTGTAATGCACTATGCTAAAAACGCTAAAATAGCAGGGCTTGACGGTGTAGTTTGTTCGCCACTTGAAGCGGGCAAAGTACATAACGTTTGCGGTAATGAATTTTTAACAATCACACCGGGCGTTAGGTTTAGTGACGGCGAAATGGGCGACCAAAAAAGAGTTACAACTCCAAAAATGGCAAGGCAACTCGGTTCAGATTATATCGTAGTAGGTAGACCTATAACTGCAAGTGAAAATCCCGTACTTGCTTATAAAAAATGCGTAGCAGAGTTTTTAAATGATTAAGGAGATAAATATGAAAGATATTCAAACACTTATTGCAAAAGATTTACTTAAAATTAAGGCGGTTTTCTTTAGACCAGACGAGCCTTTCACTTGGGCAAGTGGAATTAAAAGTCCGGTATATTGTGATAACCGTTTAACGTTAACGAGCGTTGAAGTTAGAAACGACGTTGAAAATAGTTTAGCAAAAGTAATTAAAGAAAATTATCCAGAAGTAGAAGTTTTAATGGGAACTTCAACCGCTGGTATTGCACACGCAGCAATTGTTGGTCATATTATGGAACTTCCTATGGGCTACGTTCGTTCAGGTGCTAAAGACCATGGTAGGCAAAACCAAATAGAAGGTAGACTTGAAAAAGGTCAAAAAGTAGTAGTAGTTGAAGATTTAATTTCAACGGGCGGTAGCGTAATTGAAGTAGTAAACGTTTTAAGGGAAGCAGGCGCTGAAGTTTTAGGCGTTGTGAGTATCTTTACTTACGGTATGAAAAAAGGCTTAGAAAGACTTGAACAAGCAAACGTTAAAAATATTTCTTTAACAAACTTTGACGTTATTAGTAAGGTTGCAGCAGAAGAAGGTTACGTTAAAGAAGAAGATATTGCTAAACTTATAGCATTTAGAAATAATCCAAGTGATGAAAGTTGGATAAAGTAAGGAGAATTATGCGTAGTATAATTGATATTGTCGACTTAACGGTTGAAGAAATTGATAGTTTAATTGACGTTGCTTTAGATATAAAAAGCAATCCTTTAAAGTATAACGAAAAATGCAAAGGCAAAAAACTTGCAACGTTATTTTTTGAGCCGTCTACAAGAACAAGGCTTTCTTTTGAATCGGCAATGATTGAACTTGGGGGACAAGTTATAGGTTTTTCTTCAGCAAGTTCGTCATCTGCAAGTAAAGGCGAAAGCGTAAGCGATACGGCTAAAGTTATTAGTTGTTACGCTGATATTATCGCTATGCGTCATCCTTTAGAAGGCGCGCCACTCGTTGCTGCGTTAAACGCATCAATTCCTGTAATAAACGCAGGCGATGGTGGGCATAAACACCCAACGCAAACTCTTGCCGACCTTTTAACTATTAAAAGTGAAAAGGGTAGACTTGATAATTTAACCGTTGGTTTTTGCGGTGACTTAAAGTATGGTAGAACGGTACACTCGCTTTTAGGTGCGCTTGCAAGATATAACAATATTAAAGTCGTATTGATTTCGCCAAACGAATTAAAAGTTCCGTCTTACGTTAAAGAAGATATTTTATTAAAAAATAATATGGACTTTATTGAAACGGATAATTTAGAAGACTCTTTAGGAAGTCTTGACGTATTGTATATGACAAGGGTACAACAAGAACGTTTTAGTTATATTGAAGATTATAATAGACTTAAAGACGTTTATATTTTAACGAGCGAAAAAATGAAAAAAGCAAAAAGTGATACTATCGTATTACACCCGCTTCCAAGGGTAAACGAAATAAGCGTTGATATTGATAACGATAGTAGAGCGTGTTACTTTAAACAAGTATTTAACGGCAAACTTATGCGAATGGCTTTAATTTTAAAACTTTTAGAAGAAGCAAAAGAATGCGGTGGCAAGTTTAATTTAAAATACAACTTAGTTAAAGACGTATGTAATTGTTCAAATCCTAAATGTATAACGCAAAAAGAACAAGAACTTAAAACCGTTGGCAAAAAAGTTGGCGATGCAATAAGATGTATTTATTGTGATAATCAATTAGATAATGAATAAAAAACGTTTAAAACGTGTCAAAAATTATGTTAAAATATTGATGTAAAATTTATTAAAGGAAATTATTTATGAATAACAAATGCTATACCACGACGGATATTTTATTACCTGATTTTTCAAAAGTGAAAGGTTATCAATGGGCGGTAATTGCTTGTGACCAATTTACAAGTCAGCCAGAGTATTGGGAAAAGGTAAAAAAAGAAGTTTTATCTTCTCCGTCAACGTTAAATATAACCTTGCCCGAAGTTTATCTTGAAGACGCTGAAAAATTAATACCAAAAATAAATCAAACGATGAAAGAATATCTAAAAGAGGTGTTAGTTACTATAAAAGATACGGCAATTTACGTTGAAAGAACTCAGTCTAACGGAACTATTCGTAAAGGCGTAGTTATGGCAATCGACTTAGAAAGTTACGATTACCATAAAGGGGCTAATTCACTCATAAGGGCAACGGAAGCCACCGTTGAAGAAAGAATTCCTCCAAGAGTGGCTATTCGTAGAAACGCTGAAATTGAACTTCCACACGTTATGCTTTTAATTGACGACCCGGAAAAAACTGCAATCGAGCCTCTTTCAAAATGTTGTAACGGAAAAGTCGTTTACGATACCGACCTAATGTTAAACGGTGGGCACGTAAAAGGCACGATAATGTCTAAAGAAAACGTTAAAAATTTCTCTTTAGCCTTAGATAATCTTATAACTAGTGAAAAAATTGAAAGTAGATACGGAGATAAAAATTTAACGCCGTTACTTTTTGCAGTAGGCGATGGCAATCACTCGCTTGCAACTGCAAAAGCATCATATGAAGAAATTAAAAGTCAAATCGGCATAGAAAAAGCGTCTACACACCCTGCAAGATACGCACTTGTAGAAATTGTAAATATTCACGACGTTGCATTAAAGTTCGAGCCTATTTATAGGGTAATGTTTAACGTAAACCCACAAAAAGTGTTAAAAGAACTTAAAAATTATATAAGCAATTTAAACGGTAATGGTAGTGAGCAAATAGTTGATTGTTACTATGGTAAAAATAAAGAAAGAATAGTTATTGAAAAACCTACTTTACAATTAACCGTTGCTACGCTTCAAAATTTTATTGACGATTATATTTCTAAAAATAAAGACGCAGTAGTTGATTATATTCACGGCGAAAATTCAGTTCAAGAATTATCAAGTAAAGAAAATTCAATAGGCTTTATTTTTTCTGGTATGGAAAAATCTGAACTTTTCAAAACGGTTATGTACGATGGTGCTCTTCCAAGAAAAACTTTCTCAATGGGGCACGCCGAAGATAAAAGATACTATCTTGAATGCCGTAAAATTAAATAAAAAAAGAATAGCAAAATTGTCGCTCTTCCCGTAGGGAATTAGCGACAGCTAAATAAATCCTTGCGGATTTGTTATATTCGCTAAAAGCGAGTGATATTGCCTATTGGCAGTGATATTTGCCTACGGCAAGTTGTGGATTTATTTAATATAACTTTGGCATTAGCCACTTTGCAAACAAAGTTGTGTTTTTTTACAAGGCAAAAAG